>DKEY01000032.1:5598-20049 GCA_002469305.1 Sulfurospirillum sp. UBA6810
CACTCTCTTATAGATTTTGGTTTTCCTGGAAGGTTGATGATAAGCGACTTTCCTCTGATACCTGCGGTCTGACGAGAGAGTATTGCAGTTGGTACATACTTGAGACTTACTTGACGCATAAGTTCCCCAAATCCTGGCATCATCTTTTGGCAAACTGCTTCAGTAGCTTCAGGTGTTACATCTTTTGGATCAGGGCCTGTACCACCAGTAGTCACTATCAAACAACATCCATGAGTATCCGCCATATCTTTTAGTGCCTCTTCTATCAAAGGCTGTTGGTCTGGAATAACCTCATAAACATACTCATACTCACTTTTAAGATACTCATTCATCGTTTCTATTATGGCTTTACCTGAGATATCTTCGTATATACCAGCACTTGCACGGTCTGAAAGAGTTAAGACTCCTATCTTTATATCGCTCATATATCTTTCCTTGTTTTTTTATAAAAGTATATCATACCTCTCCTTTTTCATACCATGACCTAAGCCAAGCATCAAGGGGATACATAAAACGATAAATCGCAGGAACAACCAATAGCGTAAGCAAAGTCGAACTTATAAGTCCTCCTATGATAGCTATCGCCATAGGAGCATTTCCCTCGTGACCTGCACCCTCTCCAAGAGCGAGTGGTAGCATCGCGCCTATCATTGCAAAAGTTGTCATAAGTATAGGGCGAAGACGTTTTTCTCCAGCTTCTAAGAGTGCTTCATCAACACTCTTTCCAGCTTTTATGGCTTGATTGGCAAAATCAACTACAAGTATGGCATTTTTACCAACCATACCAAGTAAGAGGATAACTCCTATCATAACAAACAGACTAAAAGGCATACCACTTAGATATAATCCAAGGACAACTCCTGTAAAAGAAAGAGGCATAGCAACCATGATGATAAGTGGCTGTATGATGGATTCATAAAGGGCTGCGAGGATAAGATAGATGAGAATTACAGCAAGCATTACAGCCATGCCAAAAGCTTTATTTGTATCTTCCATGTGCTCAACATCACCTGTAAATCTATAAGTATAACCCTCACTGAGGATTGTATCTATCTTCTCTTCTACTCCTTGGACGATTGCATTTAGAGGTGCTCCAAATAAATTTGATTTTATAAGTACCTTTCTCTCCCTATCAAATCTATTGATAGAAGCGGCTCCCGAAGTCTCTTCAAAATTTACCAATCCATCAAGAGAGACAAACTCTCCATTGCTTGCTTTGACTTGTAGTTTTTTTAAATCATCAATCGCTTCACGGTTTATATCAGAAAAACGGAGCGTAACATCAAACTGTTTTCCATCTTGTTCATAATTGCTGATAGAAGTGTCACTTGAAAAAGAAGCACCAAGCACTCCTGCTATCTGCTGGGCACTCACTCCTAATCTTTTTGCATTTTCTCTTTTTATAGTTATCTTTACTTCTGGCTGCCCCAATTCATAGTCGTTGTCTATATCAACTGCACCTTTTATAGAACCCAATAGTTTTTCTATCTCTCCTGCCTTTTGCTCCAATACTCCCAAGTCAGGACCTGTAAGTACTATCTGTACCTTGGCATTTTCAGTTCCTGTATCCATAGGAGGTACCTCTTCTACTGTAACTAACAAATCTTTACTTTGTTTAAATTTTTCTCTATATTTTTGTACTATCTCTTCTTGTCTTAAACTTCTTTTTTCAACAGGTACAATTTTTACGTAAATCTTTGCTTTATGAATCTCTTTTGCAGCGGTGTAACCTATTGATAGCACACTATACTCTACAAGTTTGTCACTACTGATGGCTTGTACTATCGGTTTGATTTTTTCTTTCATACTTTCTAAACTTATGCCTATTGGTCCTTTGATGATGATTTGCATCTCAGAGTTGTCTTCCATAGGGACAAAGTCTCCACCTACTTTACTCAAAAGTGTTCCTGAAGCGAGTAAAATTCCCACGGCTCCAAGTATGGTAAGCGTTTTAAATCTGATAAGAGGTTTTAAAATCGCACAGTATGCCTTGTCCACTTTGATGAAGAGAGGCTCACTAAGATGAAAAAATTTACTCTCTTTTGCACTTAAAACTCTAGCACCAACTGTTGGGATAAACATAACAGCAACGATATAGGAGATAACAACGCCTGAGGCTACTGTCATAGCAAAAGAGTTAAAAAACTTTCCAACAATACCTCCCATAAATGCTACGGGAATAAAAACAGCAAGTAGCATTGCAGAGATTGCAAGAATAGAAAATGCCATCTCTTTTATACCTTCAAAGGAAGCTTGAAAAGGTTCAATCCCTTTTTCCATCTTTTTAGTGATGTTTTCGATAACAACGATAGCATCATCTATAAAAATACCTATGGCGAGCGTAAGCCCTATCATCGTCAAACGGTTTAAATCATACCCCAACCAATCAATCACTGCAAAAGTTCCTATGATAGAAGTTGGAATGGCGAGAGCTGAAACGAGTGTAGCAGTAACATTGCGCAAAAATACAAATACTATCAAGATAGAAAGCAATGCTCCATAGATAAGATCAAACGTCACTTGTTCTATATTTTGTAAAATCTTTCCTGATTGGTCTTGCAAAAGCTTTATACTAAAGTTTTCACCTGCAATTTTTTCTAACTCGGGAAGTACTTTTTTAACTCCATTGATAATATCTAAAGTATTTGTTCCTGAGATTTTTTTTACCTCTAAAACAACACCCTCTAGTCCGTTGTAAGATGAAAAACTTTTTGCATCAGAAAGAGCATCCTCAACACGAGCTATATCTTTTAGCCTCACTCCTGGCATGATGAGGATATTTTTCATCTCTTCTATGCTACTGGCATCTGCTCTTGCTTTTAAAACATACTCGCTTGTTTTTCCGATAAGTTTACCACCACCAGCTCTTACATTTTCTTTTGCTATGATATTTTGCAAATCACTTGCACTGAGGCTGTATTTGTTGAGTAAAAATGGATCTACAAATATACGAACTTCTCTATCTCTAAATCCAATTATATTTATCTCACTTACACCTCTTATCCTCTGCAATCTTGGCTTTATTTTTTCATCACTAAGTCGCATCAAAGATTGCCAATCTCCATTTTTTGTAGCGATAAAAAGACTCACAACAGCACCAGAAGTTCCAGCAGATTTTTTGACGATAGGCTTTTCGACTGCACTATCAAGAACCACGCCACCTACTTTATCTCGCACATCATTTGCCGCTTCTGTTATATCTCTTTCTAACTCAAATATAACAGTAACAACACTCATCCCCTCATAACTAGTCGATAAAAGTTTATCTATCCCGTCTATTCCAGAGACTGCCTCTTCTATCTTGTCTGTGACTTTTGATTCAACACTGCTTGGGTCTGCACCATAGTAAGCTGTTTGTATGGTGACTATCGGAAATTCTACATTTGGGAAAAGGTTGATTGGCATATTTTTATAAGATATCAATCCAAAAACTATAAAAGAAAGTACCAACATCAAAGTACTGATAGGTCTATTGATGGCAAATTTATACATCTATCACTCCACTATGATATTGCCATCACCAAAGAGTCCTGGCAATAAATCTTGCGTAAATACTTCTGCACTCAATTTTCTAGTGTTTTTATCTACGCTTGGATATACTTTTGCAATCTTGCCTTCTAACTCTTTTTCCAACCCATCTACTTTATACTTAAATACTTGTCCAACTTTTACTACACCCCAGTACTTTTCATCAAAAGAGAGAATAAGTTTTACTTTTGGAAAGCTACTCATCGAGATAAGAGGTGTAGCAGAGCCATTTACCCCATCTCCAAGTTCTACATGTAAGTTTGTAACAACTCCTTCATAAGGAGATTTTAGGATTTTTTTATCTGCCTTTGCGCGTTTAAGCTCTAGTGCATTTTGAGATTTTATATAAGCTTGATTTGCTTTTTTATACTCAAACTCTATATTTTCATAGCGTTCATCATCTATAACATTTTTGATTTTTTTGTATCTATCTAGTTTTATCAAAGCTTGCTCAAGCGAAATTTGAGACAACTTTACCTCACTCATAGCAACACTTATATCCGCTTTTTCCTCTTTAGCATCTAATTCTAAGAGGATTTGGTCTTTTTTTATCTTATCCCCAATTTCTACATGTAAGCTTTTTACAACACCAGAAACTGCCAAAGTAAGCTTTGAAGTTTTTAAACCCTCTACATCAAAAGTGGCATATATATTTTGTGCATATGAAAACAGTGGTAGAAACAGTACACTTAAAAATAATCTTTTCATAATCAATCCTTTTTTATAAGCTCAAATAAAAATTCTCTTTGCTTTTTCAAGCTTTGACGCAAATCATCTACGCTTGAGCCTTTACAAATTCCATTGATGATAGTCCCTTTAAATATCTTTTCATATATAGTAGAAATCAAATCAACATCAAAGTTTTTTAATTCACCTTTTTTTATACCCTCTTGCAATATATCTTTTATAGCTTCTATATCTTCTTGTGTTTTTTTATTGAAATTTTCTTGTAAAGCAGTGTGTGTTGACGTTAAAACTATGGATATGTTATTTGCATAGATTTTTAAAAGTTTATCGAGTATATTTTTTTCTTTTAAAACAGAAAAATCATAAAAAATAGCTATTTTTTCATATACACTTTGTGCCGTTTTAAATTTTTCAACTCGATGCGCATTGAGCAGTGAACAAACATAATCCCATATCTCTATAATAATCTCTTCTTTTGTTTTAAAATAAAGATATACAGTTCCTTTGCCAACATTTGCAGCCATAGCTATGGATTCAACAGAAGTTTGAGCAAGTCCATTTTCAGCAATCAAATCAATTGCAGCTATTGCGATGGAACGTTTTTTTTCATGTTTTCGTACGATTTTTGGCATTTCATTCCTTTCATAACTGACCACCAGTCAGAAAAGAATTGTAGTGTTTATTGACCGATTTGTCAATATCAGTGCAGTATATGTCCCACGTTTTTTATATAGTAAATAGTAGCATAATTTTGAAAAAAATTCTTTACATGTAAAGGTTGGATAATCTGATCATTTTCCCCAACATATACTTCAATCTCAACACCTCTTTTTATAAGCTTTTCTAACTTCTTTGCATCCCAAACATACTCTAAGAGTTCATTTAACTCAGCAGTATTTCCTACAAGTAAGAATTCTTTCATCTCTATATCAGAGGGATAACTTATGCCTTTTAAAAAGTTTTCTATATATGCCTCTTTATCTTTTTGAAAAAAAAGGGTTTGAAGTTTTTTAAATTTTGCATCTTTGTCTTGAAAAAAGGCAGGGGAAAATAGTTGTAGTTTATCCACTCTTTGCTCTGAAAAATATACTTTTTCAAATGCTTTTATAGCACCATAACTAAAGCCACTAAAACAAAAAGTACTTTTGTCTCTATATGCATCAAAAAGCTTTTCTTCCCCCCTTAAACAAAATCCACTAAAATAGTTCATCCACTATCTCTTTAAGTTCGCTCTTTGTGATACTCTCTTTTTCATATAGCAAAGTAGATATTTTATCAAGAGGTTCACTCATACCCTCTAAAAACTTTTCAACCTCCCCATAGGCTTCATCAAGAATGTTTGAGATATCTTCTTGTAAAGGAATAAGTTTTTTGCCCATCCCATAGAGTTCTACCATGCTTGTCGCTATCTCTCTTGCTCTCACCAAATCTTCACTAGAGTTTGAGTAACTGTCATTAAAGTATATCTTGTTTGCACACATACCTGAAAGATACACTTTTATCTTTGAGAGCATCGCAGTTTTTGATTCTATCTCCAAATCCACATCTTTTAATCTATCATTGACTATGGTGATTTTGTCAAAATCAACTTCAAACCAGTAAGCACATAAAGCTTTTGCGCCTTGATAGATAGCTTGGATTTTTTTCTCTTCATCACTAAAGCTAAGAACTTTTTTCTTTCCTATCAAAACTTTTTGGCGCACCTTTGAAAAATCATCTTGTGATATCATCTCTCTGTTGTCACGTAGGGCATTGATGGCAGCTTCATTTACAAATGTAGAAAGGGCAGCTCCACTAAAACCAACGCTCATTTTTGCTATCTCATGCACATTTCCCTCGTAAGGTTTGCCTACAAGATAGTTTTGTAGTATCTTGACCCTATCATCAAAATCTGGCATTGGGATAAAAATACGTCTATCAAAACGTCCAGAACGAAGAAGTGCTTCATCTATAACATCTATCTTATTGGTAGCACCTACAACGATAACACCATGACTATCTTCAAATCCATCCATTTGCGTTAGAAGCTCATTGAGTGTTGATTCTCTCTCATCATTTCTCATGCCACCTCTTGCCTTACCAACAGCGTCAATCTCATCAATAAAGATGATAGAAGGAGCATTTGTTTTAGCATAGGAAAAAAGTTCACGTACTCTTTTTGCACCCATACCGACATATATCTGTACAAAGCTTGCACCACTTTGGTAGAAAAATGGCACTTCTGCCTCTCCTGCCACAGCTTTTGCAATCATCGTTTTTCCAACTCCAGGAGGACCTACAAGTAAAACACCTCTTGGAAGAGATATACCATATCTTCTGTATTTTAGTGGATTTTTTAAAAAATCCACTATCTCTTGAAGTTCTTCTTTTACCTCATCAATCCCTGCGATATCTGAAAATTTTAGTTTTGAAGTAGTTGGACGGATAACTGTTTTACCAAATGGATCGTAAATGTTATAAGCACTTTGCTTTTGTTCATCCTCTCTTTTAACTTCTATCTCTCGCCTTTTTTTCGCATAAATCAAAATACCAAAGATAAAAGAACCAAGAATTGCCAAAAGAATCAAATCATCTAACAAAGGATTCTCTTTTTTAACTTCTATGGGTACTTGTTCGAGTAGTTTTTGTAAATCTATCCCATCTTTTACTATCACATACTTTTCAATACTCGAGTAAAGAATCACTTCATTGTCTTCTATGACCGCTTTTTTGATAATACCACTCTCAAGAAGCATATTGTAAGTTGCAAGATTTATAACCTTTACATCACTTCTTAGATAAGCAAAAACAACCATCAAAATAACAAGTGACAGTGCAACAAAAGAAGTTATAAGTTTTTTTGACTTAAAATTGAGCATAATTTCCTTCCTCTTTTACTTCATAACTCTCTATAAATAACCAATTTTTAAGTATATCTTTATCTGTTTCTATATGTATTTTATTGTAAAATTGGTCAAACCCAACATAAAAATCACCTTTTTTTTCTTCAACTAAGATTTCTAGTGTTTCTTGATGTTTTTTTCTAAATTCAAAATTCTTTACATGTACAAGTTCTTCAACTTGTTTTAGTCTTGCCTTTGCTATATCACCTTTGATTTCTGGTTTCATTGTTGCACTTGGTGTTCCGTCTCTTTTTGAATAAGTAAAGGCGTGAACATGAGTTAAAGGAAATTTATNNCACTTGGTGTTCCATCTCTTTTTGAGTATGGAAAAGCATGAATATGCGTCAGAGGAAATCTCTGTAAAGTTGCATAAGCTTCTTCCCAGATAGTCTCACTCTCACCAGGATGTCCAGTGATAAAATCAGTTCCCAGTGCATAACCAAGAGATGCCAACTCGTCAAACAAAACCAAGTCTTTTGTGACATTGTTTCTTCGTTTCATAAGAGCTAACATCTCTTTACTTGTATGCTGCAAGGCTATATGTAAGTGCTTTTCAAGCCAAGGTTCACTCAAAATTTCTCTGAAACTCTCATCTATTTGTATAGGTTCTATACTTCCAAGCCGAACTCTTCGCACACCTTTTATAAGTGAAATTCTTTTCAAAAGATTTCCCAAAGAGCTATTTTTATCACGTCCATAACTTCCGATGTTTGTACCTGTAAGAACAAACTCTCCATAACCATTGTATGCTAGTTTTTTTACTTGTTCCAAGATAAGTTCTTCATCTTGACTTCTAGCATCTCCTCTAACATAAGGAATGATGCAGTAACTACATCGAAAGTTACATCCCTCTTGTATCTTTATAAAGGCTTTACTTTTAGTACTATAATCTCCCACTATCGTTGCATCAAGAGAGTTTAAATCTCCCATTTGCATAAAAGAGATATCTTTTTTTAAGAGTGTATTGATATTTTCTTTTTCAGAGTGTCCCATGACTCCGAAAACTTTTTTTTGCTTATATAAATCTTCACCCTTACTAAATGCACCACAACCTGCTAATACAACTTTTTTACCTTTTTTATTGAGACCATTTATATAACCTCTTACTCCACTATCTGCCCCATTTGTTACTGTACAAGAGTTGATAACAACGATATCTGCGAGGGCTTCATCATTGACAACTAAAAAATCTTTCAAATTTTCCATCATCACTTGTGTATCATAGATATTTGTCCTACATCCAAATGTTTTAAAATATACTTTTTGCATTAATATAAAACATCCTTATTGATATCAATTTCACCAGTTGGTACTCTTGATTGTTTTATATTGATAGTTTGTGTTGGATAAGCTACTTGGATATCACTTTCTTGTTTTATTGCATCAATTATCTCAGCACTTATGGTACTTCTAAGCGTCAATGCAGCATAAGAGTTGGTCATATACCAAGTACTGATAACAATACCATAAGGCTCTAAAAAAGAGTATATACGTGGTTCAACATTTGTATTTTTCAAACTATATTGATTTCTCAGTTGGTTCAATCCACGTCTTGCGATATCGGTATAACCTTTTGAGTATTTTTTGGTTATCTCTTTGATGATATAAAGAGCTTTTTTATGGTTTGAATCAAAAGTGATAGTAAAATCTATCCCATCCCATACCGTTTTTAAAGTCCCATGTGTATAGTTGGAGATAAGTGTTGTGAAGATATAATTATTCGGGATAAAAAATATCCTCCCTGAACGGCGGTTTTCCATATAAGACGTAAGCGTTATATCCTCAAGACAGGTCATACGTAACAGTGAAATATCAATAATATCGCCCACATAAGGAAGTCCATCTTTTTGTACTTTTACCCTATCGCCCACATGAAAACTACCACCAAAAACGATAACAAGCCATCCTAAAATGCTCATAAACCAATCTTTCATAGCGATGGCAATACCAGCAGAAGCAAAACCTAAAACCGTCACAAAGTAAGAGACATTTTCTATGTAAGCAAAGAGTAAAATCAAAAGTATCAAAGTTATGTTGATAAAATTAATAATTTTATTTGCCATATAAAAACGTTCATTGTCTTTGATATATTTTTTAACAATAAACTTAAAGATTAGAGATAAAATGATAACAATTACAACAAAGATAGCTATATTAAAAGCTCTCTCCATCTGTGCTTTTATCTCTGCTGTAACACCCAGTTTTATCTCATCTACTTTTTTACTATATAAAGAGTATGTTGTCTCTGCCAGTTCATGCGCACTGTTAAAAGCATAGATATCTTTTCTTATTACATCTAAACTCTCTTGATTTGTAGGAGTTGGTTCTATCTCTACTAACTGTTTAAGCAAATCCTTTTTCTCTTTTAAAGCATTGATAAGCACATCAAGTGATGCAATCTTTTTACTATAGTTATCCCTGTCTTTATCAACAAGTTTTAGATATGAAAATGCCCCGATAATCGCAAAAGGATTTGAGATAGAAGGTCTTGGTGCGAGTTCATCTGGTTTAACAATTGAGACAAAAGGAGAGCTTTTAAACTCTTTGAGGAGTTCTAACTGTTTTTCTAAATTATCTTGCTTTTTAGTCAGTTCATCAAGTGCCATTACAGATTTTTTATCTTTTTTACGCTTGAGGGTGTTGACCTCTTTATCTATGTTTGTTAACTCTTCGAGAAGTTTTTGATATGTTACGTAGTTATCATACCGTATGAGCCAAATGTTATCTTTCAAATCTAAATCAATAGACTCTAACTTTGCAGCTAAAAGCTCTACTTTTGCACTATTGTCTTTTTCTAAAACTTCTATCGGTACAGCAGGTTCGGCATGTAGTAAGACATAAAAACTAAATAGTAACAGTCCAAGCTTTTTAAGCATCATATTCTCCTAGTACTTCACAAACTATACTCTTTTGTATATCGTCTTTTATTTTATACCCTCCAATGCCCCGAGAAAGTATAAACTTTATCTTTGAATTGTGGCTCTTTTTATCCAAGAAAAATGTGTCATAAAATTTTTCAACAGAGTCTATCTTATACGTCGTTGGTAACGCATACTGCGCTAAGAGATTTTTAACTCTCTTGTGTTCATCTTCATCCAAAAATCCAAGTTTACAAGCCAAAGCATTTGCCATACACATCCCGATAGCAACTGCCTCTCCATGTAGATAAGTTTTATAATTTGTCTCATTTNNCATGTCCAAAAGTATGTCCATAGTTTAAAACTGCACGCACACCCTCTTCTCTCTCATCAAGGCTTACTACATCTGCTTTTATTTGCACACATTTTTTGATAGCTTCTCTTAAATTTTTTTCTACATGTAAGCTATTTTGTTCAAGCCAGATAAAAAATTCTCTATCAAATGTTACTGCCATCTTGATTATCTCAGCAACACCAGCACCAAACTCTCTTTTTGGAAGGGTTTTTAAAAATGCCGTCTCACAATAAACAGCCATAGGTTGCCAAAAAGAACCGATGAGATTTTTACCAAAGCTATTGTTGATTCCTGTTTTACCGCCTACACTTGCATCAACTTGAGAAAGTAGTGTTGTAGGAATTTGAATAAACTTGATGCCTCTTTGATAAATTGACGCAGCAAAACCTGTCATATCACCAATCACACCACCACCAAAAGCAATCAATACTGATTTTCTATCTAATCTATTTTTAAAACACTCTTCTAAAATAAAATTTACTGTGTCAAAATTCTTATACTGTTCACCATCAGGGATAGTTATAACAAAGCACTCTTTTGCATTTATACTTTTTAAAAGACTTTCAAGGTGTAACTTTGATATAGTGGGGTTTGTAACGATAGCTACTTTTGTATCTAAACTTATACTTTTTAATTCATCTATAAAAACACTGTAACCATGTGTTGTTTTTTCTTCAAATGATATATTGACAATCATATTTAATCCCATTCTAAAAGTAACCGATTATACTAAAATAGGACTTAATTTATCATAATTAAAGTCCTACTTTAGGGATACAACTTACTAAAAGTAACTAGATTGCTGTTGGGATAAAAAGTTGATATGAATTTGAGAGTTTAAAATAAAGTTTTTCCATATCAGTTGAAAAAACAGAGAGGATGTTTGATTCTAAAATTTTGCTGTTAAAAGGGATAAATTGTAAAACATCATCTCTGTTTCTGAGTTTTAAAAGTGGATTTTTATTTTCACTTATTATCTCCACATCTTTGCCAAAAAGCTTTGAAAGATTATCAAAATGCTCTATAAGTGAAGTTCTTTCATTGAGTCCATCTGGATTAAAATTATAAAGCTTTATATCCAAATCAAGTTGTGTTGAAAGATCAAATATAACAGAAGACTCTTTTTCTATATCTTCACCATTGCTTGAGAGAACAACACCCTCTTTTATATTTGAAAATCCCCATGCACCAATTTTAAAAATAGGAATTCTTGTTTGAAACAGAGTTCCTGTGTGCTTCATAAAAAATTGATTTGTAACAACAATCAGTCCGATATCAGAATCCTTTAAATCCTCTTTCATCACCTTCGTAGCACTTGTGTTGTAGTAATCAACTGTAACATTTATATATTTATTGTGATAGCTTTTAATTTTCTCAAATGAATTTGAGTATGTAGGATTGATAACTTTGATATGTAGTCTCATACTGTTTATCTTAGCATGTAAAAGCAAAGCATCATTGACTACTTTATCGACTTCTTTGGATGTCATTTTTAGCATGTCAACCAAGCAGTAGATACTATTGCCAAAAGGAGAAGGAAACTGTCCTAACTCTCTTTTTATACTTCGATAAACACTTTGTAAAACATTTGGGTCACCAACAGTCAAGAGTACATCATTTGGCTGAATCATAAGTGTTGGACGTGGAAGTATCAAAGAGTTTGCTCTATATATAGCTGAAATTTTCCACTTTTTTTGCTGTATAGAAGCTATATGTCTATATACATAAGAACTTCCGATAGGTACTCTTATCTCCATAATCTCACCTGCGCCCAAACCTACATTTTGTGCGACAACAGGAACATTTGGAAGGTAGTCAACAAACCTTGATGAAAGAACATTTCTTGAGTTTAATAAAACAAGTCGTGGATCATGAAATTCTAAATCCCATCTGTCTAGTATAACAATTTGGATCTCTTTGTTGAGTGTTCTTATGTTTTCATATGTTGAAGTTGCATCAATCTTCTTTGAAACTATTATCATGATTTGAAAATAATCCCTTGTAAGAAGCGGGGCGAGTTTTTGAAAACTTGTTGGATCAAAGTCAAAAAAGGTAAAATTTTCTGCTTTTTTCTCTGGAATTGTCTTATCTCTATATGTCACAACTTCATAAAGATTATCACTTGTGTCAGTATTCATAACTCTTTCTAAAAAATGTTTNNTCCATGTTTGAGTGATTAAGCAAATAATCAAAGGACATTATACCAAAATGAAATTTTATAATTTAAACTTCATAGAAAAAACTGTTGGCTTTTTTATCTTAGCTTCTTTTATAACAACCTCTTCTTTTGGCTTTGAATATATCCTTGAAAAAACTTTTTTGCAAGACAAAGCTTTAGTCAAAAATGAACTTCTACTCAAAGAGTTAAATACACAAAAACCACAAAATAAACTAGAAAGTGCTCTGAAAAATGGTCCTGTAAATAAAGGAAAACTAGAAACAACCATCTTTCAAAAGAAAAACAATATCACACTCAATACAGTAAAATTTTATTTGAATATTCTCAAATCAGAAGAGATTTACCAACTTTACCATGACCAAAATAGTGAATTTATAAAGCTTTACAACACGCAAATCAAAGACAATCTCTCAGCTTATGATAAAGAGAGTATCCAAGCTATAAAAGAGAGTATGGCAAAAGAAAATTCCAATATGGCAACGCAAAAATTCAACTTAGAGAGTGCCATCAGCTCTTTTGAAAGATTTACAAAAGTCTCTTATAAGCCAACTAGCGTAGTGAAAAACATCATGGCAATCCAAACGCCAAAAACACCAGAACTAGCAAAAGAAGTTTTTCTCAAAAACCCCTTTCACATACAAAAATCTATACTTGAAACATATATGGCAAGAGATATTCTTCCTTCTATAAGTGAGTACTATAAGGAAAATAGAGCTTTTGAAGAAAATATGGATAATTTTTCTAAAACTTTGCAACAATTGCAAAAACAGAAAACAAACAGTGACATAAAACTCTATATAAAAGACCAAGAACAACTCACAGCTATAAAGAAAAAAATCATAGAAACAAAGTACAATCTTTTATTTCAAAAGTGTAAAATCTCTTTTATAACAGGAACTTTGATAGAAGATGTAAAAAACACACCAAAAAAAGAACTACCTACATCAGTAAAAGAGGATAAGCTTCCTAAAATCGTAAGCAATAAAGTCTCTACAACTCCCTTCAAAGAAGCACAAGAGAGTGATATCTCAAAAATAAAACTAAAAAGAATTCATTTTGTTGGAAATGATGACCAAGTCAGTTCTTACTCGATAAACATCGTAAAAAGCCATGCTCAAATACTAAAAAATCTCAAAAACTATACCTTAGAACTTTATGGGCATAGTGACTCAAATCCTGGGACAACAACAAACAAAGATTTATCGCTCAATCGAGCTGAAAATACAAAAAAAGCATTAGTCAAATTTGGAGTAGATGGCTCACGCATAAAAACATTTGGTATGGGAGATAAGCATCCAATCGCAACCAATGCAACAAAACATGGACGTCTCATGAATAGACGTGTAGAATTTAAATTAATTGAAAATAAGGACAGATAACATATGGATTTTAAAATCGACAATACTGACGGGCTTGCAAGAGCATGTACGATAAAAACAGCTCACAGCATTATACAAACTCCTGTTTTTATGCCAGTTGGTACAGTTGGAAGTGTAAAAAGTTTAGATGCTACGGATATGGCACAAATGCTTGGAGCAAAAATAATACTTGGCAATACTTACCACTTATATCTAAGACCAAATGATAAAGTCGTTAAACATTTTGGTGGACTTCATGGTTTTACAAAATTTCCAAACAGCTTTTTGACAGACAGTGGTGGGTTTCAAGCATTTTCATTGAGTGATATCTCAAAAGCTGATGAAAATGGAATACACTTTAGAAGTCACATAGATGGTTCTAAGCACTATTTTACTCCCCAAAAAGTACTTGATATCCAGTATAACTTAAACTCTGACATTATGATGATACTTGATGACTTAGTGGCGCTTCCTGCTACTCGTGAGCGTATAGCTTTGTCAATCGAAAGAACTACAAATTGGGCTAAAAAAGCTATAGAGTACCACATGAGTCAAAAAGAAAAAGGTATCGGTGTAGAGCAAAATATCTTTGCTATCATACAAG
>DKEY01000032.1:20092-20238 GCA_002469305.1 Sulfurospirillum sp. UBA6810
AGTGTGGGAGAAGCAAATCAAGATATGTATGACACAGTAGAGTTTACTACTCCTTTTATGCCTACACATAAACCACGCTATCTTATGGGTGTAGGAACTCCTGAGGATTTAGTAGAAAATGTCGAGCGTGGTGTTGATATGTTTGA
>DKEY01000040.1 GCA_002469305.1 Sulfurospirillum sp. UBA6810
ATGTACCCGATGGGATGAGAGAGCATATAAAAACAAGCTTACTTAAATAAAACTCACAAATGTTTTCGATAACCTTTTTAGGTAGTATTTATGTTGTGATTGGTTAACGTTGTCATTTCGAGAGGTATGATTTTATAGTAGGCACTTAACACACCCTAATAATATTTTATATATAATGCTCTCTTTTAAGGAGCGGAGTAAATGAGTATAACGGAAGAAAAATTAAACGACAATAGTAAAATAACCGCAAATAGCAAACAACTAGAGATATTAAAAAAGAACTTTCCAAACTGTTTTGATAAAGATGGCAATTTTATAGCGCACAAGATGGAAGAGATAGTCACTGGTAATGGGCTTGAACTCTCAAAAGAGAGTTATAGTCTCAACTGGCTTGGGAAGTCTTATGCACGGCTTTTGGCAAATGAAAATCCTCGCACACAGCTTAAAGAAGACAAAAAACACAATCAACAAGAAGAAAATAAAAATTCCCAAAATTTACTTATAAAAGGCGATAACTTAGAAGTCCTCAAACACCTAAAAAATGCCTATGAAAATCAAATCAAAATGATCTACATAGACCCGCCTTACAATACAGGCGGTGATGGTTTTGTGTATAACGATGATAGAAAGTTTGGTATGGAAGAGTTATCACAACTTGCAGGAGTAAGTCTTGAAGAAGCAAAAAAGATTTTAGAATTCACCGCATCAAACTCAAACTCTCATAGCGCATGGCTTACTTTTATGTATCCACGGCTTTATATAGCCAGAGAGCTTTTAAAAGAAGATGGGGTTATTTTTATATCTATAGATGACAATGAAGCATCACAATTAAAACTGCTTTGTGATGAGGTTTTTGGGGAAGAGAATTTTATTGCTGAATTTATTTGGCAGAAGCGAAGTGGAGCAAATGATTCAAAAAATTTAGTTTCAAGTGATCACGAATATATTATAAGCTACTCAAAGAGGCAAGACATATCTTTAAATGGAACAGAAAAAACTTTTGCAAATTATAAAAATCCAGATGACGACCCATTAGGCGATTGGACATCTGGTGATTTGACATGTAATAAAACCGCAACTGAAAGACCAAATCTTTATTATCCTATTACAGACCCAGAAACTGGTATTACATATGAATGTAATAAAAATAGAGTATGGCGAACTGTAAAAAGTAAAATGGAACAGTTGATTAAAGATAAAAAAATAATTTTTCCAAAAAGTGGCAATGGAACACCTATGTATAAAAGACATAAGTCAGAAGTTCAGTCCTTGTATCAACCTATGAGTAGTTTATTAGGTTCATATTTAAATGCGAATTCAACAAAAGAACTAAGAACAGTTTTAGGTGAGCAAATTTTTAGCTATCCAAAATCTACAAAATTATTAAAAACTTTGATTATATCTGCATCTAATCAAGATGATATTATTTTAGACTTTTTCGCTGGCAGTGGAACTACTGCTCACGCAGTAATGGAACAAAACAAAGAAGATGGTGGTAGTCGTAAATATATTATTGTACAAATTGATGAACTAACTGATAAAAAAAGTGAAGCGTATAATGCAGGTTATAAAACCATTTTTGACATCACAAAAGAAAGAATCACAAGAGCAAGTAAAAAAATAAAAGAAGAAATCTCAAAAGATGTTACAAAAGATAGAAGCGATTATGATTTAGGTTTTAAGATTTTTGAAACTACCCCTTTGCTAGAAAATCCACTAGATAAAATGGATAAGTTTGATGATAACACTTTAAAACTTTTTGAACCAACTATCCTTACCGAAGATGATTTTAATGCCCTTTTAACTACATGGAAAGTACATGACGGTATAAAGCTAACTGATGAGCTAAAAGAAGTAACTTTTAAAGAGTATAAAGCATATTACGGAGATAAAAAGGTTTATTTTGTGCATAATGGATTTACTACAGAGGATTTAAAAGAGTTTATAAAAAAACTAGATGATGATAAATCGTTTGAACCAAACAAGCTCATAGTTTTTGGATATACCTTTGAGAGTAAATACCAAAGAGAGATAAGTGAAGCATTGGCTAGTTATACAAACAAAAAATCTATTGAAATAGATATGATAGTTAGGTATTAAGATGGCTGGATTTAACTTTGAGAGGGATTTAGAGCATCAAAAACAAGCTGTTGCGTCTGTTATAAAACTTTTCGATGATGTGGGTGCAAAAGAGCTAAAAAACAAAGCGCAAGCAAATATCTCAAACCCAAATATAAAATTTAGCGGTAGTAAATTTGTCGAAAACCTACGAAAAGTGCAAGAGTATAACGGTATAGACAAAAAGTACTTCAAAAGAGGAAGCAATCTTCTCGATATATCTATGGAAACGGGTACGGGTAAAACTTACACTTATACGAAGATGATGTTTGAGTTAAATAAACATTTGGGACAATCAAAGTTTATCGTTATCGTGCCGACACTATCCATCAAAGCCGGAACGGTAAGCTTTTTAAATGCAAAAGCAACCAAAGAACACTTTAGACAAGAGTATAGTCGTGATATAAAAACCTACATAGTAGAGAGTAAAAAAAGCAATAAAAGCAAAAAAGAGTATATGCCACAAGCTGTTAAGGAGTTTGTTGAGGCTCATAGTACGCCAAATAAAAAAATCCATATCCTGATAATCAATCAAGGTATGATTAACTCTGATACGATGGATAAAACATACGATGTGAATCTTTTTGATACTTACAATACTCCCTTTAAAGCATTGGCTTCACTGCAACCTATAGTCATAGTAGATGAACCACATAAGTTTAAAGTAGATAATAAAACGTGGAAAAATATAGAAAAATTTCAAGCGCAATGGATATTTAGATATGGAGCTACATTTGATGCTAAAGAGGAAAACCTTTTATATAAACTAAGTGCTGTAGATGCCTTTAACAACGACTTAGTAAAAGGTGTGGTAACTTTTGTAGAAGAGTTTAGTGATGGGCAAAATGCTGTTGTAAAACTCAAAAGTGCCGATTCCAATAAGGCTACTTTTGAAGTAAGCGAGAATGGCAAAAAAAGTGAAGTAAGTATCGGTAAAAAAGAGAGCATGAGCAAAGTGCATCGTGAGATGAACGATGTCATAGTGGATAATCTCAAGAAAAATTGTGCTGTTTTGTCAAACGGTTTGGAAGTGACTACAAAAACACACATCAACCCGTACTCTTACTCTGAATCAATTCAAGACAAGATGATGCAAAAGACAATCATAAATCATTTTGAAATCGAGAAAAAGTTGCTTACAAGAGAAGTAAAAATAAAGCCACTCAGTCTGTTTTTTATCGATGATATTGAGGGGTATAGAGATGGACATGAAATAGCAGGGTCTCTTAAGACAAAGTTTGAACGATTAGTTAAGGGTCATATTGAAAAACTACTTGTTGAGGAAACACATGGATTTTATAGAGAATATTTGCAAAAATCACTCGCAAATATATCACTTACTCATGGTGGATACTTTTCAAAGGACAATAGCGAAACAAGCCAAGAGATAGAGCAAGAAATAAATGAGATACTTCATGATAAAGAAGAACTCCTAAGTCTTGATAATCCAAGAAGATTTATTTTTTCAAAGTGGACTCTAAGAGAGGGGTGGGATAACCCAAATGTTTTTCAAATCTGTAAACTTCGTTCAAGTGGTAGTGTGACTTCGAAGCTTCAAGAGGTTGGGCGTGGGCTTAGACTTCCTGTAAATGAGTTTATGTCAAGAGTAAAAGGGGAACAGTTTGAACTCAACTACTATGTGGACTTTACAGAGAAAAATTTTGCACAAAGTCTAGTTGATGAGATAAACGCTAAATCTGAAGCAAAAATTGTTGAAAATCCGACTAAGTTGACAGATGATTTGATAGCTAAAATCTTAACCCATTATGAAATAGAGGAAGAAGAGTTACTTGAGACTTTAGATGAGATGGGAGCTATTAAGAGAAACAATGATTTCAAAGATGGCGGATGGGAAAAACTAAAAGAAAAATATCCTGCAATAGTTATTTCAAGTGATGGACTCAAAAGCAATAAGGTTCGAAATGGCAATCAACCAAAGAAAAAAACAACCATAAGGGCGGGTAAATATCAAGAGCTCAAAGAACTTTGGGAAACTATCAACCAAAAAGTTGTGTTGGAATACAAAATAGAAGATGAGGATAAATTTTACAATCTGCTAAAAGGCTATTTAAAAGAGAATTTGAAGAAATTTAAAGAGCAAGGTGTGGAGACTCATACTAGAAAAATAGAGTTTGAAAACAGTGTGGCATACTACAAAGAGATAGAGTCTTTAAATGATGAGATTCTGCCTATTTCGTATATGAAATATAATGAGTTTTTAATTGAACTGGCAACTACTTTAAAAGTAAATATCAGCACCCTGCATAAAGTTTTTTATGACCTGCAAAATGAATTAAATATCAACTTATACCTAAATATGCAAACTATAAGGACTATAAGAGGCGGATTTAATAAATATCTTTTAGATAACGCGATGGACAAGTTTTCAATTGGATACAACCAAATATCTAATACTATGCACATCCATCCTACGGCGCTGACAGACAATAACGGAAAACCGCTTGAAGAGATAGATTCCTCTGCTGTTGGAGTCATTGAGGGAAGTAGTATAGATAGAGTAGCAAGTAACTATCTTTTTGAGGAAGTGTTTTTTGATTCTGAATTAGAGAGAGAAAACATTACTGCGGAGATAACTGAGGTAACGGTGTTTACAAAAATTCCTAAAAACTCTATCAAAATACCTGTAGCAGGTGGTGGAACTTACTCACCAGACTTCGCATATGTGCTTAAAAATAAAGATGGAAAGCAGACTTTAAATCTTATTGTGGAGACTAAAAACAAAGATAAAAGAGATTTATACACGGATGAGAAAAAGAAAATAGCGCATGCACAGGAGTTTTTTAAAAGTGTAAACAGTGACATTGAAGTGAAGTTTGAAAGTCAGTTTAAGAGCGAGAAGATAAAAGAAATTATTAAAAATTTTATTTAAACAAATGGGAAATGTAATGGAAGCACTCAGGATTCCGCGTCAATCGGGTAAGATGAAAAAACTATACATTATCAG
>DKEY01000006.1:0-3025 GCA_002469305.1 Sulfurospirillum sp. UBA6810
GTTGTGATTTTGTACATGTAGATGTTATGGATGGTCATTTTGTGCCAAATCATACGATAGGGCCAGTTGTTGTTGGAGCTGTTGCAAAAGCGGCAACAAAACCACTTGATATACACTTGATGGTGCAAAACAATACTTTTTTCGTAGAACTTTTTGCTCCTTNNGAATATATCTCTTTTCATATAGAAGAGGAAAAGCATCCACATAGGCTTATCCAAAAAATCAGAAGCTATGGAATAAAACCAGCGATAGTACTGAACCCGCATACTTCACCAAAAGCGATAGAGTATTTGCTTGAAGATTTGGATATGGTTTTACTTATGAGTGTAAATCCTGGTTTTGGTGGACAGAAGTTTATCCCCTCAGTCATCCAAAAAGCAAGAGAGCTAAAAGAGATGATAAGAGAAAAAGGCTTAAACACTTTGATAGAAGTTGATGGTGGTGTCAATGGTGAAAATGTAAAGATACTAGAAGATGCTGGTGTTGATATCGTAGTAGCTGGAAATTATGTTTTTTCAAATCCTTCGTATAAAGAAGCGATAGAAAGCCTTAAATGACACGTGTAAAGATATGTGGTATAACAAATCTTGAAGATGCACAGCAAGCCGTAGATGTTGGGGCGGATGCACTCGGATTTGTTTTTTATGACAAGTCACCTAGATATATAACTCCTGAGGCTGCATCGGAGATCGTAAAACACTTACCTCCTTTTGTAGATAAAGTAGGATTGTTTGTCAATGCAAGTAGCGAGGAAGTAAACCTTACATGTAAAAGAGCAAAAATGACTTTGGCACAGATTCATTTTGAAGCGCCTTTAAGTTTTTATGATGCACTTGAAGTTCCACATATCAAAGTCATCAGAGCTACATGTAAGGAAGATTTGCTCAAATATAAAGATGAATACAGACTCGTTGATGCTTTTGTGGAAGGTTACGGTGGTGCGGGAAAAAGAGTAGATATCCTGTGGTTTGATGGGATAGATTGTTCAAAGATTATCCTCGCAGGGGGACTTGATCCCTTAAATGTAGCGGATATGAAGTGTTTTAATTTTTATGGTTTTGATGTAAGCAGCGGTGTTGAAGCCCAAAAAGGCAAGAAGGATTACAATAAAGTTGCAGAGTTTATATTTAGGGCGAAGAATTGAGAATATTAGATAGATTTATACAAAAGCTTGCAACACAAAAACAGTCACTTTACGAATTTAGAGCAAAGCTGAAACAAGTAAAAGAGTTAGAGTATTATGATATTGATGACATAGAAAACATTAGACTTTTAGGACTTCCTATTGTTGAATTAGAGCATAAAAATATAGCTTTGGAGACAACTTTTACCCCCATAGAAAAGCAACGTTTTTGTATCGTTGATATAGAGACTTCAGGTAGTAAGATAGAAACGAGTCAAATTATCGAGATAGGTGCTATTATGGTGCAAGGTGGAAAGATTGTTGCTGAGTTTGAAAGCTTAGTAAAGTGCAACAATATCCCTGAAAATATCACTTATCTTACAGGCATAAAAAATGAAGATGTCAAAGATTCTCCCTCTTTAGCCTCTGTGTTAGAGCGTTTTAGACTCTTTTTAGGAGATGCCGTTTTTGTAGCACATAATGTGAATTTTGATTATTATTTTATATCTGATTCTATGCAAAATGCTGGTTTCGGACCACTGCTAAACAGACGTATGTGTTCTATAGATTTGGCAAGAAAGACTTTTGAAGCACCAAAGTATGGCTTGGGATTTCTTATAGAGTATTTAGGGATAAAAGTAGATTCTCATCATAGAGCTTATTCAGATGCACTTGCAACAGTGAGTGTTTTAGAAAAATCCCTTAGTAACTTACCTGAAACTATAATCACAACTGAAGATTTGATAAAGTTTGCAAAGCCAAACCCAAAATCGAGAAAAAAGAAAAAAGAGAGTGCTTAACTCTCTTTTAAATATCTATTTTTAAATGCAACATAATCAGTTGCTGATTTATATAGTGAAGCTACTTCTTCCTCACTTAATTCTCTCACAACTTTTGCAGGACTTCCCATAATCAAAGAGCGCGGAGGAAATATTTTTCCTTTTGTGACAAGTGAGCCAGCTCCTACGATAGACTCTTTTCCTATTACAGCACCATCTAAGATAGTACTTTTCATACCTATCAAGCAAGCATCTTCTATCGTGCATCCATGAAGCATTACCATATGCCCTATGGTTACATCATCGCCTAGGATGGTTGGATTTCCAAGAGGATTTCGAGCTGATTTATGCGTTACATGTAACATACTCAAATCTTGTATATTGACTCTTTTCCCAAGGCGTATATGATTGACATCTGCTCTGATAACAACACCATACCAGATAGAGCTCTCTTCTCCTATATGTAAGTCACCGATAAGGCTTGCACTTGGAGCGACAAAACAGTTTTGCTCCAACTGAGGTGTAAAGTTTTCAAAAGTGACTAACATGACTAACTCTCCTTAAAAAGTTTTCGAGCGACCATCTCTGCTTTGTTTGAGGATGTGTCTTTTTTGAGCGTTTTATAAATCTTATTGATATACTCTTCTAGTATCACATGGTTGTTGATGATTTTTTCTCCATCTTTTTGAGTTTTAACATAGTTTCCATCACTCTCTAACTCCCAGCTTAGTGAATTGTCTGAGATTTGTAGTTGGAGCATTTCATAAACTTTTTCTTGTAAAGACTTTTCAAATATAGGAGTCATAAGCTCCAATCTTCGCTCTAAATTTCTAGGCATACAATCAGCACTAGAGATATAGATAGAAGGTTCAGAGTTTTTAAAGTAAAACACACGTGAATGTTCTAAGTACTTTCCTATGATAGAGCGTACTTTGATATTTTCACTTAGTCCCTCCACACCAGGTCTTAGGCAACAGATTCCTCTTATGATGAGGTCTATCTTAACTCCTTGGTTTGAAGCACTATAAAGTGCTTTTATCACATCTATATCAACAAGAGCGTTCATCTTCATGATGATTTGTCCCTCACTTCCCATCCTTGCTTCATTGTTGATACAAGCGAT
>DKEY01000006.1:3097-3394 GCA_002469305.1 Sulfurospirillum sp. UBA6810
AAACAAACTCACATCTGTATAGATTCTTGCTGTACTAGCATTGTAATTACCTGTACCAAAGTGCATATAAAATTTAAGTTCATTGCCTTCTTGTCGTATAACTTGTGTTACTTTTGCATGGACTTTAAAGCCAGTAATTCCATAGATTACATGTGCTCCAGCTTCTTCAAGTGCCTTTGCCCAGTGTAAGTTGTTTTCTTCATCAAATCTTGCTTTTAACTCGACCATCGCTGTGACTTGTTTACCTTCACTCGCTGCATCTATAAGTGCTTGAATGATTTTAGAACTTTTTTCAAC
>DKEY01000020.1 GCA_002469305.1 Sulfurospirillum sp. UBA6810
CCAGGTTGTAACTCTCCTTTAAAACGCACAAGAACAGACTCAGGCATATTTAGAGGCATACTCCCTGTAACAGCTGCAAATGCTACCAAACCAGAACCTGCTGGAAAAGAGATACCGATAGGAAAACGAGTATGACTATCGCCACCTGTTCCCACACTATCAGGTAAAACCATACGATTGAGCCAAGAGTGGATAACACCATCACCCGCTTTCAAACTTACACCACTTCTGTTTTTGATAAAATCAGGAAGAGTATGTTGTAAGTTTACATCACTTGGTTTTGGATATGCCGCTGTATGACAAAAACTTTGCATCACCAAATCAGCACTAAATCCAAGAGCTGCGAGTTCTTTTATCTCATCTCTTGTCATAGGACCTGTTGTATCTTGGCTACCAACAGTGAGTGTGAGAGGTTCTACATACATACCTGCTCTTACACCCTCCACTCCACAAGCACGTCCTACCATCTTTTGAGCTTGTGTATATCCTTTTCCACTATCACTTGGTTGTTCTGGTTTTGAGAAAATCTCTTCAGAGCCTAAACCTAAACTTGCTCTTGCTTTAGCTGTGAGCCCACGACCTATGATAAGAGGGATTCTTCCTCCTGCTCTGTACTCATCTATGATTGTATTTGGTGCAAGAGTAAATGTAGAAACAACTTTGCCATTTTTTTCTATCTTACCTTCATATGGATATACATCTATAATGTCACCCGTTTCTAAGTCATCTACATTTACTTCTATCGGAAGTGCACCACTATCTTCTGCTGTGTTAAAAAAGATAGGAGCGATGATACTACCTAGGATAAGGCCACCTGTTTTTTTATTTGGTACACATGGAATCTCTCTTCCCATAAACCACTGAACAGAGTTGATACCTGATTTTCTACTACTACCAGTTCCTACAACATCGCCCACATATGCTACTTCATGCCCACTAGCTTGAAGTTCTCTTATCTTTTCTATCGAGCCTGGGAGTCTTTTAACAAGCATAGCATTTGNNCAGGAGATAAATCATCTGTATTTGTCTCCCCTGGTACTTTTAGGACTGCGACTGTTATCTTTTTTTCTAACTCAGGTTTACTTAAAAACCACTCAGCATTTGCCCATGAGACTAAAACTTCTTTTGCATACGTATTTGTTTTTGATAGCGTTTCTATTTCATTGAATGAATCATAAACCAAAACTATATGTTTTAGTGCATTTGCGCTTGCTTGTGCTATATTTTTATCTGTTGCACTAAGAGCATCTACTAAAGGTTTTACATTGTAACCACCTAACATAGTTCCGAGTATTTGTATAGCTTTTACACCATCTATAACCTTACATGTAACATTTCCTTTTACGATATCGTTTAAAAATGCAGCTTTTACATAAGNNCATAAGCAGCATCATCAACACCAGGCGGCACTCTATCGACTAAAAGCTTTAGCAAAAAATCTTGGTCACCTTCATTGCTTTTTAATAGTTCAACAACTTTTGCTGTCTTTTTAGCATCAAGTGGTAGAGGAGGAATACCTAAGCTAGCTCTCTCTTGTGTTTCTAATTCATACTCTTCGAAAAATGACATTTTTGTTGCTCCTTGATTATTACTTTGAATGATTGTAGCAAAAAAAAGATATGATTCCCAAGCGATTTTTGGATTTTTTAGATGTTTTTTTCAATCTTGTTTTGAACTTAAAATGCAGCGCTAATTACGATTTTTTAAGTGATTAAATTTTAGATAACAGTGTAGTGGATATTTTGGTATTATTGCATTTTTAACTCTATATGGAGATGTGTTTTTATATGAAAAAGTTATATATACTAAAAGTTGGAATTACCTTTAGCGATATTATGAAAGAGTATGGTGATTTTGATGATTGGATTTGCTCATTTGTTCAAAATGAAGAGATAGAAGTTATAGATGTTTTAAACAATGAAGAGTTACCTCAAACTGAAAATGTTCTAGGTGTGATTATAACAGGCTCGCACGCTATGGTAACCCAAGAGTTAGCTTGGAGTCTTAAAGTAGAAACATATATACAACAGCTTATAAAAGAGGCTATACCTTTACTTGGTATTTGCTATGGACACCAGCTTTTAGCAAAGGCTATGGGTGGGAAAGTAGATTTTCATCCAAAGGGAATGGAACTTGGGAGTGTAGAAGTTTGTGCTTGTAAAGAGGCTCGTAGGGATGCTCTTTTCCAAAATTTGTCGCAAAAATTTTATGTACATGTAGTTCATGCTCAAAGTGTACTGGAACTTCCAAAAGATGCTTTACTGCTTGCTAGTAATGCTTTTGAAAAACATCATGCTTTTAGACTTGGTGATTGTGCTTGGGGTGTTCAGTTTCATCCTGAATACAACAAAAATGTGATGGATGCTTATATAAAAGAGATTCAAAAAGAGACTCCTGAGGCACCTTTTTATGCCACAAAAGAAACATCTGAAGCCAATACTCTTCTTTCATTATTTGCACAATATGCCAAAGAGTATAACGCTTGATTATCTTAGATTTTGAAACAAATACAACAAATGAGCACGATGTCATAGAAGTAGCTGCTGTAAAAGTAGAGCTAAGAGATGATGAATTTGTCATCTTGGATAAATTTCATAGGTACTATCTCTCCCGTTACCCTGTAAATCCTTACTCATTTGAAGTTCATAAGATAACTCCGCAGATGGTTTTAGCATATCGCAGAGAAAAAAATCTAAACCATAGTGTCTATTTTAAAGAAGATTTGGATTTTATTGATTTTTGCAAAGGTGCAACAACACTTGTAGCCCATAACATAAGCTTTGAGTTAAGACACCTTTATAAGCTGGTAACTTTTCAAAATCACTTCTGTACCATGAAACAAAACAGACAAATCGTAAAAGTCTGCAATAAAAATGGCTCTATCAAAAATCCAAAGTTAGATGAAACATGTAGATTTTATGGCATTGATTTTGATGAGGACTCTTATCACAGTGCTACTTATGATGTCAGTAAAACATATGAGATACTTAAAGCTATGAAGAAAAATGGCTATC
>DKEY01000097.1 GCA_002469305.1 Sulfurospirillum sp. UBA6810
TTTGAAACTTTTGCAAATCGCATCAGCGGACATGTGATCACTTTTGTACTTTCTTGTATTGGTTATATTTGGCTCTGCTTTAGACATCCTGTTATGCTCCTTGGACTTCCTATGGTCGGGCTTGGATTTTTAGCTTATGTTGGTGGACTTCGTTTTACTATCTATGCAGTGCCCGTTATGGCTTTTGGGATGGGTTTTCTGATAGTAGCTATCAGTGAGTACATGAATAAAAAGTTTTTAAAATACTCTTTTCTAGCCCTTGCAACGCTAGCCATTCTCTATCCAAATATCTTACATGTGATAGACTACAGAGTTCCAACAGTATTTAGTAAACAAGAAGTGCAAGTCCTAGATAAGCTAAAAACGGTAGCTTCTAGGGAAGATTATGTAGTGGCTTGGTGGGATTATGGATATCCCTTGCGTTACTATGCAGATGTGAAAACTCTCATAGATGGGGGCAAGCATAGTGGAGCTGTGAATTTTTCTGTGAGCTATATGCTGACAAATCCTCAAAATGCAGCTGCAAAACTGGCTCGTTTTGATGTGGAGTACACTGAGATGGCTTTTGCTATAGGGAAGGAAAATGTTGATAAGCCAAAGGAAGAGAGAGTTAAACTCCAATCAAACATCGCCGAGATGACATTGACTAGTGGATTTCGTGACACAAATGACTTTTTAAACTCTTTACATGTAAGCGACATTGTGCCTCCAAAAACAAGAGAGATTTATTTTTATCTGCCATACCGTATGCTAGGTATCTTGCCTACTATCACAAAGTTTAGTGATCTTGATTTAATGAGTGGAAAAACTATACGTCAGCCTTTTATCTACCAGACTAGTAGGTTTGAAGATAAGCAAAACTTGCTTAATTTGGATAATGGAGTAGTTTTAGATAAGCAAAGAGGAATTCTAAAATTAGGAAATCAAGAAGTGCCAATAAAGACTTTTTATTTTACTGCTTATGATAAGGATGGAAAGTTGATAAGGCAAAAACAAGAACTCCATAAGGATGGCAAGCTTTCAATCATCTTTATGCGCTCTTACAACACATTTTTAGTTTTAGATGAAAACATGATTAACTCAAGTTATATCCAGCTTTTTGTATTTGAAAACTACGATAAAAAGTACTTTGAACCTGTCATCTTAGATGCAAGTGCTAAGGTTTTTAAGTTGAAGATATGATGATATATATTGCTCTATTTTTACTCTCATTGACTCTTACATACCTTATAAAAAACTATGCCATAAAGAAGTCACTTTTAGCAACCGTCAATGAGCGTAGTTCTCACTCTACCCCCACTCCTCATGGTGGAGGGATTGCCATAGCTATCACTTGGTTTTTAGGACTTTTATATCTTTACATGTACGATATGATTGAAGAGAAGCTTTTTTATGCGCTATGCGTTGGATGTATCATAAGTATTGTAAGTTTTTTTGACGATATTTTGGAGCTTAGCCCAAAAATTAGGCTTTTAACACAGTTTTTAGTTTCTCTTATGGGGTTATATTTTTTAGGTGGACTAGAAGAGATAAACTTTTTTCTTTTTTCTATTCAAAATCAGATACTCACAAATGCCTTTGCCCTTCTTTTGATTATCTGGTTTATAAATCTTTATAATTTTTTAGATGGTATAGACGGATACGCAGGAAGTGAAGCTGTGTTTCTTGGCATGGCAGGATTTTTACTTTTTCAAGAAAGCCTTTTTTTGGTACTCGTCGCCTCAGTTGCTGGATTTTTAGTTTGGAATTGGCATAGAGCAAAGATATTTATGGGAGACGTTGGAAGCACGCTTTTGGGATACAATGTTGCCATCTTTACGCTTTACTATGCAAACAAAGCAAGTGAAAACCTCTGGATATGGATTATCCTTTTTGGTCTTTTTTGGTTTGATGCCACTTTGACACTGTTTAGACGCTTCAGAAACAAAGAAAAGTTAAGTCAAGCTCATAGAAAACACGCTTACCAACGGCTTACGCAAAGTGGCTGGTCTCACTCTAAAGTAGTCCTTTTTTCTCTCATAGTAAACATGATGTTCTTTTTGTTGATATTTTTTATACCAAATATATTATTGGTTTTTTTAATCTCACTTATAGTACTATACGCTTATATAAGGTTTGTGGATAAAAGGAAAAGTTTTTATGAATTTATATCTTGATAAGCGCATACTCAATTTACTTGTTATCACCTTTTTAAGTTTTGCAACATTTACTTGGAGTTTTTGGGTTTTTCATCTTAGTTTTGATTTAACTGTGATAGCGAGTGTCATAGCAGTTCGTATTCTTGCTTCGATAATTATATTTAAAGACTACTCTCTGTCTTGGTCAAAAGCTACCCAAAAGACATTTTTACTCAAAAGCATAGTGTATATAAGTGCATTTTGTGTGTATATGCCTTTTTATCACGGGACTTATCGCATCTCTTTTCTGCTCTCTGAACTTTTTTTATTTCTTTTTTCTATAAACTTTTGGATGTATGTTTATTATCTTTTTGTAAATCGTTCTCGTATAAAAAAAGCAAAATCTTTAGTTATCTATGGAGCTGGACGTGCAGGGCTCAAACTAGAAGAAGAGTATAGAAATAGTGAGTACAAGGTAAAGTATTTTGTAGATGATGACAAAGCTTTGCAAAAAAGAAGTATCGATGGTATAAGGATACTCTCAAAAGAGCAGCTAAAAACACTCATAGGCGAAGAGAAGTTTGACTTACTTGTCATAGCAATGCCCTCAGCAAATCAAAGAAGAGTAAATCTCATCTATGAGAGGCTAAATTCTTTCTTTCATGAGATAAAAATTCTTCCTCATTTTGACAAAATCCTCAGCGATAAACCTTTTGCAGTACAGTTAAAACATATATCTGTAGAAGATTTGCTTGCGCGACACCCAAAAGACTTAGATAAAAAGCTCATAGGAAGTTTTTTAAAAGATAAAAAAGTTTTAGTTACAGGAGCAGGTGGGAGTATAGGCAGTGAGATAAGTCGTCAATGCCTAAGCTATGGTGTGAGTGAGTTATATGTGCTTGATCATAGCGAGTATAATCTATATGCTATATGCGAAGAGTTAAATTCGCCTAAAGTAAAAGCGGTGATGCAAAGTGTTTTACATGTAGAGAATTTAGAAAAAACTTTTCTTACATGTAAGCCTGACATTGTTATCCATGCAGCTGCTTATAAGCACGTCCCTTTAGTGGAAGCTAATATAGAAGAGGGGATAGTAAATAACGTTATAGGAACAAAAAACACTATTGATATGGCTATCAAGCATGGGGTTAAAAAGTTTATCCTTATCTCAACGGATAAAGCGGTACGTCCCACAAATGTTATGGGAACAACAAAACGTATTTGTGAGCTTTATGCTGCAAATGTAGAGTCAAAAGAGACTGAGATAGTTGCTGTGAGATTTGGCAATGTTCTAGGCTCTTCGGGTTCTGTTATCCCCAAATTTAAAGCACAAATTCAAAGTGGTGGTCCTATCACAGTGACACATCCTGACATCACTCGTTATTTTATGCTCATTCCTGAGGCCTGTGAGTTAGTCCTTCAAACAGGTGCTATCGCTAAAGGAGGGGAGATATGTATCTTGGATATGGGTGAGCCTGTGAAGATAGTAGATTTGGCTCGTAAGATGTGTGAACTCTCTGGACGAGAAGATATACAAATAGAGTTTAGTGGTCTTCGTCCTGGTGAAAAGCTCTATGAAGAGTTACTTATCGAGGAGAGTGATAAATCTACACAATTTGAGTCAATTACTATTGCCAAAAATACGCAGTATGATATAGCAAAGCTAAATCAAGACATCCAAGAACTTCTTACATGTAAAGATAAATTATCCAAGCTCAAAGAAATAGTACCCGAATTTAATCATCAGAGTAACTGAGTAAAAAACCTACAAAAAAATTTAGCTTTTTTTAGATAAAATATAACTATTAATCTAAGAAAGGCACTCATATGGATGTTAGAGATATTCAGCAGTTTGCTGAAATCAGACCAAAGGCAAGAGCGTATTGTTGCTACCTTTTTACAAGAAATATGCCATCCAAGTTGCCAGATCCAAATCTGGAAGTCATAGAGAGTTCACTAGATAAGATAGTAAATGAAGTAGATGACTTTGAAGCCTTGTATGTACTCGATAGTTCTGGAAAACAGGTAACGCACAACCTCACCAATAAGATAGAATACAAAGGTGGCAAAGGTGTCAATAGAAGCAATAAGTCTTACTTTTATCGAGCAGTAAGACAAAAAAGATGTGTCCTTACAGATCCTTATCCCTCATCACTTACAAACAATCTAACAGTTACAGCAGCTTATCCGATATACAATGACAAAGCAGAACTTAAGTATGTAGCTTGTATGGATATGTCTTTAAAAAGTGCTTTGAAAATAGCACAGCCCTCATCTTTACAGTCATATTTTACTGATTTTACAAAAACAGCATATAGTCTGTTTTCACTTGCACTGTTGATGGTTGCCTTTTTACTTTTTTACAATGGTATAGCAAGCATAGCAGAACATGGGATTATGATAGGGCTTTTAGATATAGAATCAATGTTTAAATCAACTATTCTTTTAACACTTTCTTTGGCTATATTTGATTTGGTAAAGACTATTTTTGAAGAGGAAGTGTTAGAAA
>DKEY01000074.1 GCA_002469305.1 Sulfurospirillum sp. UBA6810
CCTTTGTAGGTCTATACCCATTTAGCAAATGCAAATGTCAAAGATTTTAAAACTCTTTGTTCTATGCTACATAAAGGCATGAAAAAGATTGAGGTCAATGAGTGTAGTGGGCGTGTAGGTTTTAGAGAGCTACCTAATGGTATGTGCGCTTATAGTATTATCAAGAATGATATCAGAGACTCAAAAGATGGCAATATCTTAAGTCTGCATCAATCTTCCATAAACAATGCCATAAAAGATACCCAAGCAACTTTTGCAAATATTCTTGAAGATTTGAAGATTATGAAACAAGAATCTGCCTATATAGCCAATGAATCAAAAGATGGCTTAATTTTATCCAATAAACTTTCCCTAGCCATGAATAAGTTAAATGAACACATGTCCAATACAATGCAAAGTGCTAGGTCACTGCTTGAGAGAAGCAATGAAATTTCAAATGTAATCCAACTCATCGAAGATATAGCTGACCAAACAAATCTNNAAGCAGCAAGGGCTGGTGAACATGGACGTGGATTTGCAGTGGTAGCAGATGAAGTAAGAAACCTCGCTGAGAGAACACAAAAAGCTACAAAAGAGATTGCTTTAGTGGTTAAGGCGATGCAACAAGAATCAACACAAAGTGAACAAAACACAGAACAAGTAGGCATACTTGTTAACGAAGCCAATACAAGCACAGAAGAGTTGACTAAGAAGATTGTCTCTTTTGAAAAGAACGCTTCTCGTTCTGTTTATGAGGTTGATTATCTTAGCGATAAGATTTTTGCTTCACTCGCCAAAATCGACCATGTTAACTATAAAAACAATCTATACGCACTCTTATTTGGTGAAAAAAATGAATTTAAACACGTCTCACATCACGAGTGTAGATTAGGCAATTGGTATGAGCGAGGTGTTGGGAAAGAGGAGTTTTCAAAAACACCTTCTTACAGCAAACTAGAAGCACCACACCACTTGATACATGAAAAAGCAAATGCGCTGGCAAAAGAGTGCGGTGAAAATGCTGCATTGTGTTCTAAAGCGAAGATAGAAAAAAATGTTCTGGAAATAGAAGCAGCAAGTTTAGAGGTTTTCAAATTTCTTGATAGCATGGTCAAAGAAAAATCAGATGCTATCATGAATATTGCGGCACTTGAGTTATTTAAAAAAAATAAAGAGGGATAAAAATGTCAAATAAAATTATAAATATTGCTATTATTGATGATGAAAATGAAATTATAGAGATGATAGAAAAGTATCTCTCCAGACAAGGTGGCTATAAAATAACAACATTTTTAAATCCTCAAAATGCCATCACTTATATTGATAACAAAGTAGATGTTATCTTGCTAGATATCATGATGCCTCAGATGAATGGTATAGAAGTTTTAAGTGAACTTCAAAAGAAAAACATCGATGCAAAAGTTATCATGATGACAGCATACTCTACTTTAGATAAAGTTCTAAAGTCCCACAGAGAGGGAGCTGCTGATTATATTATGAAACCCTTTAGTTCATTAAAAGTTTTGGAAGACAAGATAAAAGAAGTTCTTCTTTAGGTAAGATAGTGAGTGACTTCTCCCTTTTTGATACCATATTACTTTTTATCATCTTAGCTGGTGTAGGATTTTATATCTATTCTGCCAATAAAACAAGTAAAAGACTTCAAATACTAAATACTGCTTTAGAATTTCAAATATTTGAAAACAATGCTATCATAGAAAATGCTAACTGTGGTATCTTACATGTAGATAAAAATGGTAAGTTAAAGCATATAAATAGCCAATTTTTATCTTACTTTGGTGGCTTGAAAAAGTTTAAAACACTTGATGAATATCTCTCTTTGCTAGATGCTGAACAAAGAGAAGTTTTTCTTTATTTTATCAATACAAAACAAAATGCAACTTTTGAGCAATCTTTTTTCAATACAGTTAGAAAAGAGATAAATCTTACTATCTATATCTCTTTTTTAGAAAAAAACTCTGAGATTATTATAGTTGCAACTTCAAGAGAGGATAAATTGGCTTTGCAAAAAGCACTCTATAAATCAAAGATATTTTTTAATCACTCGGATTTAGGACAGATAATCTTAGATGAAAAGTTCGATATCATAGAAGTAAACTCCTCTTTATGCAAATTTACAAAATACAAAATGGATGAGATTGTTTTTAAGTCTTTTGGTATATTTTTTAGAACAAAATCAGAATATGAAGAGTTTACGAAAGCTTATATGGAAAATTCTTCCTTTGATGAAACAACAAATATAGAGTACCAGTTAAAAAATAAAGATGGTAGTATATTTTGGGTGGAAATGTTCGGTAAAAAGTTTAAAAATGGGCTTGATATACTTTATATTTGGAGTATAAGAGATATTAGTGTGAGAGTAAACTCAAGAGAGATGATAAAACAACTCAACGAAAAGATCCAAGAAGAGTTCACAAAATTAGAAGAGATTTTGGATGTTATCCCCATCCCAATTTTTATCAAAGATAAAGATTTTGTCTATATCGGGTGCAATCAAGCTTTTTGTACTTTTCATAACTTGCCAAAAGAGCACATCTTGGGCAAATCTGTTTTTAATCTTTTTGACCCTGAGCAAGCAACCTTTTTTCATAATCAAGATTTACAGATGAAGGAAGAACCTTATCAAGTCTATCAAACAACGGTAAATGATGGGAGTACGATAATCGAAATACATAAAAAAACTCTTTATGGTGACAATACCTTCAATGGCTTTGTGGGACTTATCATAGATATAACGCAAAAAGAGCAAGAGAAACTCTACTTGGAAGCAAGAGTGAAAGAAGAGCTCAAAAAGAACAAAGCTTCACAAGAAAAGCACCAAAATGAACTCATCAAAAATGCCAAGTTTTCTGCTATCGGAAAGATGGCGGCAGGCATTACCCATGAGATAAACACTCCTCTAACTTATATAAAAGGCAATTTTGAGATGTTATACGGTGATGTTTATAAGATAGAAGATGAAAAACTAAAAACCAATATGCTTGGTGATTGTAAATCCATCGAAGATGGTTTGACAAGAATTGCCAATATCATAAACTCTATGAGAGAAATTTCGCAAAAAAGTAGCGAAAACAAAGAGTATATCAATATCTATGAGACTCTGCTTTCTGCTCTCACTCTCACATATAATCGTTCAAAACAGATAGTAAATATCTATGTCAATGAAAAGATTTTTAACTTTACCTTAGCAAAAGATGAGTTTATCTGTAATGCTTACATACAAAAACAAAGAGTGGAACAGGTGTGGATTATCATTATAAACAATGCCCTAGATGAGCTTATAAAGATAAAGCAGTTTGCAAATAGAAAGTTACATGTAACGCTTAGTTGTGATGAAACCTTTATCTATGTAAAATTCAAAGACAATGCTGGAGGTATAAGCGATGAGATAATGCCTCTTTTATTTGAACCATTTGAAAGTTCAAAAGAAAGCTCAGGTATAGGAGTAGGGCTAAACATAGCAAAACAAATCATAAAACAGCAAAAAGCCTCTATAAATGCTTATAATGAAGATGATGGCGCTGTATTTGAGGTAAAATTCAAAAGAGAAAACTCCCCTGTGTTAAACTAGCTTTTGGCTTGATTTTTTTCTCTGAGTTTGTCTTTTTTACTTTTTCTTTTGCCCTTGATAGGAGCTAAACCTTTAGGTTTTTGCTCAATCTGCCCAACAAGTTCAAATCCCTCTATCTGCTCTTTTGTTAAAGCTACTTCAGCGCGCTTTTGGATAAGTTCAAAATGCTCTGTATTTTCTAAAGTTACAAAAGAGATAGCTATACCACTCTTTTTTGCACGACCTGTTCTGCCTATACGATGGATATAATCAGCAGGAGAGCGTGGCAAATCATAGTTGATAACACAATCTATATCATCTATATCAAGTCCACGTGAAGCGATATCTGTTGCAAAAAGGATATTTATCTTTTTATTTTTAAAATCTTCTAGTGTTTCATTGCGCTCGCTTTGTAGTAAGTTTCCATGAAAAGATTCTGCTAAAAAACCGTATTTTCTAAACTTTTGAGCTATATTTTCCGCTGCTCTTTTGTTTGCCATAAAAACTAACACAGACTTAAACTTATATTTTTTTATAAGATGCCTTAAAAGAGGGCCTCTATTTTCTTGGTTTACTTCTATGGCTCTTTGCGTGATACTTTCTACCGTTTGACTCTCTTCTTCGATAGATATAAAAGTAGGTGTTTGCGTTATCTTTGAAGCGATATCTTGCATCTTTTGAGGGTAAGTTGCTGAAAACAAAAGATTTTGTCTCATTTTTGGAAGTTCTTTGAGTAAAGTATCTAACTCTTCTTCAAATCCAGCATCGAGCATCTTGTCAGCTTCATCAAGTACAAAAAATCTTAATTTAGAAAAGTTTATTTGTTTCTTATCAATGATATCAAGCAATCTTCCAGATGTTGCTACGACTATATCACACCCTGTTTGTATCTCCAAAAGCTGATTTCCTATGCTTTCTCCACCGATGATGCTCACAACTTTTGGCTTTTTATCAAAAAACTGGCTAAATATCTCAAAAGTATTGGCTACTTGTTGGGTTAGCTCTCTTGTTGGTGTGAGGATAAGAGCTTGAATCTTTGGTTTTCCCTCAGGTATATTTTCCAACCACATTTGCAGGAGAGGTAAAACAAAACTCGCACTTTTACCACTTCCTGTTTGTGCTCTTGCTATAACATCATGCTTTTGCAAGATAAGAGGGATAACTTTACTTTGGATTTGTGTTGGAGCTGTATAGTTACTTTTATCTATGGCTTTTATGATAGGCTCTGCGAGATTGAGTTTGGAAAATGGCATAAGAGTTCCTCTTGATTGATTAGTGCTATTGTATGATATTTTGGCTTTATAAAAAGTTTTAATTCTTTACATGTAAAAACTAAAATTAATTTTTAATCAACAAATAAAGACACACTAAGTATTACTCTACTATAATAAAGAAACTTTATATATAAGGGATAGTAATGATAAATACATATAGAAGTGCTTCTATAGAGGATTTACCACAAATAGTAAAAATATATAACGCTGCCATAGAAGATGGGATTTCTACGGCTGATTCTTATAAGGTCACTGCTGATGCTAAAGTAGATTGGTTTAGAGCACATGACAAAGAAAATAGACCTATTTTGGTAAAAGAGTATCATGGAAAGATTATCGCTTGGCTTTCATTACAGCCATTTTATCCACATCTTGCCTATCAACACAGTGCTCGTATAAATATCTATATAGATAGAAACTTTCGAGGAAAAAAACTTGGGCAACAGTTTTTACAAGAAGTTCTAAATGAAGCTGATAAGTATCACATCAAAAACTTTTTGGCACTCATCTTCAACGATAATGAAACAAGTTTAAAGCTCTTTAAAAAGCTTGGATTTAAAGAGTGGGGAAATTTCCCTGGAGTTGCTGATATACATGGTGATGAAAAAGATTTGTTGATATATGGGTATAAAGTAGGACAATGAAGATAAAATCTCCAATAAAATCCATCATATTTGATATGGATGGTACACTGCTTGATTCTAGCTTTGCTATGCTACAAAGTGTCAATTGTGTACGTGATTCACTAGGTCTTGCTCCTGTATCAAAGGATTTTTTGGAGTTTCACATCAATGAACCAGATCAAGACTTACCGATGCTTTTTTATGGAACACCCCAGTATGTTCCTGAACATAGAGAACTTTTCAAAGAGCACTATTTGTCGTATGCAAACTTACATGTAAAGATATATGAGGGTGCAAAAGAGTTACTTGAATTCTTACATGTAAAGAATATCACGCTAAGTATAGCAACAAATGCTTCTGACTTTTTTGCCATCAATATGCTAAAACATCAAGGATTACTTCCGTACTTTAGCTATATAGTGGGGGCAAATTGTGTTGCAAAACCAAAACCAAATCCTGATATGATATACCATCTTTGTGAACTTTCTAAGATACCTCTTGAACAAACTATCCTCATAGGTGATAGTGTAAAAGATGAATTTGCCGCAAAAAATGCAGATATAGAGTTTTTATTTGCAAACTGGGGATATGGCAAAAGCAAAAGTGCTGAACATAGGTTTGATAGCATAAAAGAGATAGAGGTATTTATAAGTTCATATTTAACATAACTTATCATTCGATAGTTATGATATCACCCATGTAACCTACATTTTTGATTGCTTCTAACAACTCTTCTTGCGTAACTCTCTCATCAAAAGTTACAGTTGCTCTCTTAGAGTTTAAAATCACTTTTGCACTTTTAACTCCCTCTATGCTTTTTAAACTCTTTTTGATAGCTGTCGTACACAAAGGACAAGTCATGCCCTCTATATGTATAGTAGCAACTAACTCTTTCGCATACATACTTAAACAAAGAAAAAAGAAGAGGGTGATTTTTTTCATAAATACTCCAAAAGATAATTTACCCAATAAGGATACGAAACCAAGATAAAAACAAAGAGTGTACCGATACTAAGATAGAGTGTATAATTTTTACAAAAGTTACTACTACATGTAATACTATTTTTCTTAAAATACTCTCTCCAAAGATAGAGGATAACGACGATAGAGATAGTTGAAAAAAGCCACTTATAAGGTGCTAGAACTTGTAAAAAACTCAAAGAACTAGCACTGATACCAAATACTAAAAACAGTAATGGAGCCAAGCAACAACTACTTGCTAAAAAAGCAGATAAAATGGAGCTTAGTATAAGTGGCTTTTGCTTCATCTATATCTCTTGTGAAGTAAAGTTATAGCTGAAGTTTTTTGGTGCATAGTAGTTGAGAACTTCGTCATCAATCTCACCATATGGATAGCCTAGCATATTGAGAGGAAATTGTGTTGGCTTTGGACTGAGTACAAAATCACGTCCCCAGTTAAATCCTACCCAGTTCATTTCCCAAGAGTGCAGATATCTTGCTTTTAACTCTTGTACTCTTTTATCTTCATACTTCAATCCCTCTACTAAGATAAGTTTTGTTACATCAGCAGGATCACTTGGTACCCAACCGATACCAGCTATATAGTACTCAACACGGCAGTGCTGTCCGCCTGAAATCTTTGCAAAACCTTTGTCATCAGCACCACCAAGTGCTTTTGCAGAGAAGTTAGATTTACCAAGTCTGATACCAAAAACTTCACGAGCAGGAACACCAGCAGCTCTTAAAAAAGCAACAAATAACGAGCTTATATCGGTACACTTACCACCAAAGTATCCTGTTTCAAGCATCTTCCCAGCGTCACCTATACCACATCCAAGAACTTCAGGGTCTCTAAAAGTATGTTCACAAATCCAATCATATATAGCTTCTACTTTAGCAAATTGGTCATTTAATCCTTTGGTGATTTCATCTGCCTTTGCCTTAACCTTACCATCAGTTGGGATATGTTCTGTTGGTTCTAAAAAAACTTTTACACTTTGAGGGATAGGAAGATTTTGTGCACTGGCTTTTTTTAAAAGAGCTATATCAACACTTCTCTGTGTTGTCTCTATCTCCATATTTATGCGTAAAAGTTTTTTCTTTTCACTCTTTTCCCAGCTGGTATATAAAGTAGTAGCATCATAAGGGTTGTTTGTATTTATTTCATTTGATTCATAATTTCCATCATAACTTAGAAGTTTGACTTTTTGATACTCTGCATTGTAAGGTAGAGGATTCCAAAGCTTGAGTGGAAAACTTTTTTCATCTGATTTTACATCAAAATCAAATACAACTTTAAATTTTCTACTTTTTTCTCCAGCAAAAACTATATTTGGAGTAAGAGAGAGAGCACCAAGGCTCAAAGCGGATGTTTTTAAGAAATTTCTTCTTTTCATTTTAGTCCTTTTTTTGCATATATTAGGACCATAAAAGTATCTACATGTAAGAATTTTAATGCAATATTTTATGTCTGCTCAAACCTTGAGCCGATGCAATTAATATGGTGAAATGATAACTAAAAATTATAAAAACAACCTGAGTAAAATGAACTATAAATCTCTTTTAGATTCCAAGTATGTATAAAAACTTTCTTTATCTAAAGGTTTAGAAAAAAGGTATCCTTGTGAACTATGGCATTGATTTGCTTCTAAAAATATTTTTTGTTCCAGCGTTTCAACACCCTCAGCTAAAATCTCTAACTCTAGATTTTGTCCCAAGGCGATGATAGCTTTTGAGATAGCCATATCTTCTTTATTATGTGGTAAATCTTTTATAAAAGAGCGGTCAATTTTGATTTTGTGTAGTGGAAGTTGCTTGAGATAACTCAATGAAGAATATCCAGTACCAAAATCATCAAGAGATATCTTAAATCCTAAATCTTTAAGTTTTTGTAACTTTCTTATAGAGCGAGTTGGATTTGTCATGATGTAACTTTCTGTTATCTCTAACTCTATGTTACTTGGGGCTACATTTGCTTCTTCACATAGATTTTCAATAACCTTAGCAAAATCCTTTTCTTCAATTTGTATAGCAGAGATATTGATGGCGATTTTACCATCAAAAAGTCCATCTTCTTGCCACCTTTTAAACTCCGCAAGAGACTTTTTAAATACAATGATACCTATATCAATGATGCATCTATTTTCCTCTGACTTTTGGATAAATTGATCGGGATAGATGAGACCAACACCTGGTTTCTGCCATCGTACAAGTGCTTCAGCCCCTATAATTTTATTGGTCATAAGATCGATTTGAGGCTGAAAGTGTACTACAAATTCATTATTGTCTATAGCTTTTCTTATATCTTTATCAAGTTGATTTGATTTTATAATATCTTCTGTCATAGAAGAAGTGTACATTTTGTAGGTATTTTTTCCACTGTTTTTTGCCTCATACATAGCGATGTCAGCATTTTTAAAAAGTTCTTCAAAGCTTATACCATCTTTTGGAAAGAAAGAGACTCCTATACTCACTCCAATGTAGTTATTTATCCCTTTGATTTCAAAAGGTTCATTTAGCGAATTGATGAGTGTTTGACACTCTTCTTGTATATTATGTGTATTAAATTTTAGTATAACAAATTCATCTCCACCCACTCTCGCAATTAAATCAGGATAGACTGTGGATTGTTTAAAACGTTTTGCAACTTCATTGATAACTTTATCCCCTTCACTATGACCATATAAGTCATTTATATTTTTAAAAAGATCTAAATCTAAAAATAAAAAAGCAAACTCTCTACTATCTTGAGACTGCGTTAAAACTTCCAATCTACTTTTTAGATATTGTCTGTTTGGAAGATTTGTGAGAGAGTCATTAAAAGCTAAAGAGTAATTTTTTTCTTCAGCTTTTTTTCTTCTATCTATATTTTTATGTGTTCCTGAAAGTCTGAGTGGTTTACCCTCTTTATCAAGTTCTACAACAGCACCAGAACCTTCAATCCACACCCAATGACCATCTTTATGTTTCATCCTAAATTCTATGACGTAGGGCTTTAAATCTATAAGAGTTTGTTCTATGGCTTTCCTTGTAGAATCTATATCATCTGGATGAATTCTACTATCCCAGTCAACTATGTTGTCAACTATATCATCTCTTTGTAGTCCTAAAAATTTTAACCAAGTATCATTTACGATTTGTTCATTAGTTTGATAGTTCCAATCCCAATAGCCAAGATTTGCCCCTTTGATAACATGTTCAAGGCGTTGTTTGATGCTAAAAAGTTCATTTTGAATTTTATATAGTTTTGAAGTATGGTGATTAATCAAAACTAACAGCAACAATGAGGTAGTCGTTATAAAAAGCAATCCTTTATATGTTTGCCAAGTTGAGAGAGTATCTAAATCACGAATTAAAAAGGCTAAAATTGAATCCGAAAAGAGAATCCATAAGAATGAAAAGATAAAGTATATGATAACTATTTTTAATTCTGTTACGTATTTAAACATCTATCTTTTCCTTTATAATCATATCATTTGCATACTATTTTTACCATTTTATTTTATGATATCCATAGTTCTAGCCTCTCTAACCGTTACATGAAAAACCATTGCGTTATCTCTGTTTCTCTTTCAATTATAGCTAAAAGTATTAAAAAATAAATTTGCCTTCTTTGTTATAATTTAAAATAAAGGAGAATTTATAAGTATATAAAAGAAAAATTCAGCCTTATAGATAGCCATTTTTCTTCATAGCTTT
>DKEY01000188.1 GCA_002469305.1 Sulfurospirillum sp. UBA6810
TCCAGCTGAGCTACGAGCGCACATTCAATTGAGGTCAGAATTATACCTTATTTTATGAAAAAGTCAAAGCTTTTTTTAGATAAAATACAAAATTCTAAAAAAAAGAGTTAACATGAGCTTTTCTTTTAAAACCTCCTTGCATACTTCTCTGCGTAGTTCTCTTATCATATTAAAGCTTGTTATACCCATCTATATACTAGCAGATATTTTATTTTTTTATAATCTCCTTTCACATGTAAGTTTTTTGTTTGAACCTATAACCTCTTTGCTCAACTTACCACCTGAGGCTGCCTTATCTATCGTCAGTGGTATGCTTTTAAATCTCTATGCAGCGATAGCTTTCGCAGCACCATTGGGTCTTAGTCCACAAGAGTGGACGATACTTGGAGTATATCTTGGCATTTGTCATGCTCTCTTAGTTGAAACAGCAGTGATGAAAAAACTGGGCATTTCTAAACTCTACTCTGTTTTACTAAGAGTATCGGCTGGTTTGATTGTAGGGTTTATCACAACTCTTTTACCAAGTTCTCTGTTTAATGCCTTACATGTAGAAAAAAATTTCGAAAAAGAGACATATAGTGACATATACGCTCTACTACTTAACTCCATGCAAGAAGCTTTCATCTTGAGTATAGAGATTATCGCTCTTATTAGTATTTTGATTTTTATTTTGGATTTTATAAAATCACTTAAATTTATACAAGAGTATTCAAACAAAGTTAGTAGTGCTTTTTCTATCACTATTGGGGTGATTCTTGGTATCACATATGGAGCTGGGATTTTAATCAGTGAATATGAAAAAAATACCATATCAAAAAAAGAGACCTTTTATATAGGTACTTTTTTAATGATTTGCCATGCTATCATAGAAGATACTTTGCTCTTTGTCATTTTTGGTGCAAATATCTGGGTCATAGTAACGCTTAGAGTATTATTTGCCTTTATATTTGCACTGGCTTTGCTTAAGATTTATGAAAAGAAGTTTGCTTAGACTCTTGTTTGTATATCTCATCTAGGATTTCAATAAAATCTTTTGCCCTCATATAACCTGGATATTCGTCTATTATCTTTAAAGACTCTGGGTCTAATACAAAGTTTGTAGGAAAGTACTGCACAGTTAAAAAGCTTGGTATTGGTTCGCTTCCAGCCATGATTTTTACTCGAACATACTGCTTATTGATTTTATTCATTACCGTTTTCACAGTAAAAACATCTTTTTCCATTTTTTTGCAATAGCTACAGTTTTCACTCTCCACTGTAAACAAAACAAGTTTTTTCTCTTTTAAAGCTTTTTGGGAAGCTCTTTTTACCTCTAAATCTAATCCAAACAGATTTGATGATATCAAAACAACCATCAAACTTAAAAATAATCTCTTCACACACACCCTTTAATTTTTTTCTTGTTCATATATCTCTTCTAGATAAAAAATAAAATCACTCTTGCTCATCAAGCCTATCGCCTCTTCTAAAACTTTGCTTCCATCATTTGAGACAAAGTAAAAAGAAGGGGTAATTCTTGATTTCATCATATCAGGAATATTATCTTTTTTGGTATTGAGTTTTATAAATAGATACTTTTCATATATTTTCTCCGCTGAGATTTTACTTTTTATAATGTTAAGATATGATAATATCACGCAAAAATAAATAAATCACAAATCAGGAAATAAATTGAACGATAAAATTATCGCATACCAAGGAGTAGAGGGTGCGTACTCCAATCTTGCTTGCAAAAATGCATTTCCAAACTCTATCACGATAGCTTGTGACACTTTTGAAGATGCAATGAAACTTGTAGAGTGTGGTACTGCAAACTTTGCTATGATACCACTAGAAAACTCAACTGCTGGAAGAGTCGAAGAGATATACAGACTCATCCCAAAACTTGAACTACACATTATAGATGAGCATTTTGAACCCGTAAACCACTGTTTGTTAGGAGTAAAGGGAGCAACACTAGAGAGTATCAAGTATGTAGCTTCTCACCCTCAAGCACTCGCACAATGCCATAAAAATATACTAAAGCTAAAACTCCAAGCTCAAGCAAAGTTTGATACAGCTGGCTCAGCAAAAGAAGTAAGTGAAGTCAATAACCCTATGTATGGAGCTATTGCTTCTGAATTAGCTGCAAGATTATATAACTTAGATATCATCGCTGAAAATTTTGGTGACTTACAAGGCAATACAACTAGATTTATCATCCTTGCGAAAGAGGATACAACACCTGAGTTTGATGAAAAAATCGAGTATATAACTTCTTTGGTTTTTGAAGTCAGAGATATACCAGCTGCACTTTACAAAGCTCTCGGCGGTTTTGCAACCAATGGAGTCAACTTGATAAAGTTAGAGAGTTACTCTTTGCCTGGGTCTTTACAAGTGAGTCAATTTCACATAGATATAGACGGTCATCCAAGCCAAAAAAGTCTCGTTTTAGCACTTGATGAGTTGAAGTATTTTGCCAAAGATATAAAGTATCTAGGTGTTTATAAAAAACATCCGTATAGGATAAAGTAATCACTCAAGATATCTATGTTAAATATACTATTGTATAATCTGAAATTATAAAATTGCACAGAGGAAAATCATGTTTTTACCAACCACATATACCGAGATGAAACAAAGAGGTTGGAATCAGTGTGATGTTATTTTAGTAACAAGTGATGCTTACATAGACTCCCCTTATATGGGTATCTCTGTTATCGGACGCATTTTAGAAAAAGCTGGTTATAAAGTAGGTATTATAGGACAACCTGACGTTACATGTAAAGATGACATAACCAGACTTGGAGAGCCAAAACTTTTTTGGGGAGTGAGTGGCGGCAGTGTGGATTCACTTGTTTCAAACTACACAGCAACCAAAAAATTTAGAAACACTGATGACTATACACCTGGTGGAAAAAATGACAAAAGACCTGATCGTGCAACGTTAGTGTACTGTAACCTTATCCGCCAACATTTTAAAGATACTGTTCCGCTTCTCATAGGAGGTATTGAAGCTTCCTTGCGTCGTGTAACACATTATGATTTTTGGACAAACAAACTGCGTAAGCCTATCATATTTGATGCAAAGGCTGATTATCTTATCTATGGTATGGCTGAAAGAAGTATCGTTGAGTTTGCAGATGCTCTTGCAAACAATCAATCTCCCTTACATGTAAGAGGTCTTAGCTATATCTCAAAAGAGCCCAAGGTAGAGTATATAGCACTTCCAAGTCATGATGAGTGTTTAAGTGACAAAAACAAATTTATAGATATGTTTGATATCTTTTATAAAAACAATGACCCTATAAGCGCACATGGACTTTGCCAAAAAGTTGATAGTAGATACCTAGTGCAAAATCCTCCCTCAATCTATCTAAATTCTAGTGAACTTGACGCTGTAAGTGAGCTTGAATATGAGAGAGATGTACATCCATATCATAAAAAAGATGGAGAAGTAAAAGCCCTGGAGACTATCAAGTTTTCTATCACAACACATCAAGGCTGTTATGGGGAGTGTAATTTCTGTGCCATTGGCGTACACCAAGGAAGAACTATAAGAAGTCGTAGTGAAGACTCTATCTTAAAAGAAGCTACAAAATTTACAACCTACAAAGACTTCAAAGGCATCATCAGTGATGTTGGAGGTGCGAGTGCCAATATGTATGGATATGAGTGTGATAAAAAGATAAAAAAAGGTACATGTGAAGATAAGGCTTGTGTATTTCCACATATGTGTAAAGCCCTCAAACCGAACCATGCTCCTCAAATCCAACTTCTAAAAAAGATACGAGCTATCAAAGGAGTTAAAAAAGCTTTTGTAGCAAGTGGAATTAGATATGACCTTATCAGTGAAGATAAAAAGCATGGCTATGAGTATCTTAAAGAGATAGTCAATCACCACATAAGTGGGCAACTCAAAATCGCTCCTGAACATATAGATGATGAAGTCTTAGCTTACATGGGAAAGCCTGGCAAAAAATCTCTTGTAGAGTTTAAAGCTCTCTTTGATAAACTCAATCGTGAAAGTGGTAAAAAGCAATTTCTCACCTACTACCTCATAGCTGCACACCCTGGCTGTAAAGAGCAAAATATGCACAATCTCAAAGACTTTGCATCAAATACTCTCAAGATAAATCCAGAACAAGCACAAGTGTTTACTCCAACTCCATCTACTTACTCAACGTTGATGTACTATACTGAACTTGATCCTGTGAGTAGAAAACCTCTTTTTGTGGAAAAAGATGTTCACAAAAAAGAGAAACAAAAAGAGATAGTCGTCAAAAAAAATTCTTATCATTCAAAAAGCAACTTTAACTCTTAGCGCAATAACCAAAATCTAAGAAAACTTCCTCTACAATAAAAAGACATTTTAAGAAAGGAATTATAATGTTCAAAAAAGTAAAAGTTGTTTTGGCAGGGTTACTTTTATCCTTTGGTTTGCTTCATGCATCAGAAAAACCTCTCGTAGTAGGTATGGAGTTGCAGTATCCTCCTTTTGAAATGAGTGAAATCGATGGAACGCCTAGTGGTGTTAGTGTTGATTTTGCAAAGGCACTTGGAGTGTATCTAGGACGTGAAGTAAAGATAGAAAATATAGCTTGGGATGGTCTTATCCCTTCACTAAAAACTAAAAAAATCGACTTGATTATCTCTTCTATGACTATTACTGATGAGCGTAAAAAAACGATAGACTTTTCTATCCCTTATGCACAATCAAATCTAGCGATTTTGACTAACACAAAAAGTGGTGTTAAAAGTATTGATGATTTAAATCAAAAAGGTAAAAAGATAGCTGTCAAAAAGGGCACAACTGGACATATATATGCGAACAAGTATCTTAGCAATGCAGAACTTTTAGTTTTTGACAAAGAAAATGCTGCTGTTTTAGAAGTGATTCAAGGCAAAGCTGATGGCTTTTTATACGACCAACTCACTATCTATAAAAACTGGGCAAATCATAAAGAGACAACTGTTGCACTTTTAAAACCTTTTCAAGAAAAACCAGAGTATTGGGGAGTTGCAATCAAAAAAGGCAATGACAAACTCAAAGACCAAGTAAATGCTTTTATAAAACAGGCAAAAAGTGATGGTACTTTTGATGCATTCTCTAAAAAGTATCTAACAAAAGCCAGAGCTACCTTTGATGCTCTTGGCATAGAATTTTTCTTTTAAGGCTCTATTATTTTACGATTTAGAGATTTTTTTATACAAGAGATAGACCAAAAAGATAATGTAAAAACAAGGAAAAGCGTTTATATCTTTAACTTTTTGGTTCTCTTTAGTATCATCTTTGCTATCTTCTACGTGATGTTTACTTCTATCTCCTATGAGTTTCACTGGGAGAGTATCTATGAGTACAAACAAAAGTTTATAGATGGCTTTTTCATGACTATCTACATCTCCTTTTTTGCACTTATACTCAGCCTTATCATAGGTGTTGTTTTTGCATACGGACAAAACTCTAAAATCATTCTTTTTAGATTTTTTTCTCGTTTTTATATCGAGATTATCAGAGGGACTCCTCTTTTGGTTCAGATTTTGATATTTTTCTATGTTTTTGCAAACAATCTAGGCTTTGACAATCGCTATATCGTAGGAACTGTTATACTTGCTATGTTTGCTGGAGCTTATGTGAGTGAGATTATACGAGCTGGGGTTAAAAGCATAGCAAAAGGTCAGTACGAATCTGCAAAGTCTTTAGGCTTTAGCCCTTTTCAAACGTATAGATACATCATCTTTCCTCAAGCGTATAAAAGGATATTGCCTCCTCTCACAGGACAGTTTGCCTCTATCATCAAAGACTCTTCACTCCTTTCTATCATCTCTATCAGTGAGTTTACTATGAATGCGCAAGAGGTCAACGCCTACACTTACTCAACGCTAGAGAGTTACATACCTCTTGCTCTTGGCTATCTTATGCTAACATATCCTATCTCATTTTGGGCAAAAAAACTTGAAGAGGGCATGAAGGACTAAAGATGTACAAAGTTTTAGTTTTAGAAGATGATACCATCCTCTCAAATACACTAAAAGAGCTACTAGAGATGGAGGGATATGAAGTTCTTAGGGCAAAAAATGGCAATCAAGCCTTGGAGTTAAGCTTTGAAAATAGTTTTGATTTGATGCTTTTAGATGTCAATGTACCCTATATAAATGGCTTTGATTTTTTAAAAGAGTTACGGGAGAGTGGAGATGAAACCCCTGCTTTTTTTATCACAGCACTCATAGATAAAAACTCTTTCTCCCGTGGTTTTGATGCTGGTTGTGATGATTATATTAAAAAACCTTTTGATTTTGATGAATTACTTATCCGCATCAATGCAAAACTCAAAATCAAATCCCATCTCATAAAATACAAAGATATAGAGTACAATGTAAAAGAGAACATAGTAAGAAAAAATGGCACAGCCATAGAACTCCAACAAGTTGATAAGCAGATACTGCTATGTTTTTTGAAAAATATCGGTAAAATTGTAGATAAAGATTCTCTCTTTGAACTTATGGATAAGCCAACTGATACAGCTTTGAGAGTTCATATATCAAAGATAAAAAAGAGTTTTGCGCTTGATATAACAAATATTAGAGGTATTGGATACAAACTTGAAAAGATATGAAAAAGAGTCTTTACTCAAAAGTTTCTTTCTGTTTTTCTCTACTTTGCTCTTACTCAATGCCATCATCTTTGTACTCAACTATAAAGAGCAAAAAAATTCTTTACATGTAAATATATTTAACGAAATAAAACTCTACAACTACACCTTTAAAGATAAGGATATGAGTATAGATATTGTTCCTCTAAAGCAAGCAGATGAACTCTATCTTTTACGTATTGAAAGAGATGAGATATATGCTTATTTTGATATCCCAAACTCGACACAAAACACTTTGAAAATCATCTACGCATCTCAAAAGTATGAGAACCAAGTCAACTCCATACTTTTTACAAATCTTATCTATTTTTTGCTTTCTAGTTTAGTACTTTTTGGGCTTTCTATTTTTTATTCTTTATATGCACTAAAACCTTTAAAAGAGGCTTTACATCTACTTGAAGAGTTTTTAAAAGACATCATTCATGATTTAAATACCCCAATCTCTTCTATACTTTTAAATTTAAGAATTTTAAAACAAAAAGATTCACAAGAGGCAAAAAAGAGGATAGAACTAAGTGCTAAAAGCATTGGTTCCCTTTATAAAAACTTGGAAGCTAGTATCAAAGACTCTCCTTTGCATATCACAACAATAGATATAAAAGAGCTTTTAGAAGAGAAGATTGAGTATTTCCAATCTCTCTACCCAGATATCTGTTTTGAACTTCTTATAAAAACAGACAAGTTACACTCTTCTTATGATGAACTCTCACGCATACTCGACAATCTTATCTCAAACGCCTGCAAATACAACAAAGAAAATGGCCGCGTTAAGATAGAAGTTTCTCAAAATCGCATCATCATACAAGATAGTGGCTTTGGGATAAAAGATACAAAAAAAGTTTTTAATAGATTTTACAAAGAGAGTGAGAGAGGGCTTGGTTTGGGGCTTGATATCGTCAAAAAACTTTGCCAAAAGCTAGATATAGAGATAGAGATAACAAGTGAGCTAGGAGTTGGAAGTAGCGTTGAATTAACACTTAGATAACACTCTTATGTAACAATTCCATTATCAATATTTTAAGGAGTGTGACATGAAAAAGTTGATTTTGAGTGTTTTGGTTTTGGGGAGCTTTTTGGGAGCTACTGATTATGCTACTTTTAGTACAGAGGATTTAGTAAGTCTCAGAGGAACTGTTCCAACAGAGGATAGAGATGCTTTTAAAAGCGAAATGCAAAGCCGTGCATCAGCACTCAGCTATGATGAAAAAGTTGCCTATGGTATCACTCAAAAAAGAACTGCTACATCATCTGCATATGCTCAAAGACTAAGAGATGGAAGTGGATCAGGAGGCATGTACAAAGGTGCAAATGCCGGTGGAAAAGGAAGAAGATAAAAAGGATGAAAAATGAAAGTTAATAAAATCATAATAAGTGTGCTACTTCTCCTTTGGAGTTCTGTTTTTGCAGATGAGCTAGCAGAGGTAGATGCTGATATAGCTACAACGACGAGTGTTGATGCCTTGGCACAAAAAATGACACAAGCAAAACACCAATACAGATACCGCTATATGAATGCAATCAAAAATCAAATAGCAACAGCAAAAGAAGAAGAAAGAGTTGCGAAGCTAGAGAGTATCATGGCAAAAGTCCAAACACAAAAAGCCCAGCAGCTTGGCACACTAGAACGCTCTATGAGTAGAAGTGGTAGCCTCAATGGCTCAGGAACAAGTGCAGGTGGTGGCAATGGTGGTGGTTCTGGAGGCGGAGGAAACGGTGGCGGTGGCAATGGTGGTGGACGTCACTAATGCTTAAGTTTACTACATCTTTTTGTATATGTTTGTTTTTGAGTGGATGTTCACTTTCTCAGGTTTTAGTCGATGAGGATAGTGATGGTATTTTAAACCACAAAGATATCTGCAAACAAACGCCTCTTGGGGCACAAGTTGATAGATATGGCTGTGCCATTGATAGTGATAAAGATGGAGTCATCGACCTTTTTGATATCTGTCCACATACACCACTAACAGATGTTGTCAATGCACAAGGCTGTACTCTTAGATAATCCTCTACATGTAAAGAAAAATTTGTCGATATTCTTTACATGTAAGGAGTTCTCATGCAAAGTATAAATGCAAACAGTTATAGCTACAATGACTTTAATTTTTCAATGCAAACAAGTAGTGGTGATAAAATCAATCTAAAACTTTATGATGAGAAAAGTACAGAACTGAGCTATGCAAAAACAAAAAACGCAACTTCTGCAACCCTTAGCCTTACTCATGCTTATGGGTATAACTTTTCATATGAGGGCAATGGCATAGATGCAAATGATAAAAAAGAGATAGCTCAAGCGATGGAGATTATACAGCCAATGCTTGATGAATATTTTGCAAGTATCAAAGAAACTCCAAAATCAAATGCCGAAATAATAAACAAAGCCTTTGACATAAACTCCTACTTACCAAAAACAGAAGATTTAAATACAAAAAACTACCTCAATGACAAAACACTTAAAACCATAGATAAAGTGTTAGAAAAAGCCCAGCATCAAAATGAAAAAACACTAAAAGCTGCACAAAAACTCTTCGATGCTCTTTTAAAACAAAGTGAACGATTTGAACTTTACATGTAAGAGTATAAAGGTTAAAATTCTTACATGTAAAACTTTATAGATAAAGTTACATTTCTCTTGACATTATTTAGATATCTAACTATAATTCTCTCATGAAAAAACAACGAATCATCTCTTTATCTGCAAAACTTACAGACAAAGCCAATAAATTTATCATTGCAAAGCTCAAAAAAAACAACTTAAGTGATATCGCACCTAGTCACGGGGATATACTAGCTATCTTGTTTGATGGCAATGCATATGAGATGGGTACAATAGCAAAAAAAATTCATAGAACCAATGCCACAGTATCTGTTCTTATCGACAAACTGGTTAAAAATGGTTACGTTAGCAGATATAAATCAGATGATGATGCTCGTATCATCAAAGTTTCTTTAACTCAAAAAGGTCTTTTATTGAAACCTGTTTTTGAGTCTATATCTGAAGAGTTAAATAGCCATATCTATAAAGGTCTTTCAGAATCAGAAGCGATGCTTTTAGAGATACTATTGGAAAAAGCTGTTATAAGTTTCAATAAGTAAAAGATTATAGCTAAAAAAATTTACTTTTTTATTTAGATATCTAAACAATAATTAAAGGGAAAAAAATGAATGAAAACTATAAGTTAATTTCAGTAGGTGATGTTGCCTCTCTTGGAAGAGTTGTCTTAAATGAGACTTTAAATCTAACAGGTGCAGAAATATCTCTCAATGTACTACCAAAAAATGTCAGTGTACCTTTCGTCCATGCACATAAAAACAATGAAGAGATATATGTTATTCTTGATGGTAAAGGCTATTTATACATAGATGGAAAAGAGATTGCGATAGCAAAAGGAGATGCCTTTAGAGTTGATCCAAAAGGTGAAAGATGTATCAAAGCGAGCGAAGATAGTTCAATCAATTTTATGTGTATTCAAGTGAAAGCAGATAGTTTGGATGGTTTTACCCTAGATGATGGCATAATCACCCAAACCAAACCTTCTTGGTTATAAACTCAAGAGTTAGTACTTAAAAAGCACTAACTCTTTTGAAAACTAAGCATCTTTAAATCTAAAGCCTTGTTCTTCTAAAACTGTTCCTGTTTTTCTAAAGTAGCTTTTTTCATAAGCATTTGCTGTTATCTCAAAGTACGTTGGTAGAGTGCCTGAACCTGTTTTATCACGAAACTCTTTAAACTCTTTGTTGTATGCATATGCACCCTCTTCTACTTTTTTACTATCATATGCATCTTGCATAGCAAAACTCTCAAAAGGAACTCTTGGCTTAAGTGGCGCTTCTTTCGCTTTTTGGCTTGGTACTCCTATGGTTGAACCAACAGCTACAAAAGTTCTTTTGGGCAAGGCAAAAAGTTCTACTATTTTATCTGAGTTCGCTCGTATGCCTCCTATGGCTGTTGTTCCATATCCAAGAGCTTCAGCGGCACTTTGCAAGTGGTTTAGCATGATACCAGCATCAACTGCACCCATCAAAATACCCTCTGCACTTTGCTCTACTATCTGTTTTTTACCCAAAGCCTCTGCAGCAACATTTGTTCTGTTAAAGTCTATAACAACTGCTACAAATACATCAGCTGTTGCAACTTGCTTTTGACCACCAGCAAACTGGGCTATCTTTTCTATTTTCTCTTTATCTCTTGTATAAATCAAACTTACCTGTTGTGCATTGATAGAACTAGGAGCACGCTGTGCTGTTCGTAAGATGAGTTCCAAATCCTCATCACTCACACGTTCTCCTGTGAACTCTCTTATAGAGGTTCTACTTTGGAGTTGTTTTAACGCTATATTTTCCATGCTACTTCCTATAAAAAGTTTTCTTCTAGTATAGCTTTAAATTTTGACTTTTGTGTTTCTATATCCAAATCACCTTTAAATATATCGTGAATTGAGTAAGTTTTCATAGGCTCTACGCCACAAAATTGAAATGTTTTATGCGTTGCGATGTTTGCTTCATCCAAACTAAGTCCATCAAAGAAACCCTCTTTATTGTCAAATTCACTTGTTGGACAGTTGTATGTAAGCGAAAGCATATACTTTTTACCTTGCATTAAGCCCCCACTTCCATAGCGTTTACTCGCATCACTTCTACTGCGGCCATCATTTTCATAAGTGACAGTGCCTACACCTGCTGAAAAAATTTCATCTATATACTTTTTTGTTATCCAAGGCACTCCCATCCAATAAACTGGATATTGAACTATAAAATAATCAGCCCATGCAAATTTTTCAAGCTCCTCTTTTACATCATAGTTACTCTCAACAACACTATGTTTGACATCAAAACCCTTTGCACTTAAAAACTCACTTGCTGTATCAATAAAAATCTTTGTTAGATTACCCTCTGCTATTTGCGCATATCTTTGATGCCCATTTATGATAAGTACATTTTTCATCATTTTCCTTTATTTTTTTTAAATTATAATTTTACTCTACTTAAAACACCCTTACAATACTTTAGTAATGTAATAAGAATAAATATACTTTATGATATAATACCCTTTGCAAAGGAAAAATATGTATAGAGTAAATGGAAAAGAGTATCAATGTTCAATTAGTATCGTGCAAGATATATTTAATGACAAGTGGAAACTAGGCATTATATGGCATCTTATGGATGGTGCAAAAAGATATAAAGAGCTCAATACAGCCGTTTGTGATATAACACAAAAAACACTTACTATCAAGCTTCGTGAATTAGAAGAGCATCAAATCATCACAAGAGAAGTCTTTCCAGAAATCCCTCCCAAAGTAGTCTATACTCTCTCTCCTATCGGAGAAAAACTACGACCAGTCCTACAAGCTATGTTTGATTGGGGTATAGAGTATGTAAAGGAGTGTGGAGAACTGAGTGAAGGGATTGTTTGTGAACCTAAGCTAAGCTAGTGAAAGCTCTCCACCAAAT
>DKEY01000189.1 GCA_002469305.1 Sulfurospirillum sp. UBA6810
ACAAATTTACCATATCTTAGACATATTGGAAAACTAAATAAAAAAGTGATTTTATCAACGGGAATGGCTGATATTGGCGAAATTGAAGATGCCTTAGATATTTTAATAAATTCAGGAACAAAAAAAGAAAATATCACAGTTTTACACGCAAATACTATGTACCCAACTCCTATGGAAAATGTTAATTTAAAAGCAATGGTAACTATTGGAAATAGTTTTGAGATAGCTTTTGGATATAGTGACCATACTTTAGGAATAGAAGTTGATATTGCTGCGGTTGCCTTGGGTGCTTGTTGTATTGAAAAACATTTTACACTTGATTGTACGATGGAAGGACCTGACCATAAGGCAAGTTTAGAACCAGATGAACTAAAAGCTATGGTAAAAGCTATACGAAATATAGAATTAGCACTTGGAAGTAGTGTTAAAAAACCATCAAAAAGTGAAATTCCAAATATGCATATTGCCAGAAAATCAATTGTCGCAGCTTGTGGGATCAAAAAAGGCGAAAAGCTTAGCGAAGATAAACTAGCAATTAAAAGACCAGGAAATGGGATAAGTCCTATGAGATGGGATGAGATCATCGGAACTGTTGCACAAAAAGATTATCAAGAAGATGAGATGATATGAAGAGAAAAATTTGTATAGTAACAGGGACTCGTGCTGAGTATGGTTTACTCTATTGGCTGATGAAAGAGATAGAAGCTGACAAAGATTTAGAACTTCAGATTATAGTTACAGGAATACATTTAAGTCCTGAGTTTGGACTGACATACAAAGATATAGAAAAAGAGTTTAAAATTGATANNAAAAAATAGAGATGCTTTTATCTTCAGACAGTTCCATAGGCATCTCAAAATCTATGGGGCTAGCGCAAATAGGTTTTGCTGAGGCTTACGAAGAGTTAAATCCTGATATGGTTATAGTTCTTGGCGATAGATATGAGATATTTTCTGCTGCAAGTGCCGCTATGATAGCTTGTATTCCTATAGCTCACCTTCACGGCGGAGAGACGACTGAGGGTGCATTTGATGAGTCAATTAGACATAGTATTACAAAAATGTCTCATCTTCATTTTACAGCGACACAAGAGTATAAAAACAGAGTTATTCAGCTCGGCGAACACCCTAATAGAGTTTTTAATGTAGGCGGGATGGGAATAGAAAATATCAAAAGATTAAAACTTTTAGGCAAGAAAGAGTTTGAAGAATCTATTGATTTTAAACTAAATGATAAAAATATTTTAGTTACATTTCATCCTGTTACGCTTGAAAAATCAACCGCAAAAGAGCAGTTTCAAGAATTACTGAATGCTATCGATATGCTAGAAGATACAAGCATAATCTTTACAAAAGCAAATAGCGATACCGATGGCAGGACTATAAATCAAATGATAGATGAATATGTGTCTCAAAACTCTGAGAAGTCCATAGCGTTTACATCCTTGGGACAGCTGCGCTACTTGAGCGCTTTGCAGTACGTTGATGCAGTGGTTGGCAATAGTTCCAGCGGACTACTTGAAGCCCCGAGTTTTAAAATTGGCACGATAAATATTGGCGATAGACAAAAAGGACGCATAAAAGCTAGTAGTGTAATCGACTGCGAACCAAACAAGGGTTCAATTCAACAAGCTTTTACAGCACTATATTCACAAGAGCTTCAAGAAACTCTAAAAACCACTGAAAATCTTTATGGTGATGGATGTGCTAGTAAAAAAATAGTTGAAATTTTAGAAACTGTAGATTTGGAAGATATTTTGAAAAAATCTTTTCATGATGCAAGGCAGAAGAAAAATACTTTTGATAAACAAGCAAGAACCAATAGCTTGGTTGGATATTTTTCTCATGACAATCTATTTTATGCAGGTAATTATGAAAATTCATATAATCTTTTATATTTTAGTGATAAATACATAGATCAAATAATACACCCTTTATTGTTTAATCTAAGGCAATTTTTAGAAATAATACTAAAAGAATGCATTATAAAACTTTCAAAATATTCTAAAAGCAACAATTTGTTAAAAGACATATATGCTACACATGATTTTGAGAAATTATCTAATAGTTTCTATGAACATTATAAAAAAGCAAAGCCAGAAATTTTTAAAGAATACAAAGATAAAGAATATTTACAGAATTTAGGTAAATTAATGAAATTCTACATTTCTTTAGATAATACTTCTATGAGTTTTCGATACTCCAAAGATAAGAGGAAAAAAGAACACTTTACTATAGATAAAAAAATAAATGCAGAACAGTTACATTGTTATTACTTGGGCGCAAAAGATTTTCTTTGGGGTATTTGTGGTGTAGTTGATGAAATGGAGAAAAGTGCATGGTAATGCAAATATTCTCAAGCGAAATAGCCGAACATCCCTTTCCAGGAAGCGAACGAAACATAAGAGTGCTGGCAACTTTTAGGGGCGCCACATGTGGATGTGAATATGCTGAGAGTTTTGTACTTTTGAAGGAAATTTATTAAAATGAAGGATGCAGATATGAGCATTATCAAATTTGAAACGATAGAAAATAAACTCATCAAATACAAAGAACAGTTTGTAATAGTAGATAGTGACATAGCACAACTTTATGGTGTAGAAACAAGAGAAATAAATCAAGCTGTAAGCAATAATCCTGATAAATTTCCTCATGAATATATCATAGAGCTTACAAAAGAAGAAAAACTAGAGGTTATCAAAAATTTTGACCACCTCTCAAATCTGAAGTATTCACCGCATCTACCAAAGGTTTTTACAGAAAAAGGTCTATATATGCTTGCGACTATCATTAAAAGTAAAGTAGCTACAGAGACCACCCTAAACATAATAGAAACATTTGCAAAAGTAAAAGAGCTATCAAGAAATATAAATGCTATTATGAAAACGCAAGATGAAGCAAAACAAAAAGAATTAGCAGAGAAATCAAACAAAATACTTGAAGATATCATAGAGATAGAACCTGATATTTTAGCAGATGATGAAGATGGTGAAGTGGTTGAAACTACAACAAAGTTTGAGTTTAACCTAGGCTTCGCCAAAGTTAGCAGAAGTATCAAGAAGATTAAAAAATGAAAAATATACAAAATATAAAACTAAATGAGAACTCATCGATACATCAAGCACTAGAGATTATCAGTAAAGGAGCTATACAGATAGCTTTGGTTGTTGATAAAGATGATAAGCTTATAGGAACCATCACCGATGGTGATATAAGAAGGGCACTGCTACAGAGAGTTGATCTTGATAGTCCTGTAGAGCCTTTTGTATTTAAAACACCAACCACCGCAAAACTAAGCGACACCAAAGAAGACATCCTAAATCTTGCACTTTCTAAAAAACTACATCAAATACCAATCGTTGACGATAATGGCAAAATTTTAGGGATTCAAGAGATAGAAGAACTTATAAAACCAAAAGGAAAGACAAATAAAGTGATTCTTATGGTAGGTGGCCTAGGTACTAGACTTCGACCACTTACAGAAAACACGCCAAAACCTATGTTAAAAGTGGGTAATAAACCAATTTTGCAAACTATTGTAGAAAAGTTTGCAGAATATGGATATACAAACATAGTGTTGTGTGTAAACTATAAGTCGCACATCATACAAGACTTTTTTGGTGATGGAAGTAGTTTTGGGGTAAATATTGATTATATCTTAGAAGAACAAAGAATGGGAACAGCAGGAGCATTGAGCCTTTTAAAAGAAAAACCAACAGAGCCATTTTTTGTGATGAATGGAGACTTGCTCACAAATGTAAACTTCGAGCATTTGCATGACTATCATCTTGCAAATAGCTCTATGGGCACTATGTGTGTGAGAGAGTATGATTTTCAAGTGCCTTATGGCGTTGTAAACATTGATGGGAGTCATATACTCTCTATAGAAGAAAAACCCGTGCATAAGTTTTTTGTAAGCGCAGGTATCTATATGCTAAGTCCTGATGCACTAGAGTACATCCCGCAAAATCAGTTTTATGATATGCCGACACTTTTTGAAAAGCTCATAAGTGAAAAACAAAACGCCATCTCTTTTCCACTAAGAGAGTATTGGCTTGATATTGGAAGAATAGAAGAGTATAAGAAAGCCAATGATGAGTATGATGAGGTATTTTAATGAGGCTTAGCACAAAAGAGGTAAAAGCCATACTTAAAACATTTAGAGAAGTTTTTGATGATGGAAAAGTGTATCTTTTTGGAAGTCGTGTAGATGATAGTAAAAAAGGTGGAGATATTGACTTGTATCTTTGCCCAAGTAAAAAATATGACAACTTGCAAAAAAAGAAGATAGAGTTTTTAGTTAAATTAGAAAAACTACTTGGTGAACAAAAGATAGATGTTGTTTTTGAGTTAGATAAAAAAAGGCTCATCGAAGAGCTAGCTATTGATAAAGGGGTTGAATTGAAAGAGGATAGATTGATTTTGGAAAAATATTTCCATGAATGTGACAAACATGCTCAAAGAATAAATGAAGCATTTGAAACTATCAAAACTTTTACTCCTATAACAGCACTCGAATATACGCAACTAGACAAAAATCAAGTACAAGCACTTGATCAGTATATGTTTAGATTTGCAAAGCTACAAGATACACTTGGAGATAAAGTATTTAAGTTCATAGTCGCAAACTATAAACAAGAAGTCTCTAGTTTGCCTTTTATAGATATTTTAAATAAATTAGAAAAAACAGAGTACATTTTTAGTGCAAAAGAGTGGATGAATTTACGAAAAGTGAGAAATAACATCGCTCATCAATATGATGATGAACCAGAAGAGATGAGTCAAGCCATAAATGAGATAGTTTCAAACAAAGATGTTTTGCTGAAGATATATGATAAAGTCAAGCAAAAGTACAATGAGGTGTTTTAATGTATAAAAATAAAACTTTTTTAGGAATAGTTCCTGCAAGAGGTGGTAGTAAAAGATTACCTAGAAAAAATATGCTTGATTTATGTGGTAAGCCACTCATAGCTTGGAGCATAGAAGCTGGACTAAATAGTAAATATATTGATAAGGTTGTTGTAAGTAGTGATGATGATGAGATTTTAAATATTTCATCAAATTTTGGAGCGGAAACTATTAAAAGACCTGCTGAACTTGCAAGTGATACAGCTACAACCTTTGATGCTATAAAACATACAATAGAAAATGTTGAAAAATATGATTATATAGTTTTACTACAACCTACAAGCCCACTTCGAAATGCAAAACATATAGATGAAGCTATTGAACTACTTGAAATTAAAAATGCAGATGCAGTTGTAAGTGTATGCGAGATGGATCATAGTCCACTTTGGAGCAATACTTTGCCAAATGATGGAAATATGAGAGGTTTTCTAAGAGAAGAAATTTTAAATAAACGAAGTCAAGATTTAGAAAAATATTATAGACTCAATGGTGCTATATATATTTGTAAAACTGAAAAACTTTTGGAAAACAAAAGCTTTTTTCTAAAAGATAATATTTTTGCATATATTATGGATAGAAAAAGTTCAGTGGATATTGATGAAGAGATAGATTTTAAGATGGCTGAAGTTTTGATGGAAGAATATAAATAATTATGAACATATCTCTTCAAGTTAATATTTCAAATAAAAAGCAGTATCTATATGTTTGGCTTGATATACTAGGATTTAGTGATATTTTAGATAAACAAGATAGTTATAAAGAGCTAATAAATCTTTTGAAATATTTTAGAAATAAATTTGAGAGTATTGAATTAACAACAAAAACATTAACTATCTCAGATGGTGGTGATAGTCATATTGGAGGTGTTGCACTATGAAATTCATTGATATACCTCTAGAGAACACCATCTCAAAAGAAGTAATGTCTTTAAATGATGCTATAGAGAAACATAATAATCTTGTGCTACTTGGCTCACCTGGAAGTGGTAAAACCTCGCTACTTGAGAAATATGCTACTGAAAATAGTAGTGCTTTTAAAGTGTCTGTAAAGGAATTTTTGAAACTAGATGTAAAAGTTCCTGAAAATACTAAAATATTACTACTTGATGGTTTAGATGAGTATAGAAGTTTTGAAAAAGATAAAGCTTTTGTTGTTACAGAGTTAGCTCATAAACTAAAAAGTTATAGTTGTAAAAAACTTATAAGCTGTAGAGAGTTAGATTGGTACGGTGACAATGACAATAAAGTTCTTCAAAATAGTCTTAATGAGTATTTTGAGATTTATAGAATAAGCACTCTTAATAAAACTTTACAAGCTAAAATGATAGATCTTTTTGATAGTAATTTAGACTCTAGTAAAGTAGTTGAAAAGTTTTCTTTTACAGGCTTGCTTCAAAACCCACAACTTTTAAAAATGATTGTGCAAACATACAACAAAACAGAAGAAACTTTAAATACCAAAAAAGATATTTTTGAAGCTTTTATAAAAATAGCAGGAAGAGAGCATAATCCACAATACAGCAGCATAAATATAAATAACGAGGATATCTTTAAATACAATGGCTATTTGGCATTTTTTTATATGCTAAGTGATGTAAGTACCTTTGATGATGAATTTTTAGCTCAAGTTGCTAATGAAGAATTTAATTTGGATATTTTAAAAGAGGTTGTTAAATCAAAGCTTTATACCCAAGATACTATTTTTATACATAGAACTATAGCTGAGTATTTGTGTGCGAAATTTATAGTTGAGTATAAACTCAATACAGATAATAAACTTTTTATAAAAAGAGTTAAGACTCTTTTTATAACTAAGCACGATAAGATTGTTTCTGAACTTAGAGGTGTGTATAGTTGGATTGGGGTTCTTACCCAAGATATCGAGTATATATCTGTTGATCCTTTTTACCAGTTAGTCTATGCAGATAATAGTTTTTTTAATATTGAGTTTAAAAAAGAGATACTGACAAGTATCAAAGAGCACTCTAAAAAAGAGCCTTATTTTTTTAATGCACATATAGATACAAGTCTAAGAGGATTTTATATAGAAAAGATAGATGAGTTTTTAATAGAAGAATTTCAAGATGCAATAAAGCAGACTAATCATTATTTACTCTTACTAGCTCACATTATCAAAGATGCACAAAATATTTCGTCAAAATTAAAAGAGTTTATAACTGAGAAGATAAATGATACCACAGTAAATCCATATATTAAAGAAAATTTGATAGTTCATTTTGATATAGATGGTAAAAAAAAGATTTTGCAAAAAGTGCTTAATGGAAAGATAGATGACAATGAATATAATACACTTAAAGACAAGCTTCTTAGAAAACTTTATCCAAAAGATATAGCGATAGAAGAACTTATAGAGGCACTAAAAAAATATAATAAAAGCAATATGATGGGGCAGTGCTTTTATCTTTTTGATACAAAGTTTGAGGATAAGTATAAACTAATAGATGAACTTTATAAAAATCTACAGGAGCTTACAACTGATGAAAAAGTTTTAAGCTTTGAGGCAAGAGAACCATTTTATAGCATAGAGCTTTTTATAAAAGATTATTTTGTAGAGCTTTGTTTGAATTACAAAGAGAAGTATTCTGCGAAAGATATATATGATATTTTAAATCACTTTTTAAGTTACTATAAAAACCACGAATCATTACAGTTTGAAGCATATACAAAAGAGACAAAAGAAAAGCTTGAAAATTCAAAAGAACTATTAGAAAAATTAGCAAATAATTTGTTTGATATTTTTATAAAAGAAAGAATTAAAGCAGGTAGTATATATTTTTATGATTTCGATAATATATTTTCATTGGCAAAACCTACTTTTAAATCAAAAATATTTTTAGAAAATATGAGTGAAAAACAAAATGAAACTATAAATAAAGAGTTGTTTTATAATTCGATGGTTTACTTCAAAGACAAAAAGCTAAATAGTGAGTTTGAAACTATAGCAAAAAAATATAATTTAGAAAATGATTTAGAGCTATTTAAAAATCCTATAAAATCAAAATGGCAAATAGAATCTGAACAAGAACAACAAAAAAGAGATAAGGAGCTAGAACAAAAAAGAGAAAAAAACAAAGCATACTTTCAATCTAAAACTGATGAAGATATATTAAATTCGTTTAATGACTTGAAGTGGGCATACTTTTTTCTAAACCAAGGAAAAGGCTTAATAGATGAAGAAACTAAAAAAAGACTTGAGAGTATACTAAAACAACTTTTAGAAAAATATCTCTACAAAGATGAAGCAAACCTAGAGAAACTTTTGCCTAATATAAACAAACACCGTGAAATCGATATGATTTATTATGAAGCACTTACTCTCAATGAAGATAAAGTAAATTTTGATGCTTTGGATAGAGATCTAAAAGAGTATCTGTATGTTTTAGATGTGGAAAGAGAAAATGTAGTAAATGTAAATCATGCAGAAAAATTTAGAGAGTATGCTGAAGAAAACTTTGCTATAGAGGTATTAAGAAGAGCAATAGATAAATTGCTAGAGGATGAGAAGTTAAGGTGCTATATCAAAACTTTGGAAGATATCAAGATACTAAAAAACTTATTACATTTTTATAACTCTCAAGATACTAAAAAAAGCATAGTAGAAAACTTGGTAGAAAATATACATTTTACGATTGACAATGATGATTTAGAATATATTTTTGACACCTATAAAGTGCTAGAAGCAAATCTGATTTATAAAGTAAAAAAAGAAGAATTGCTAAGTCAGGAAGAGCTTGTAAATTTGTATTCAAAGCTATTTAGATTTGATGATTACAAGCATAATTTTAAAAAGTTAGATAGCTCTTATAAAAGACAACTAATATACAATATGATGATAATTTTTAAAGATAAAAGAATGTTAAAGTTTAGTAGTGGAGTTCAAACTAGCTATGATGAAGTAGCAAACTTTTTAAACCAAAAATCATTAGGTATTTTAGAAATTGAAGAGTTAAATAAGTTATTAGAAAAAGTAGATGCAGAGAGCTTTTGGCATGATTACATATTGAATGAAATCAGTACAAAGTCTCAAAATGAAGCAAATAATTTTAATAGGCTCAAAGTCCAATCTCTTGTAGAGTTTATAAACAAAAGTGAGATTTTAGACTACAAAGATTTTTTTGAAGAGTTTTGCTTAAGACTCTTGGATATTAAAATAGCAATAGAGGACAATAGAGACAATGAAAGAGAACTGTTTTATGTAAATGGAAAAGCAAAAACAGAAAATGAATGTAGAGATGTGATTGTTCAAAAGTTGAAAGATAAGTATCAAGATATCATCGTGTCAAGAGAACAACAAGAAGCAAACAATAGAGCAGATATAAATATAAAATACAAAAAAAATAATAACTTTGAGATACAAATCGAGTGTAAAAGAGATGATAATAGTGAGATATACACAGGTATAAAAGAACAGCTTATAGATAAGTACTTTGCGACACATGTGAGCTATGGAATTTACTTGATTTTTTATTTTGGAGAAAAAAAGATATGCAAAAAATGTTGGATAAGATAAGAGAAAATATTTCATCGGAGTACGAAAATAGTGTGAAGATAATTTTGATTGATTTGAGGAAAAATTAAAATGAATATTTATGTAGTAGAATCACCATTCCAATTATTATCTGCTATTGAGGCAAATTATCATTTCAAAAATGAAAAAAATGTTCTAATCATTCGATATGCCCCAGAGCATCTTGGGTTTAAAAATAACGAACAATTAAGAAGCTTAAAAGATAGTATAGAATGGACTGAAATTATTGAGATAGAAACAAATAAATCATATTTTCATGCAAATATAAAACTACTCAAAGTGCTAAAAAATCTTCAGACATCATTAGATACAGTAAATAAAGTCTTTATTGGCGAGTATAGATCATGGTATATGAGACAGTTTTTTAATGTCTTAAATCCAGAGCAATGTTTTTTACTAGATGATGGTGGCCAAACAATTGCTGTGCAAAAAAAATATCTTCCATCTGGAAAATATCATAGTGAAAAAAGTTTGAAGTCGCTTATAAAAACTATTTTGAATTATTCATATTTACTTTTTTTAATCAAAAAGATATCAAAAAAAAGAGTTGATATCCACCTATTTACATGTTTTGACTTGATACCACATAATGAAAAACAACATATTGTCAAACACAGCTTTGATTATGTTAAAAAAAGAAATACTTCTAAAATGATTTTGGAAAAAACAGTTTATTTTTTTGGTAGTAGCATGTCTGAGATAAATTTAATCAAAGAAGATGATTTAATACAAGAACTTCAAAAAATAAAATTATTTTTTGAAGAAAGAAAGATTGAAATGATTTATATTCCTCATAGAAGAGAATCTAAAACAAAACTACACAAACTTTCTAATGAGCTAAATATGAAATTAAAATATTTTGAATACCCAGCAGAAATAGAATTTACCCTCATGGAAGAAACTCCAGAATATTTAGCCTCTTTCTATTCTACCGCTCTACATACTGTATCATCTATGATTGATTTTAAAGAGGTGATAGCATTTGAATTACCGTATGAAAAAATCAGTCCAAAGTATAGAGAAGGTACTCGTGAAATTTATGAAAACTATAAAAAAACAATGAAAGTAATTAATCTAAATGACACTCACTAAACATATATTTTCATACTCAGCGGCAAATATTATTAACTCTGCTGTTCCTTTTTTGCTTTTGCCTATACTGACAAGGTATTTGGCACCTGAAGAATATGGTGTGCTTTCATTGATACAAATGATGTTTACATTAGCATTACCATTTGTTTTGATGAATGTACATGGGCTTTTTACTATAGAGTATTCTAAGCTCTCTTTTGAAGAGATGAGTGAGCTTATAAGCACTATGATTTGGATACCTGTTGGAGGATTTGTAGTTTTGCAGGTGATTTTTTTTCTATTTGGTGATTTTGTAGCTAACTTCTTAAGTATCCCTGTAAAATGGGTCTATTTCACTCCGCTTATAGTTTTGACACAGTCAATCCCTGCGATGTTACCTGTGCTTTTTCAGGCAAAAAAAGAGCCATTAAATTATGCTTATTTTAAAGTGCTCCTGACAGTTGTAAATCTAGGATTATCTTTGTTTTTTGTTGTGAGTTTATTACAAGGATATGAGGGGAGATTGTGGGGTATATTTTGGTCGCATTTGATTTTTACACTTGTGGGTTTGATAGTTTTATATAGGATGAATTATCTTAGACTACAGTTGTCTTATGCTAAAATTAAAGAAGCTTTAGCATTTGGTGTGCCTCTGATTCCACATGTGTTAGCAGGTGTGTTGCTCTCTATGTCTGATAGAATCTTTTTGGCTAAAATGCTTGATGCATCAGCTGTAGGTATCTACAGCGTGGCGTTTCAGCTTTCAAGTGCAGTGATGATAGTGATGACCTCTATAAATCAAGCATGGATACCGCATCTCTTTGAGAAACTAAATAGCAATCCGTCTATAAAAGAAAAAAAAGAGATAGTGGTACAAACATATAAAATAATGGGGATAATGAGTTTGATAGCTGTAGCATTTATAATAGTTGTTCCTTATATTTACTCTGTTTTTATTGATGAAAAGTATTTTGAGGGGATTAATTTAGCAAGAGTTGTTGCAATAGGGTTTATGTTTCAGGGATTCTATTTTATGGTCACAAACTATATATTTTATACAAAAAAAACACATCTTTTGTCTATGATGACTATGTTTGCAGCAGGATTTTTGATGCTACTTAACTATATGCTCATTCCTATGTTTGGGATGTATGGGTCTGCTTATGCAGTTATAGTGGGGTACTTTTTTATGTTTGTTTTAACTTGGGTGCTTGCATCTAAAATTTATACTATGCCATGGAGGTTGAAAATATGAGACTACTAAAAAGAATTATAAGGTATTGTTTTTTCATTATCAGAAAACAAAGAACAATGTTTTACACAAGCATTACAAAGATGAGAGTTGCAGAAGTAAAAGGTAAAATCAAAGTAAATTTTAAAAGTAGATTTAACAGTTCTACATATTTAGGAAACAATGTTCATTTTAATGGTATGACTATTAATGGGGGGGGGGGAGAGTGACTATTGGAGATAACTTTCACTCAGGAAGAGAATGCTTAATGATTACGCAAATTCATAATTATGATACTGGCAATGCTATTCCTTACGATGACAGCTATATACTTAAAGATATTATTATCAAAGACAATGTTTGGTTGGGTGACAGAGTGATCATTTTGGGCGGTGTGATGATCGAGGAGGGTGCTATCATTCAAGCAGGAAGTGTGGTAGTAAGCGATATTCCAAAATGTGCAATAGCTGGAGGACACCCAGCAAAAGTTTTTAAGTATAGAGATATTGAGCATTATGAGAAGTTGAAAAGTGAAGGAAAATTTAATTGATGGGAAAAATTAAGCATTATTCTAAAATATGTATTATTAGAAAAAGTTCAATACAAAACTTTTTTATAGCACTATTTTTGTTAATAGTGTTTACCTCGCCGATCGTACGCTTTGCAGTTGATTTTTATTTTTATTTATTAGTGATTAGTATTATCGCCACTTTTGTGTTTGTAGATTTTGTTTCAAAAACAGGCAGATATAATAGTTTTATGTATATTCCTTTACTTCTTTTACTAGGAATGTTTTTATACATAGGTATTTCTCAGCCTTATAAACTTAATTCACTGTATTATTCTGCTGTTTCAATGATATTGATTTTGGTGTCATATTGGACTATGAAACAAGATTATAGACTTGTCAAAACTATGGCATTTGTAGCTTTACTAATTTACTATCAATTTTTTATTTATTCTGGACTTGTTCAAGGTTTTATGCCTGCTGATGTCAATTCTTACTTAGGAGAAAGTAGTAGAAATGCAGTTTCTGCTATAGCATTGTTTTTACAAGTTTTATATTCTGCTGCATATTACAGAGTGCATCAAAACCTCCCTCTTTTTACTCCAATTTTTACACTGATAATAGCTATAGTTGCATTTGGCCGAAGTGGAATTGGATTGAGTGCTATGTTAGTAGTTTTTACTTATTTGTTATTATTTTTACAGAGCAACAGGTTGTCGAAACTTTTAGTTTTTACTGGTTTAATAATCGTTTTTTTTATTTTAGTGCAAAACTTACAACAAATTTCAGATTTTTTAGTACTTTATACGAATTTTCAGACTGGGTTAGATAGTCCAAGGTATATTATGAATCAAGAGTATGTTAGCAAAATAACATTTGAAAGTTTTTTAATAGGTTTAGATTTATCAACTATACCTATAATTCATAGCCACAGTGATAATCCACATAACTCTGTTATATTAGCTCACTCTCAGTTTGGTTTTTTATATGTTTTATTTTTAATGTTTTTTGCTCTGTTTGTTGGATATGTTGTTCTGGTTTATAAAAACACAGTGGTGTATGGATTTTTGCTTTTACTTTTTTTAACAAGAATTTCTATCGATATATTGGCTTTGCTTGGTGTCTTTGATTTTATTTTTTATTTTTTAGTATTTTGTATTTACGAAGCATATAAAAAAGGTGAAGCTAGAAGTTTGTTTAAAAAGCAAAGAAGTAAGACAGTTAAGTTTAAAAGAGAAGTTAGTATATGAATGTAGGAAAAATGATAATATATCACTTAATAGAAAATCTTGATGACACTTATGGTGGTCCTGCAAAGTCAGTGCCGTATCTTGCTAAAAGTTTAGAAGAGTTAGATGTGAAAAACACTCTACTCTCCATTAAGTATCATGAAAATGAATCAAATGAGGTTATAAAAAAGAGTGGTTTAAATTGGCTTAGCTTTTCCTATGACTATGTGAAAAAAACACGATACTCAAAAGCACTTAAAGCCTGTCTGCTAGATGTTGTAAAAAATGAGAAAGATATACTTTTGCATACCCATAATCTTTGGAACTATATACCTTATCTTGCTTTTCAAAAAAAGAAAAAATACAATATTCCTTTGATAGCCACAATTAGAGGTTCAATTTTTTTAGATAAGATTCAAAAAAAACTAGCTTGGTATTTGTTTCAAAAAAAGATGCTCAATAGTTGTAATGTAATTCATGTAACAAAAAAAAATGATGTTAAAGAATTAAAAAATATGGGGATTGAATCAGATATCGCATACATACCAAACGGAATAAACCTAGAAGAGTTTGAAGATATGCCGACAAAAAATTTTTCAAAAAAGAATTTAGACTTGGAAGACAGGAAATATATACTCTTTTTGGGAAGAGTGCACCCATCAAAAGGGTTAGATTATTTAGTAAATAGTTGGATAAGATTATCTTCAAAATATCAAAATTGGAATTTACTGATTGTTGGACCAATTTATGATGAACAATATAAAAATAAAATCCTTTCAAAAATAAAATCTTTTGGTTTGCAAGAAAGAGTTCACTTTAAAGGAATGTTAAAGGGTGAATTCAAAGTAGATGCTTTGAATGCTAGTGATTTATTTGTACTACCTTCATATTCTGAAAACTTTGGAATGTCTATAGCAGAAGCGATGGCTGCGAAACTTCCAGTGATCACTACACGTGGGGCACCATGGCAAGAGATAGAAGAGTATGATGCGGGCTGGTGGGTAGAGCTTAGCCAAGAAAATATTGATAACGCTCTGGCCGAAGCTTTGGCTGGTGGAGAAGGTAAACTAAAGCAAAAAGGCTTGAATGGTTTTGAGCTAATTCAAAAATATGAGTGGAAATATCAAGCCAAAAAAATGAAGCAAGTGTACGAGTGGGTTTTGGGCAAGGAGAAGAGGCCTGAGTTTGTTTATGGAGTTGGAGAAGAAATAAATTGAAAATCTCCATCATCACCGTAGTCTGGAATAACGCCGCCACAATAAAAGACGCCATAGAGTCAGTCTTGTCGCAAACATACGATAACATCGAATACATCATCATAGACGGTGCTAGCACCGATGGTACGGTCGAGATCATCAAAAGCTACGGCGACAAGATAGCCGCGTTTGTGAGCGAAACCGACCGTGGTTTGTACGATGCCATGAACAAAGGTATTGCCTTGGCCACGGGAGACATTGTGGGTATCCTCAATAGCGATGATTTCTACATCAACTCTCATGTGCTTGAAGATGTCGCCTTGGCTTTTGAGCAAAGCCAGTGCGACGCACTCTTTGCAGATTTGGTTTTTGTCCATCCTGCAAATCTTGAAAAAGTCGTACGCTACTACGACAGCAGTCATTTTTCTCCTGAAAAATTCGCCTACGGATGGATGCCTGCACATCCTACTTTTTTTGTGAAGCGGGAAGTTTATGAGAAGTATGGCGTGTTTAGAACAGATCTCAAAATTGGAGCAGATTTTGATATATTGGCACGGTTTTTATACACTCACAAGATAAGTTATAGCTATATGAAAGAGGTACTTGTGAAGATGAGAGTGGGTGGAGTGAGTACCTCTTTTAGTAGTATTTGGTACAACAACATTGAGCAACTACGAGTTTGTAAAGAAAATGGGATAGATACAAACTGGATAAAAATCTTAAGTAAATATCCCAAAAAAATGTTAGGGCTTGTGAAAAGATGAAAAAGCTTCTAATCACAAGTATAAACGGCTTTATAGGAAGTAAAATAATTTTCTCACAGAGAGTGCAAGCATAAGAAATGATGAATGTTAAATGTTAAATTATAAAAAAACTATATTACTTACTGGGGCTAGTGGATTTGTTGGTTCTTATTTTGTTACAAAGTATACTACGAAGTACGATATAAAAACTTTTAGCTTTTTAAAAGATGATTTTAAATCTTTACATGTAAAAGATATAGATGTTGTTTTTCATCTCTCAGCACTAGTACACCAGATGGGTGGAGCAAGTGATGCGGAGTATGAGAGAGTAAATGTTACTCAGACTTTGCAGCTAGCTGAGAGGGCAAAAGAGAGTGGTGCAGGGCAGTTTATCTTTATGAGCACTGTCAAAGTGTATGGAGAAGAGAGTGATATAGCTTATCATGAGAACTCTACATGTAAGCCACAAGATGAGTATGGCAAAAGTAAGCTAAGAGCTGAAATAGAGTTACAAAAGCTAGCAGATGAGAGGTTTAAAGTAGCTATCATAAGAACACCTATCGTATATGGATATGGAGTGAAGGCAAATATAAAATCTCTTATAAATTTAGTAAAAAAAGTTCCTATTCTACCATTTGGTGGTATAGAAAACAAAAGAAGCATGGTGTATGTCGGGAATCTGTGTCATATGGTAGATGAAATTATCATGCAACAAAAATCTGGCATATTTTTGGCAAGTGATGATAAACCTCTGCGTACTTCAAGGCTTTGTGAACTTATCGCGCAAAGTTTAGGCAAAAAAGTATATCTTCTTAAGCTCCCATTTTTTGAGAGTTTTTTACAGCTAGTAAAACCATCATTTTACAAAAGATTGTATGGAGATTTACAAGTTGATAATACTCAAACCAAAGAGATGTTAAACTTACAAAATCCATATACTACAGAAGAAGGGATTTTATATATGATAAAAGGTGAAAAAATTGACAAGCAATAAACAAACAATGATTTATATGGCTTTAGCTTTTACTTTTAGTGTAGTTATAAGACTCATCTGGGTTTATCAGTTTGGTGGTACTGAAAGTTTTATGTGGAATAACCAATTTATGATAAACACAAATGATGGTTACTACTATGCTGAGGGTGCTAGAGA
>DKEY01000123.1 GCA_002469305.1 Sulfurospirillum sp. UBA6810
CATCGTATCTCCTTTAAAAAGGCTTGTGAAACAATGATTATTATATCTTTTTTGGACTAAAAAACAATAAAAACTCAATAACGTACTATTTTATAACCGATTGAAGGAACCGTTTCAATGATTTTATATTTTAATTTTGCTCTTAGTCTACTCACGAGTGCTCTTGTTGTATTGACATTAAAATTTTTTTGAGGCCAGATATAATTTTCTATATCATAGAGTGTAACTACTTGATTTGTATTTTCTATTAATAAAGATAAAAGTTCATTTTCTCTTTTTGTTAGCGCTATAAAAGAACCATTGCAAATCAGTTGAAAATTTTTTGAATCATAGCTAAATTCTTCATCAAGAATTATATCTCCGATGACTTTACTCATCTTACTCTTCCCTATAAAAGCTATTTCGATAGCTGCTTGCAACGCCTTAGTATTAATAGGTTTGACTAGATATGCAGAAGGATTTGTTGCAACAGCACGCTTAATATCTTCTTCGCCACTTAAAGCTGTTGAGTATATAATCTCTATGCTATCATTATAGTTTTTTATTTCTTTTGCGGTATCAATGCCATCAATCTCTCCTTTGAGGCAAATATCCATCAAAACCAAATCAACATCTTGTACATGTACGAGGGCAAGAGCATCCTTTGAAGTTGCTACAACTCCAACAACACTATAACCAAGATATTCTACACACTGAGATAAATCTAAGGCAACCAAACTTTCATCTTCTACTATTAGGATTTTTTTCATATCTCACTCTCCCTCACTCAATCCAAACTTTATAACATACTCAAATCTTTTTTGGGTATTCATCTGTATTTGTCCATCCAATTGATGGATAACCAAAGAATCAACCAGTTTCAAGCCTAAAGAATTTTTTTGAAGACTTATCGGACTTTGTATAACTCCTGTATCCCATACTTTTAAAATAAAATTTTTATTTTCTTGGAGTAAAGAGATAAATATTTTTCCTCCTTTATCATGAAAGGCGTGTTTAATGGAGTTTGCGATTAACTCATTCACAATTAATCCAACATAAACTGCTTGCCGTAGCGGAAGATTTGCTACAACATCAAGCTCTATTTTTATCTCATTTTGCCCTAAAGAACTTTCAATCTCCTCTCCTAATCTTCCAAGATAATCACTCATGTCTACATTTGAGATATCATCACTTTCGCAAAGCATTTCATGTGTTTTTGCAATAGATTTTATACGTCCTTGAAGCTTCTCAAATTCTTCATGCAACAAAGCATCTTTTTTATCATATTGTTGTAATCTCACAATAGATAAAATAAGTTGTAAATTGTTTTTGACACGATGATGAAGTTCTCTAAAAAGTATATTTTTCTCTTTTAAAGCCACTTCTAATGCACGTGTTCTCTCTTTCACTTTCTCTTCGATATTTTTTTGTCTATCTTGCATTTGGAGGAAAAGTTCTTGGTTGAGTCTTTCTTTTTGTTTTGACTCCACCCAATAATGCAATAAAGTCAAGATAGAGTAAAGAAAAAATCCAGCAATTAAAGGGTAAATAACTCCCAAAATCAATCCAAATTTTACAAAAACGTAAAAAGCTACATAAAAAAATCCAACCATAAGAAAGGCAACCAAGAGTCCATTTTTCAAAGGTCGCAAAAATGAAAAAACTAAAACTAAAAATACAATCAAAAACAAAACTGCGATATCAACTGCTTCTATCCAATCTGGCTTTGTTAAAAAATCTTGATTTAAAATATTATCAAGTGCGCTTGCATGGATTTCAACGCCTTCAAAAGTACTATCCAATGGGATAGCTCTTAAATCCAAAAATCGACTAGCACTAGCACCTATAAAAACAACTTTATCTTTTATCTCTTCTGATTGAAAATTATCATTTAATATATCTGCTGCAAAGATATGCTTGTAGGATTTTGATTTGCCTTTAAAATTAACCATCAACCTCCCAAATCTATCCGTTGGAATCGTAAAATCATCTAATCTTATCTCGCTAATTCCAGCCGATGAATAAGAAATAATGATTTTTTCCTTTTTCAAAAAAACTCTTGCCATCTCCAAAACCAAAGAGGGGTAAAGATTCTCTTTATACTTTATTACTAAAGGCAAACTCCGAACAACTCCATCATCATCTGCTATCAAATTAAAAAAACCGCTCGAATAAGAGTTTTTTTGTAAAATTTCGATATTTGATATGATACCATCAGCAATAGGAAGATACTCTTTTGTTTTAAAATTTTTTTGCACAAATATGCAAGGACTATGAGGAAGAGAGCCTCTTACTTTTTGTGTACTAAAATCAAACATATATCCAGAGATTACAGAAGTTTTTTTAAAAGCATTTGCAAGCGATAAATCATAATCTTCTTTTTGTGTACTTTTTTCTCCAAGCTTCTTGGAAACGACATTTGGAGAAGAACTATCATCTCTTGGGAATGCCATATCAAGCCCTATGATAGAAACATTTTCATCAGCTAAACGACTTATAACTTTTGCGATTTCTTTTCTTGAAAATCCATTAAAAACACTTTGAGCTTCTTCATCAATATCAACAATGACAACTTGCCCATTAGGACTAATTTCCCCTCGAATGTTAAAAAATATATCTTTAAATTTATTGTTTAAATGCTCTAAAAAAAGAAAATTCTGCATGTAAAGATATGAAAAAAACACCCCTACAAGCAACGTAATCATCACCTTTATAAAAGAGATATATGTTTTTTTTATCTCATTCATATCGTATACTTACCACATCACTTTGTGTTATATTTCCAGTTTTATCGTATACTTTGAGCATATAAAAATAGTTTGTATTTTTTGAAACACTTGTATCTATAAAACTTTTTGTTGTTTGGAAATTCGATATATTGTAGTATTTTGAATCATTTCCACTACTTCTTAGAAGTTCAAAACCACTATACTCTTCATCTTTACATGTAAAGGTAATTTGCACTCCTTTATCATCTTTTTTAAGTATAAAATTTTCTACATGTAAAGGTGTTGTATCTTGCAACACAATCGTATCTACTCTTTGCTTTGGAGACTCATTGCCACTTATATCAACTGCTGTTATAATATAATGATTTTCACCTATTTGAGGATTTTTATCTTCAAAATAGTTTCTCAACAATGGCTCTTTATTGCATTTTGTTCCATCTTTTTTATAAACATTATAGTGTGAAAAATCATATACTAAAGTTTTACCCCACTCTAGTGTTATCTTTGATGGATAACTCATAGATTTCAAAAGAACAGGCTGTTTTGGAGCAGTAACATCTGGTAATTTAACTCTAAGAATTTTTGACATTGCACTTTCATTAAAACTTTTATCTACAGCTTTTATATGGTAAAAATAAAAATTACGGCTCAATGTTTTAGGACGCTCATGAAGAAACTTTGTTGTTTGTATCACTTCTTTGTTTATCAAACTCCATGTTGTTGCATTCTCCTCCATCGACATATAAACTCTATAACCTAAAAGGTCATCTTCTTTATTCTCATCCCAACTAAGACTAATCCCATTTGGTTGTATCTCGTAATTGCAATTTTGAGGTATTGACGGAGAACTTGCATCTTTAGCATAAGCAAGCATTTTAACAGAAGCAAAAGATTCACCATGTTTATTTATGGAAGTAATATAATAATAGTAATTTTGCCCTACTTTAAAATCTTTGTCAAAATACGCTTCTTCTTTGATTGGTGCTTCATTAATCTTTTGATAACCACCATTATAATTCATACTACGATATACATTATAACCATCTATGTTAGAGATTTTTTCCCATCTTAGTGTTATTTTCTTATCACTGTTTTTAACAAATATATTTTTAACGACAGGAGGTTTTTGATACAAAAATCTCTGTGCTTGCACCTCTTTTGAGGGTTCACTCTCTTCATAAAACATATCAAGTTTGGTTACATAGTACCATGCCTTTTGCCCTTTTTGTAACTCTTTATCTACAAAAGGGACAGAACCTTTTGTGCTTTGTGCTGGACTTTTATAGATTGGTGTTTTTGTTATTTTTGTAAAAGTTGTTTCATTTTCTAGCTTTCGATATACATTATAAAAAGCATAACTGTTTTTACTATCCCAATTTAAGCTTACACCATCACTATCACCCTTTGCATAAACGATAGATACTTTATCCAAAGAAGATATTTTTTGTGATTCTATCACGATATGCTTAGAGGCTATTTTCTTTTGGTTTTTAAACAATTCTAATCGATAGTTAATTTTGCCATCACTCTTTTGGATTTTATCTTCATAAAACTGCCCTAAATTTTTAGCAAATGTGTTATCTTGCATAAGTCTTAACACTCTAAAACCACCCACTTGTTGTTCAGACTTAAAAGCGAGTATCTGATCATCAAGATTTTTTACATTCCTAAAAGGATAAATAACGTGTATATAATCTTCAGAGTATTTCTCACGCACTAAATCCTCATAAGCTTTTGGTTTTAATGAAGCGATTAAAACATCATTTTTATACAGTTTATAACTATTAGAGCTAGTATACTCTTTAGGTATCCATTTAAAACGTACACTCTCTTCACTAACCTTTGCATAAACTTCAATACTTTTATCCTGAGCTTCTATAAAGCTTATGGTAAGTATGAGTAATAATATTAGTTTTTTCAAAATTTTGCTCCTAAATTAAACTGTTCTCCTATGCCAGCACCTAGCTGTTCTCCGATATGAATATTTCCACCAAAACCACCCATAGAACCGCCCATATTTCCCATATCACTTGGCATAGGACCATTATCAAAGACATGCCCAGCATTTTGTATCGCTTCTTCATGTGCCCTATCGGCTCCTGATGTATCATAGACTCCACCTTCTGAGATATCCACTGGTTTTGTAAGTAATTCTTCATGTGTATCTTCGTTGATATAAATCATATTTACATCTATAATATCAATAATTTTGTCAAAATTTTGGAAATTAACTACATTTTGCATACACAAAGTATCCGTATTTGTTTGCTCAGGAGAGCTTCCATCTTTTTGCACTAACCAGCGTATTTTCAAACGACAATCCACGCTTCCTCCATAAGCACCAATTCTTCGTAAATCATTATCTATATCAAATTTCATTTCATAATCTCTCCCCAAGTTTCGGTGATATACTAAACTTGGCTGAAGCTGATCTCCCATGGCATCAAAGCGACGCAAACTCTCTTCTCCAAAAAGATTGGATTTGATAGCAAAAGAGGAGAAATGAACAACCTGATTAGTTGTTGTATCTGTCACAATAATCCCATAATTTGCATTTGTATAGTACGAATAAGTACCTCCATAACTTTTTATATATCTTCCTAAATTTACATTATTAACATTGTGCTGTGATATATATGTTGGTACGCTGCTAGCATTTTGGGAACTCTCTTCCCCATCAACTTTATATCCATTAAAAGGATTAAGATATTGTCCATTTGCATTTAAAAAAGTCTCTCGTATCTCTCCTGTTAAATTGTTTACACAATAGTGATAAATCCTCATTGGATTTGTAGGTCTAAAAACAGATTTTGGGTTTTCACCATTTTCATAATAAAAAGACCCACTGATTGGTTTATTATCAGCACCGAGCACTTCAACACGATAGTTTCGTATCAAAGAGTTATTTGCTCCTAAATTTTTTACAATTTCGTCATAAAAGATAACCACTGGATCATTTTCTAAAACATTTTCTTGAAAGTTTTCTGGAGAAACATAATCAACAATTTCAGAAAACTCCAATTTAGCTTCTGCTTTTACCCTAAAATCTTCAAGTAATCTCTCTGTTTTGATAATTCGTGCTCTAACAGGATTTGTCGTACCATGTTCGTTCAAATAAGTCTCAGGGTCAGCAGCCAATTCCATAAGCTCAGCTTGCCCACTAAAAGGAGCTGAGGTTGTTTGAGTATATTCTATAAGTTTTGCTGTACCTTCCAAACGATATGTATGATTTGGAAGTAATATTCGTCTTGGAATTAGTTCTATCTCATTGGATGCTAAAAAGACTTTATCTAAACCGATTGCTTGGTTTGTCGCTGTATCTCGTAAAGTAATATTTTCCACATTAGCAGTGAAGTAAAGCTTTTGCGTAATACTATATGAACTCCCACCAAAATCTCCATCTGCCTCCATGTTGCCCACGTTAAACTGACTACCATCACTATCAAATGTAGATACTATCTTTATCTTTGGCATCAAAGAGATAGAGCCTTTTTCATAAGGTTCTACATGGTTTATAAGTGTTGGTAAATTATCGGAGCTTCCTCCGCTTGGCCTGCTTGGAAAGTATGTTGTAAACGATGCATTACCATACACGGGAATATCTACATAAGCTTTTACTTTCATATAAGTCGGATTTGGTGCGCGCATCCTCATGTTTATCCCAGCACCTAAAGAACCATCAAAAATATCTCCATATCCTACGTGTAAATTTGCATGTGCCTCGGCGCTCATATCCATAAAAAATGGATTATACTGTAAAAGGGCATCTGCTCTAGCACCTAAAACTAAACGAATATATGGATCTGGTCCCCAAACATCAAGAGAGAGTCTCTTATCAAAGTCATAACCAGCACCAAATGCTAATCGTCTTGTATCAATCATAAAATAACCCCAAGGATTGAGTCCAAAAATATTGACATTTACATGTCCTAAATCATTACTGACATTAAATCCTTGTGCATTGCTATCAGTTCCTATAAAAACATGTTTTTCGCTGCCATTAAACAAAACATCTGTCGAACCTCTTACTCCTATACTCATATAGTTGATATTTGCATTAGCTGCTATCTGTAATGAGGCAGGAGCCATACCAAATATTATCCTTCCTGAAATTTTTCTATCGCTAGGACTTGCTTCTTTTGGACTTAGGATATAGGTATCTCCTTGCATGACAATTTGTCCTGCTGTATCCGCATCAAGGTCTATATTTCCATGCCAAGTAAAACCCATATCAGGCGTTCCAAGAAGTGAACTTAAGATAATGATAAGATTGTTACCTCCACTAGGGATAAAATCTTGTCCACTGTAACGCATATTATAAGCAGCTCCGCCACCTAACTCATAGATACTTATAGGTCCAAGAGGTATACCGCTTCCTAATCCACCTTGTGCTTTAGCCAACCAATAAAATCCATGATTTGCATGGTTTCCTATCTTAAATCTTCCAGAGACAGAGAACATATTGACAAGCTTAATGCCCACTCCATCAGCACCAAATCCATTTCCATAAATAGGGTCATTACTATACCAAGCGATATCCCCACCAAAAGTTAAAGCTGGATTGTTGATTAAAACTTGTATTCTATCAACTTCTAAACTTCCATCACTAAAAAGCTTAACACCTGCACCTGCTTCAGTTACCACCAAAGAGAGTCCACCTTTGGCACTTACATAAAATTTATTGTTGCTAAAACCAATACCAACTTTTTCGATACTAAGCCCTATCCCACCAAGACTAGCACTTGCACCATTGACATCTCTCTCAACCCCAGCACCATCTACGCTTATCCCAGTTCTTGAAATTCTTAAATTTTCAAACTCTACTTCGTTAGCTGCGCTTAGAAGAGCATTGGTAGGTTGAATTGTGCCATCAAAATTGATGAAAAAGTTTTCAAAGTTTGGGCTTACATCCACATGGGAAAATGCCATCGTTGCAAAATTAGGTATTGAAATAGCTCTTAGAGCATTACTATCTAAGCTAAAAGATTGGATACCGTTTTGATTAATATGAGAAGAAAGCTCTACATGTAAAGCTTCGCTTGAGCCTAAAAAAGCCTCTTTGTCATAAATGAGCTTTACATTTCCAGAGATACTTTCTCCAAAATTCACAGCAAATTCTGAGATATTTAACCCCTCAATATTAGGAACAGACACACGTGCTCCTCTTCCAAGCCCTACACTTCCACTTATGCCTGTTGTGCTAATTATAAAATTTTGTAATTCTAAGTTAAGACTATCAAGTCCTTTATAGCTTAAATTACCACTCATTCCCAATGCAAGACTATCTAAATGCCCCAATTCCAATGTTCCACTTAAATTTTTAAAGATAAAATTCTCATTTACATGTAAAAAGTTAGGAAAAGTCCATCTAACATTTGAATCGACCAAAGAGAGTAATGCTCTTGCGCTAGCTTCATCAAATACTGAACTCAAATCAAGATATCCATCAAATGTACTCAATCTTATAGGCATATCCAAACTAGTGTCGATACGAACACCAACGCTATTTAAAATCAATCTTGCCTTGTTCCCTAAGATACTTATAACTCGATTGTCCCAAGAAGTCAGCAATTCACCTTTTAATCCACTGCTATCAATTCCTAGATTGCTGATATTCAAATTTCCTACGCCGATTTGTGAAAGAAGTGTTGCGTGAACTTGAGAATCTCCTTCTAAAAATACCTTATAATTTTCTCCTATTTTTTGTACAGTTCCACTTAGATTACTCAAAGCGATAGAATTATCTCCTTTCGCATAAGTAAATGTTTGTTCGGTTCTAAACGAATAGGTATTTGTACTGCCATTATAACGCAAGGTTACTGGCTGTACATTTTGGAAAAGCGATCCAAAGTACAAAGTTCCATCAACGCCATCTACACCACCAGAGCCCGAACTACTTACACCTCCACTAATATTATAAAGCTCAACTCGAACATCATTTTCTTTTTCACCCAAATCCAAAATGGTAAACTCTGTGCTTGCTCCACTAAAGGACAAATTATTCCAATCTATACCATTTTTTGAGATGCTAGCACCCTCTACGCTCACCTCAGCTAAATTGCCAAGATCAAAATGATACGCACTAAAATCAGCTTGGGCATTAAATAAAATAGAAAGATCATTCAAACTACACAAATCAATTTTACCATCAATACTTGTAACACTAACTCGTCCATTACTATCTTCTATGAGAGTATGTGGATTTTGTAAACTCCACGTATAGCTACAACTTGTTTTTGAGAGTTTTGTTGCAATTTCTTGCATAGAATCTAATTTTGATTGGAGATTACTTGTGATACTTTGTGCTTGTTCAAATTTACCTAAAGTCCCCCTAGCAAATCCCCGTGCAACATTTCGAGCATTAGAGAGTCTGACGATTTCACCATCAAGTAAACTTCCAAAATGAATACTCGCATCAATATCTGATAAACCGATAGAAAAATCATCACGAGTTATCGCTAAATCTAAAGTAGGTGGCGTTGCAAAAGTAACATTAACCCCCTTGGCTTGCCAGATATCAAGATTAGCAAGTTCTGCACTCAAGCTCCCTTCAAAACCATCTTTTGAAATCACAGCACCTCTAAGGGCTACGGATTTTAACTCTTTAAGCCATATGGCATATCTACTTAAATCAGCCGTTGCATTGAGGTTAATCACTGGTGCTTTTAAATCTGAAAGATTTACTTCCCCTACCAAATCTTGAAGCATTAAAGAAGTTTCAGAAACAGCATGTTTACCACGAATACTCCAAGAAAACAATCCATCATGTACGCTCTTCAACTCTGCTCTTGCATTTTCTAATAAATCACCTAAGGACAAAGAAGCACTCACGTCTCCAAGTCCTAGTTTCAAACCAGAACTATCAACATCTAAATGAAGCGTGACAGCTTTATTTTTTCCAAATAAAACTTTTACATTTTTTTCTTTCCAAATATCTATATCTTGAAGTCTTGCTTGTAAAGTACCACTTAAACCATTTTTTGATATTTTTGCATTTTCTAAACCAGCATTTCTCACATATTTAAAGATATCTGCATATTGACTAAGATCTGCTCTAGCAGAAAGAGTGATAGATGGATTAGAAAAATCACTTATATCCAAAGAACCACTTAAACTTTCAAAGGAGAGATTGCTACTAAGAAGTTGTTTTTTACCATTGATATACCAATGAAAATTTTGAGATGTTTGTGTCAAAAGTCCACTGACATCTTCTTCTATTTTCCCAATATTTGGTGTGAGATTACTCAGATGCGCACTAGCATTTTCTAATAAACTTCCAAAATGCAAATCTACATCCAAATCGGATAAACCTATATCAAGTCCTTCTTGACCAAGAGCAAAACGTATCATTGGATTTTGTAAAAATTCCATTCTCACGCCTTTTGCTTCCCAGATAGGAACACTTCCTAAGGCTATACTAAAAGCTCCACTCAATCCATCTTTAGATATCTTTGCATCATTTAAACTAGCAGAAGAAATAGTACTTACGATACCACCATAGTTACTCATATCAACATTTGCATTAAAGGTAATGTTTGGATTTGTCAAATCACTAAAATCCAAATTACCTACTAAATTTGATAAAAAGAGCTTTGCATCTTGGGAAAGTTTTTTACGACCATCGATACTCCAACTATAAACATTTTCTTCTAGTGAAGTCAGCTTGGCTTTCGCCCCTTCAAGCAAATCTCCAAAATCGACTTTTGCACTTCCCCCCTCAAAACCAATATCTATATCCTGAAGACCCAATCTTACATGTAAAATCGGAGCTGTCTCAAATACCATAGAGACATCTTTCCCTCTACCCCCTCTTTGCAAGAGTACAATAGGCTCCATAGCTACTTTTGGGACTATAGAAGCACTAAGCCCAGAGGTATTTATCGTAGCACTCAATGTAGCTTCTCTAATAGCTTTTAAAACTACATTATCATACAAACTTAAATCCGCACTTCCTTCAAAAGAAATACTTTTTTCTTGAAGATTAAAACGCGCTAAAGAGATATCAACTCCTAATTTTCCTCCAAGGATATAAACAATTCCTTTGTTGGCAAAATCTAGCGCATACTCATTTGCATCGTCACTAGCCTTTTTTAAACTAGCTCTTACTGATTGAACATTTGCACTATTAGAGACTGATTGTAAAACATCTCCAAAATCAACTTGCGCACTTAATTCGCCAAACCCAAAATCAAAATCATTCCCATTAAATGTCATATGAATTGATGGGGTGCCTGTTATACTCACCCGTACATCTCTTCCTATACCACCTCTGTTGAGCAATACAATAGGCTCCAATCCTCCATCTGCGACTAAAGATGCTTCAAAGCCAGTAGAAGATATCAAAGCATCTAAGCGTGAGCCACTCATAGCTTGAAGCATAGGGTCTTGTGTATAATCATCCAAATTAGCACTTGTGCTTACATGTAAAGATTTGTTTGATAAATTAAGCCTTGCATCAATACCTTCTATCGCAAAAGGTGTATTAAACAAATAAGCTTTTGAAACACTAGGAAAAGAGAGAATAGACTCTCCATACTCGCTCAAATCCAAAGCTACATCAGCGACTACTTTTGCACCTTCTTGGCTTTGCTTAAGAACATCTCCAAAATCAAGTTTTGCACTTAATGAACTTGCATCAATGCTTGGCAAAGCATCACCTTGGTTAAAATTCACAGCAATTACACCTGCATTAAGTGCTAAAGCTACATGCTTTTCACTCCAAATATCAACAGAACGCTCCGACACTGGTACTTGTAATTTCAAAGAATTTGGTAAAAGTTTACTTGTATTTGAAACAGAGAGATTCGAAAGAAATCCTAAAGAACCTTTAAATTCAACATCTCCTGCTACAAATGCCTCTTCAGCACTAATTTTTATAGATGAAAGAGTGAGATTAAGCAAAGAATTATTTAAAGTTATTGGCTCATTATATTCGATTTGTCCTAGTGTGATTCTATCCAAATAATAACTCAGGTTTTCAAAATTAACATTTAAAGCCTTAGATAAGCCAAAATGTTCAAGCACTGGAATTGTCAATGTACCACTTCCACTTATTTTGCCATCTAAGATACTTGTATTTTCGTTCAAATAGAGTTTAAATCCTGCGATATACAAAAATTCTGGTAAAACAATATCTTTTTCTTGCTCCTCATCTTGTACGAAGTTTTGTATATCATGGCTTGCATAAGAAAAATCTCCTTGATTTTGCTCTTCTTGGACAACTCGAAGAGAAAATTCATAATTTTTTTCCAATTGAGGTTCAAATGACCACTCCCACTCTTCATTGCCATTAGCTCTACTCCAACTCTCTCCACCATCAGTTGTTATCTCTACATGTAAAGATGAAACAGGTACTTTTTTCTCTAAAGTTTCTAGCAACCCTTTGACAACAACTTTTCCATTATCCAAATCTTCAGGATAAAACTGTATCTCCCTTTGGTTTAAAGAATCAAACGCTCGTCCATTGATGGTAATTTCATCTACAAAACCCACATCATTCGCCACTTTTATCTTTGGTTTTGATTGCAAACTTTCACGAGAATCACTATCTTTTGCTAAAATATTTTCAATAGTTGCTAAAAGTTGAGAGCGTAAAGGTTCATCAAAATTAGCTTTAATATATGCAACTAACTCTTCTATACTCATACTTCCATGCCAACCTGCATCTTTTATAAGAGCTTCTTTTTCTTTTTGTGTATATGTTCTAACACGAGGAGTTTTTGAAAATTGTGCGTATGATTGTTCCCCTTTATTTATCTCTATAAATCCTTTAGAGGTAAATAAAACAACAGTCCCATCTGTACAGATAACAACATCTGCTTTATCATCCACTTTTGAAGCAAAAACTGTCCCTCTGATGCCTATGGTTGCATTTTTTGTTTTCAATTCAAATCTCTCAGGGGCAATCTCGCTTATTTGTCCTGTTACCGTTTTAAAAAAACCTTTTAAAACTTTAAATTTTACATGCGAATCTTTTTTCCCTGTAAAAAGATAAGAATCAATCTCAAAGGAAGTATTTTGCCCTAGTGATACTGCTGTATTATCCTTAAAAAACAGTTTTACCTGAGCATTTTTTCCAGTTTTTATCAAATCATGTTCTTGAAGTTCTAACTTTGGAATGACTTTGAATGTCTTATTTGCCCTTATAAGCTCACTCTCGCCTACAACATCAACAACTACACCAATATTTGCAAACGAAACAACCATAAAACTAAAAAATAAAAATAGAATCTTCAAGATAAACCCCTATTTGATATAAAAGTGAGGCATACTTTTTATACCTCACTTGCCGATTAAAAATTCATTACAAGTGAAACTTTACCTATGTATTCGTTATATGAATTATTAGGTGTATTTTCAACATCAACATCTCTTTTTTCCAAAAGTAGTCTTAATAAATTTTGCCCTTTTGCATCCAACTTGTAGGTTGAAACAAACTGGTATGTACTATTTTGAGTATTATCATTTGCTTCATAATCTGTTTGATTTATCATATAGATAAAATCAGCAGACAATCTCTTATCATGGGTGTAACCTGCATCTATTTTTAAACCAATCTTATCTTGTGCATTTTCTATAAGTTGATAGTCTGGTCTTATGGTAAATCTATATGACTTCTCTTCACCCAAAGATGCTTTATATCCAAGAAGAGCTCGAAGAGTATGTGTTTTTTGTGAAGCACTTGCCAAAATCGTATCATCAAAATCATTATAATCATATCCTCCACCATATCTCCAACCAGAACTATCACGCATATTGATATCTATACCTGCTGTGCGAGTATTGTTTTTCGCACCTCTTCCATCTACATCTTTATTGGCAAACCGAAAGTTTATGTCTCCCCTTTTTAGAAATTCAGGGGTATATGTAAGTGCGATTGCTTCGTAGTAGAGGTACTGTGTATCTTCTAAAGCACCATTTAAGTTATCCCAATTTGCTTTCAAATCAACTCTTGCACGAAACTCTTTGTTGATAGTCCAAGTTGTAGAGTTTTCTATTTGTTCTTTATCACTATTAGCACTGCCTCCAAATGAGATAAAGTCACTATCTACTCTTTGATAAGTAAAATCACTCCTTAAAGAGGTTAAAATAGGACGTGTCAAAAGTTTTATCAAAACAGCATTACTTGTTTTTGAATCTTTGTCATTTTCTAAATCATCACTACCTCTTGTGATAGCACCTCTACCACTAAGCGTTATATATTTGTTAAATCTCCATTTTCCATCAAGCCCTATACCAAATCCCTTTTTACCAAGTAATGTAGTATTTGTATCGCCTGTACTTAAATCATCTTTATACAAAGCAACGCTAAGAGCTATTTCTTTGGCACTTTCATGAATGTACTTTGCTTCAAAAGCTCCTGCATAACCAGTTGGTTCTTCACCACTTTCAGAAGTATATGTCTGTCTCCATGCAGATTTTTTAAAACCTGAAATAAAAGCATAATTCCAAGTATTTGCTTTTTCACTGGATTTATAAACTGCCTTTAACCCTTTAACACTGCCTCCGAATATATAAGGATTAAAAGAAGCAGCTACATCACCAACTTCTAATTCCCATAACTTATTTTTAAAATAAGAACGAAGATACAAAAGTTCAGCACCATCTTTTTGTATTCGTTTATCATTTGTAGTTCTAAATCTACTTTGAACTCCAGCTTCTCCATCAAATAAAGGACCAAAAAAATTGAGATTTACCTCTTCATTATGGGTACTGCCTTCACGATCACTAAAAGTTCCACCTTGGACATCTATGCTTTGAACATACATATCTAAACGTCCATTCACTTCCCATGCAGTTGCTTTTTCTGCGCCAAAAAGATTGAGGGCGAGCAAAAAAATTATTAAAAAAACATACTTCATCATGGGATAACCATCTGGTTATTAGACTCATCACTTTCATCTATAAATAAATCTGGATCAACTATAACAAAATCACCAGGCGTACAACCAAAAGCATTTATGATTTGTATATGAACTGAAGCACCAGGGGCAATCACTCCAGCATAATTTCCACCATAGCCACCACAACTTGCACTATAATCTATATTATTCACAGAAGCTGTTCCGAGATTTACTATATCAAAATCAAGATCATATGTTCCCCCATTATAAGTTACATTTTGTACACTTAAATCAGGTAATCCCCCACTACTTTGAGTACTAGCAACTTCTATTTCTTGCCCTGCTATTTGAGGAACTTCTTCTCGCCATTCAGGCAAACTACCACCCCAAAAATGATTACCTGCAAGCTCTATAAGTTTGTATTCTCCATTAATTTCATCAAATAAAAACCTCGAATACCCTCTTTGCGTCTGCAAAGAACTACCAGTAGCACTTTCATATCTTTTTTCCCACTTGACATATAAATAACGCTTCACACCATCTTCTGTGATTTTTTCTATCCAAGTATCTACACTTAATATGTCATAAACTCTCATATCTTTTTCAATTGCTTCGAAAAAAGTCATATAATCTTGAACAAACCTATCTTCTGATACATATGAGAAAAAACCACTCAAATACTCTTCTTCATAGTTTTGCATCATCTCTTTAAAAACTATTTTTACTTTATCATCTCTACTTTGATTTTTAACAACAATATCCTTGTCATAAATAGATGAACCAAAGACAGACGAAGCCCATAGTAAAAAAACACCAAGTACTACTTTTTGTAACATAAAATCTCCTTTTGCTGCAACATTTTGTAATTGTATATCAGAAACATTGCAAAAACATTGCAAATTAACTGATTAACTACACATTTGCATATTATATTCATTATTTCAAATATTATACATCTAAATCACTTGTACAGGTAACTATTTATTTTAAGGAACAAAGTCTATCTTTTTTGCTATATTTATATATAAGTGTTTTTCTACTTTAAAGGGGCAAGCATGGAAAAGACAACGGTAGAACTGGCTTTAAGAAAATGTG
>DKEY01000079.1:0-7234 GCA_002469305.1 Sulfurospirillum sp. UBA6810
GCCAAGCTGACCAAAACTGCCAAGACGCTGACATAACATAGGCTATAACAGCATCATCTTTGAGTGCGATAAAAAGTCCTTGTTCTTCATTTATCAGTTTTGTCAGCTGCTCTTTTGTAAAAGGAGTTGTAACAAAACCATCTTTTTTATCCTCTTCTTTGATGCTGTCTATTTGGTATCTATAGTGTAGTTCTAAAACTTTATCTATATCTTGAAGTTCTGCTATTTTTAGTTTCATCGCTCTTCCTTATTGATGGATTCATATGCTATGAGTATCTTTTTGCGCTCAATTCCCCATCTATATCCACTCATAGCACCACTTTTTGAGATAACTCTGTGACATGGGATAAGATAGCCTATGTGATTTTTGCCGATTGCACTTGCAACAGCTCGAACAGCCTTTGGTTTTTTTAAAAAATTTGCCATATCTTGGTAGGTTGTGACTACTCCATTTGGGAGGTTTAAGAGGGCTTTCCAGACATTGACTTGAAAGTTTGTACCTTTGACAAGCAAGTTGTATTTTTGATTTTTTATGAAGATGTTTTCTAAGTACTCACGTGCTTTTTCTCCATCGTGAACTAAAGTTGCATTTTCCCAAAGCTCTTTAAATCTTGCAAATATCATCTCTTGGTTGTTATCTATAAAACCTAAGTAGCAGATACCTTTATCTGTAAAGCCAATGAGTGCTAAACCAAAAGGAGTTTTGCCATAACCATAAGTTATAAGCACATCTTTGCCTTTTTCCCTCCACTCTTTTGGAGTTACACCGATGAGGTTTACAAAGAGTTCATGGAGTCTGCTTGTGCTTGAAAGTCCTAAATCTAGGCTGCTCTCTAAGATAGATTGAGACTCTTTTATGTGTTCTTTTGCATAGTTGAGTGTTATGGCATGTAAAAACTGTTTGGGTGTGACACCTACATACTCTTTAAAAACACGGATAAAATGAAATTTGCTCATGCCTATGTTTTTTGCTATCTCGTCTATGCTAGGTTGCTCTTTAAAATTATCATCAATGAAGTGTATAGCTTTTTCTATTTGGCGGTAATTGTTAGATAAATCTGCATTTGATAAATAACTCATAACTACCTCTCATAATTTTTTAAAAGTATAACTCAAAGAGATAACTTATACAATCCAAAAATTGCTAAAATTGTTTTACATGTAAAGATAAAAAAATCTTACATGTAGAAAAATGTACAAAGTTCATAAAGCTTTTTTAGTTTAAGGTCTCATTTAATTTTCACATAAGAATTGCTTGGGTATTATCAAGTAATAAAACTATACAGGTTGTGTGTTTATGTTTAACAACGTCGAGTATCTTCAAGATTTTATAGACGACTTACCTCTAGGCATAGCAAGACTTGATACTACACAAAAACTTCCTCCATACTACAACACCTATTTCAATACGATTTTTGGCTGGGAATTGCCTGATATAGATACTTTAGATAAATGGTTTTTAAAAGCATATCCAAATGAGGAGTATCGAAAAGATATCAAAAAACTATGGGAAGTAACCATAGAAGAGACAGAAAAACAAAACAAATCACACTCAGAACCTGTGGAGCTAGAAGTTACATGTAAAGATGGCTCTAAAAAGTGGTGTGAAGCGAGGTACTATCGCAAAAAGACCTTTGTTTATGCGACATTTATAGATGTGACACATAGAAAAGAGGTCGAGTGTAAACTCACAGAACTCTCTATCAAAGACCCACTGACTCAGATATACAACAGAAGATACTTTAATCTCACATTTTATGACAGATGGAACATAGCACAAAGACATAAAACATCTATATCTCTTATCATCTGTGATGTGGATAACTTTAAAACTATAAACGACACAAAAGGACACTTAGTCGGAGACCAAGTTTTAAAATCTATCGCAAAAAGCATCAAAGACTCTCTAAAAAGAGCAACAGACTTTGTAGCGAGATTTGGTGGAGAAGAGTTTGTGATAGTCTCTTGTGGTGGAGATGACCACAGTTCTATACAACTTTGTCAAATGATACAAAAAAATGCACTCAGTTCAAAATTTGATGGCATAGCAGATATCACTCTTAGTTATGGGATTTACTCCATCTTTCCAGACGAAAGTTTAACACCTCAAGAGTTTATCAACAATGCAGACAAAGCACTTTATGAAGCTAAAAACTCAGGTAAAAATAAAATAGTAGTTTTCTCCTCTTAAAAAATTAGGAATTGTAAAATAAACGGAGTAAACCACTTCTAAGCCTCAAAGTTGAGAGTGAAACACAATCACACGACACAAAACTTGGTGGGATTTACCAAGCTCTTTTTTTTCTTACATGTAAGCTACAAACTCGCTATGAGTTTTTCACTCGCATTTTTTGCTTGTTCTTTTTCTTTTTGTGAAAGTTTTCTATCTGAACTGATAGGGGTTAGAGCTATATAGATAGTTTCGATAGGTTGTGCACCGATAAGTTTTGCACAGGTTTTTAGTTGATTGATGGTTTTTGAGTAGATTTTTGCTATAAATTCAGGGATGGGAAAAGCACAAATCAAAACAGCTTTTTTTGTAAGGTGTTTTTTTGGAATGGGAGTTTTTGTACCAAAAGGCCAGTAAGAGTAAACGATAAGCCTACTTAAAAAACATTCAAAAAATTTTGCTGTTGCATAAAACTTTGCAGGACTGGCTATAACATAACCGGCACTTTGTTCTATCAACTTTACTATGTCATTCATTTTGTCGCGATTGATACACTCACCAGGATTTTCACCATCTTTTTGAGTGCATACTCTGCAGTTTACACAGTGGGAAAACTCTTGTTCTCTTAGATTGAGCATTTCATAGGTGTAGCCACTTCTTTGGATATTTATCGCAACTTCTTGCATCATCTGGTCTATGATACTGCCAACCCTGTAAGCACAATTTATAAGAAGAATCTGCTTGGACATAAGTTCCCTTAGGCATTAGAATTAGATTGCTATTTTTACTATTATAACTCTCTGTTATATCTAAAGGATGTTTTTATTTGAAATTATAGAAGTTTTTCTATTTCTGTGTAATTGCTACTCAAATCGACTATTTCTCTTCAAGTTGGTCTTTGTATTTTTCTTGAAACTTGACCATCTCAAAACGAACTTCATCTATCAAACTTGGATGCAATCCAGCTTCTTGAAGCCACTTCACTTCATCTATACGACCCCCATAAGGTTGGCTTAACTCTTGGATATTTTTCTCATACTCTTCTAAGTCTTTACATACTAAAATCACTTCTCTCATAGGGTCTTTAAGCTCTATACACCAGCCACCTTCTCCATCACTTTTTACTATGGATTCAAATACTATACCCATACCAACTCCCTTTTTTCTTTTAAATATTGTAGTATTTAGCAAATTTATCTGCCTTGATATGTATCAAATTATGCTACTTTTAAAATAAGTCTCATTTATATCCTTTTAGTTAACTACAATATTCTAGTCATTTTATCGAACAATGTTTTAGATATATCTCATAGTATTTTTACAGGAGAATTTATGCATGTTATAAGAAGATTTTTAGTTTTATTGCTTTTGTTTTTATCTTTTGCAACTGCGCAAGATATTGCTATTTTTGCTGGTAAAAATCCACCTTTTAATTATAGGAGCAAAGGGGATATAACTGGTATAAGCGTTGATATACTTACTCATTTGTTTAAAGAAAACAATTTAAATTTTGATGCGAAAAATATCGTACTAGATACTTGGAGTGCTGTTTTTTCTCAAGCTTTAGTAACTCCTAACTCTATTCTCATAACTGCCTCTCGCTTACCTGAACGAGAATCCATGTTCCAATGGATAGGACCAGTTGCACAGGTAAAGCTAGGTATCATTGCAAAAAAACAATCTCATATGTCTTTATCAGATGTCGTAAATCTCAAAGGATATAAAATCATCAGCATAAAAAACAGCGCTGCTGAGAGAGCCTTTATCAAATTGGGTGGAAATCTACAAAATGTAGTCCGAGTATCGACTCCAAAACAAGGTTTTAGGATGCTTGAGTATAACAGAGCAGATGCACTTATCACAACAGATTTACCTTTTATTTTTGATGCATTACAAGAGGGGATAAACGTAAATGAATATGAACTAGTATATCTACTGAAAAAAGCACCATATTTCATAGCTACACATAAAGATATGGATGTGAAGATAGTAAAGCAGTTACAAAAAAGCCTTGATACTCTCAAAAAACTTGATGAACAAGGTTTATCAAAGTATCAAAGTATCATGAATAAGTACTTTAAACAAGCCTCATTGTCTTTTAAAGAAAAATAAAAAGCCATCTTTTAGCTGCGGATACTTGTAGATTAAGTTGTTTGGATTTTACATAACTTAGCTCAATAAATTCTTACATGTAAGCTTTTTTTCTTAACAAATACTCAATTATTTTTCCACTTGATAAATATCAAGGTTTTAACATTTGCACTCTTGTATAATTTGGAAAAATAAATAGGAGTAAATATGTCTGAAACTAAAAGTGTGTTAGCAGTAGAGGGAGCAACAGTTCCTTTTTATCAGTATGAAAAAGATGGTTTTACATGTATTGAGTTTGATAGCTCAATGTGTATTCCCCCTGAGCCTATGGTCAATGCCTTACTTGGTCTTGCTCTTGTGAAAGATGCTCGTACGAAGCTCATCATGATAAACCACAAAAGTCCGATGGGTCTTTATCCAAAGATTGATAAGCATTTTGGCATCAAAGAATCAAAACTAGAAGATGGCAAAGTAAAACTAGAAATCTTTTATAAAGAGGGATTTTCAGAGCAAGCTGATTTGAGCGATAAAAGTTGTAACGGATAAGGTATGGCAAGAAATCTAGCCACCGAGATGGCACCACCATTTGTATTGGTGGCACACTATTTTATAGCAGCAGCACTTTTTTATGCTCTCAGTGCTTTTTTACTACCATTTTATGCAGATAGTATAGATGGATACTTTTTATCAAGTTCCATAGCTTCACTTATACATCTCTACCTTTTAGGTTTTGTGATGATGGTTTTCTTTGGAGCGATGTATCAGCTTATCCCTGTTGTTTTAGAGATACCGATTTTTTCAAAAGATTTTGCATATATACAGTTTTACATTTTTGTTGTGGGTATAGGGCTTTTTTGCTTTGGATTAGCTCATACAGAGTATCTTTCGCTTATGCCTTATGGGGCGATTATGATGTATATCTCTATGCTTATCTTTGTTGTAAATATCTTTTTAACATACAAAGAGTTAGAAAAGTGGGATATCGTCGCTAAGTTTATCTTTGTTGCCAATGTTTTTTTATTTATCGGAGCTTGTGTAGGATTTTTTATGGCTCTTGATTTGGTCTATGGTTTTTATGGAGATATCCTTAGCTTGGCAAAGATGCACATAGCTACTACTATATTTGGTTATGTGAGTATGACTATCATGGGAGTTGGCATGGTTTTACTTCCTATGTTCTCACTCTCACATGGATATAGCCAAAAGAAAATAGAATTTGCCTTTTACTTTATCACAGTAGGGCTTACTCTTTTGCTCGTGGGAGAAGTCTTACATGTAAGATTTCTTTTTGAGATTGGGGGTGCTTTGAGTGGCATTGCTATCTTGCTCGCAACTTTGCAAATGAGAGGTATCTTTAAAGCTAGAGTTAGACGTCAAAATGACTTTTGGGCTAAAAATATGATGGCTTCATTTTTGACACTGCTTCTTAGCGTAGTAGTATTAGTAGGAGCGATTGTCAGTGGAGAACAAAAGTACTTTATCCTCTTTGGCTTTTTACTCTTTTTTGGTTTTTTTATCTTTTTTATCATAGGACATATCTACAAGATACTTCCATTTTTAGTGTGGTATCAGAGATTTTCGCCTCATGTAGGAAAGATGAAAGTTCCGATGCTCAGCGATATGGTAAAAGAGAAGGTTGCTGATTATCAGTTTTGGATAACACTTGTAGGAGTAGTTATCAGTAGTGTAGGGATTGCATTGAGTGTAAAGAGTTTGTTTCAACTTGGTACATTTATCATGGCAATAGCAACACTTTTAGTGATGTATAACATCTGTTTTACACTTGTTTATGGATTAAAAAAGGAAGATCAAAATGTTAAATGAAGAAAAAGTAATAGAAGCGATAAAAACTGTTATCGACCCTGAAGTTGGATTTGATATCTACTCATTAGGTTTGATTTATGGAGTTATCATCAGTGGCAAAAATGTACATGTAAACATGACACTCTCAACAAAAGGTTGTCCTTTGCATGAGATGATGAAGCAGTGGACAAAAGAAGCAGTTGAGAGACTTGATGAGGTAGATGAGTGTGAGATAGAGATAGTGTGGGAGCCAGCTTGGAATATAACGATGGCAAGTGACGAAGTGAAAAAAGCACTAGGAGCATAAGATGAGAGAAGAAGCGTTTCCTTCATTTTTCAAAGATGTCCCACGTATCGCTACTTTTGACCCACTTGCACAGTTTTTGGGAAGTGTAGAAAAGGGAGTTATAAAGTTTAGCTATAAGCAGATAGTAAAAGCAGCAGGGCATAGTTGTCCTACCGTAGCTAGTGCATATTTGATGAGCTTCAAAGCTCTTAAAACTCTCTATCCAGATACATTGCCTGTGCGAGGAGAGATAAAGGTTGCTTTTAAAGAGGCACTTTCTGCTGGGGTAACAGGTGTTATCTCAAATGTTATCTCTAACATCACAGGTGCAACGAAAGAGAGTGGTTTTAAAGGGATTAATGGGAAGTATGCAAGACACTCTTTGATGGAGTTTGAAGCGGATATAAACTTACATGTAAGATTTACAAGGCTTGATACAAACCAAAGTGTAGAGGTAAGCTACAATCCAAATGTTGTACCTCCAAGTCCAAGACTTCAGGAGTTGATGAAACTCATAAACTCTCAAAATGTGAGTGAAGAAGAGATGAAAGAGTTTGGTACTCTTTGGCAAGAGAGAGTAAAAAAACTCATGATAGATAACTTTGAGAATGAAGAGTTTATAAAAGTAGTGTTATAATCAAAAAAATTTTAGGTGCATTGATGGACAATATAAGACAAATACCACTTTTTTCTAACCTCTGTGATGAGGGTATTGAAAAGTTACGAGAGATTTCAACGATAAAACAGTTCAATACAAAAGAGATACTTTTTTATGAGGGAGAAGAACCCACATATATGTATATCTTACTCAGTGGTACACTGAGACTTTATAAGACAAATTACAAAGGCAATCAGATATTTTTGCATGATTTCAGACCTATAAA
>DKEY01000079.1:7248-8639 GCA_002469305.1 Sulfurospirillum sp. UBA6810
AACTCCTGGTGAAGTGATGAAGATAGACTATAAAAAGTTGGAAGAAAACTTTTTTAAAAATCCTAAAATTGCAACAAATATCATAAAGTCCTTAGCTTCAAAGTTAAAAATCATGTCAGAAGTCGTAACAAAAGAGATAGTATTTACCTCTGAAGCAAAGATAGCGAAGTTTCTTGTTGAAAATGCAGAGTTGTTTAACAAACTCAAAAACACACAAGTAGCTTCGATTTTAAATATCACTCCTGAAACTCTCTCAAGAACGCTTACAAAATTTAAAAAGCAAGATATCATATCTATCGATGATAAACAGTATTTGGAAGTTTTAGATGAAGAGGGGTTGATAGAACTTTTTAACTAGAGTTTTTTAGTAGGTGATTGGCAAAGCCAAACACCTACTTGCTATACTTACTTTGTAAAGCTAGACTCTTCTACGATAACCTTATAAACATAACCAGAACCAAAGTCTTTATCAACAGATACTTTTCCTTTAGCAGTTACGATATCACCGATACTAGGTGAACCAGTTGGTGAAGTAAATACAACTCTACCTACTTCCCCCTCTACTCCTGTACCATCTTGAAGATGTACCCAGTTTTTTGACATGATATTGTTAGAAACTTTGACAACTTTTGCACGAACTGTTACTGATTTGTTCGCATACTTTTTAGAATTGCTCATAAGTTCAGCGATAGAGATAGTGCCACTTTTTTGGTAAGGTGATTTTGCAACAAGTTCTTTGATAAAAGGTGATTCCATCTGTGTTCTATGCTGTAAATCAGAGGCAAACATCAAAGTATCAAAAGTTCTATTAAGCGCTTTGCTGTTAAAATCTTTTGCTACCAACTCTTCATTAAAACGCACTTCAGTACCTTTCTTTACATCTTGACCAGTGACAGCAATCCAAAACTTCTTTTGCGTTTTTTCTTGTATCTCTAAGTAAGTATAGCCACCACCTTGTAATACATCAGTAACAACACCCTCGTAAGAGTTCTTTGCGTAGAGTGAAACACTCAAACATAAGCTAAGTAACAACAGTTGTAACTTTTTCATTTTTTTTCCTTATTAATTATATTTTTCGAGAATTTTTCTTTTTGGATAGGCTAGGGCGATAAGTACAAAGATACTCGCACCCAAAACATATACCCAAGTTGGAATCGGAACAGGATCACCAGTAGCATAAGAGTGCATACCAGCTAGATAAAAGTTCACCCCAAAGTATGTCATCAAGATTGAAGCAAATGAGACAAGAGCTAGAGTATTGAAAAGATATGGAGTATAGATGTCTTTTAACATTCTAAGATGCAAGACTATGGCATAAACGATGATAGAGATGTATGACCATGTCTCTTTTGGATCCCAAGCCCAGTATCTTCCCCATGATTCATTTGCCC
>DKEY01000162.1 GCA_002469305.1 Sulfurospirillum sp. UBA6810
TTATTTTATCAGAAATTATCAACTTATGCGTGGTCTAGTTTTTGGGGATGGGTACATTATAATTAAAACTTGTCAATTTGACAAATAATATAGAATTTTGCTATGATAGTCAAATCAATAAATATGGAGAATATAATGGAAGTTAGCAATACTATTTTTGAGAAGCTACTAGCTAATAATAACTTGAAAAAAAGTGATTTTGCTGAGTATTCCAAAATCCCTTATAACACTGTAGCTGGATGGAAAAAAACAAACAAAGTTCCACCTTATGCTATGGTGATTTTAAAAGATATGATCTATAGAAAGAAGCTTGAACTTCAAGCAGAACAAGATTTGCGAAGAAGCTATGTAGTATCTAGAGTAGATTATTTACTCACATCAAACGAAGAAAAAAAACTCAAATCTGTTTTTTGGGGTACAAATTATACGATAGATGATATTGCAAGTGGAATACAAAACAATAGTCAAAATATCATAAAAAGAATAAAAGAGAATCTCCCTTTGGATATGCGAACACAAATCATAGGTAAACTAACTCATGCATAGAGATGATTGGAGTAGTGTTTTTAAAAACCAAGATAGGATTTTAAAGCAACTCAAACCACTTGAAAGTGAAATGTTTTTAGCTGGTGGCACTGGACTACAAAGATTTGTATTGCCTATGCCATATCGAAATTCTGAAGATCTTGACTTCTTTTTTGTGAATCTAAAAACAAATAAAGAGTTAGAAAATATCAAAAATAAAATAGTAGAACTTATACTAGGACAAGAAGGAGTCAAGCTAGATCGTGATCCTATTTGGATAAAAGATGAAAAATCTTGGAGACTGTTTTTTGGCTTTGATGATAATGATGAGATTATAAAAATAGAGCTATTAAATTTTACATGTTGTAGAGTGGTTGATTTGTCATTTGTAAATGAGGATATATTTAAGACAGAAAATCTTTATAATCTATTGTTGTATAAATTTAAAGCTTTGTGTGATAGACCAGATACCATCAAAGATCTTTTTGATATATATTTTATCTTGAGAGATTTAAATGAAATAGATATTGATTTGCTTATTCAAAATATAAATAAAAAATTTAGTGAAGCTATAGGCATACAGTATCGTAAACAAGATATTGTTAATGCTTTAAATCATAGATTAGACTGGAATATAGAACTAGGAGATGATATAAAACATCTCCAAGATATAAAGCTTGAAATCAATCTATTTCAAAAAGAGCTTCAAGAGTCGTTTGAAAAAAATGATACTTTAGACTTCAATTTTCAATCAAGAATTTTTAAAAAAGCAAACGAATACGGGCTTGAACCAAATGAGTATATTGAGCTATTAGAAGAAAATAGCTTTCTTGTAGATGAGTGGAAAAATATAATGAAGCAGTTGATATGACAAAACAAGAACTACTCAAAAAACTTCAAGATATTGAATGGGAAGACTTTGAAGTGAAACTAGCTAGTGGAGGATTACCGAAAAGTGCTTGGGAGAGTGTGAGTGCTTTTTCAAATACTGCAGGTGGTTGGCTGATCTTTGGAATAGAAGAAAGAAATGACAACTTTAGTATAGTCGGAGTTGAGAATCCATCCAAAATAGAGCATGAGTTTTTAAATACACTCAATGGTGAGAAATTTAATATCAAGATAAGAGTAGATGCTTATAAATACAACTTTGAAGATAAAACAATCTTAGCTTTTTATATACCTATCTCTAAACAAAAGCCAGTTTATTATAATAGTTTGGCAAATAGTTTTATAAGAAGTGGTAGTGGCGATAGAAGAGCGACAAAAGAAGAGATAGATACGATGTATCGTGATCAAACATTTGGTACAAAAACATCTGAAGTGATAGAAAACTATACGATAGATAATCTTTCATCTATCTCTTTAAATCAATACAAAGAATATCTGCAAACTGTAAATCCAACATCACATTATAATAAACTAAGCATTGAAGAGTTTTTACATAAAGTTTCTGTTTTGGTTGATGGTAAACCAACCTTTGCAGGACTTTTGTTTTTTGGAAAAAGAGATAGCATAGAGAGGTATTTCGTAGACTTTAGAATAGACCTTTTTGAGATACCAGGAAGCAGTATATCAGATGCAAAGGTACGATATACTTATAGACTTCCTGAGCAAGAGAACCTTTGGGATTATTACTTTATACTCTTTGAAAGAGTGACTATGAGGATAGACAAACCTTTTAAGTTAGATAGCATGGGATTTGCAAAAGAAGATTATCCTTATATAGATGCACTAAGAGAAGCTCTTGTAAATATGCTTATGCATGCTGATTATTTTTCACCTATAAAATCAAGAGTTAGGGTTTTTAGTGATAAAATAGAGTTTTTCAATGCAGGAACTTACCCAAAGCCTATAGAATACTTTCTAAATAGTGATACTTCCATGCCAAGAAACCCAATATTAGCAAAACTGTTTCGTGCTGTGAAACTAGCTGAAAATGCAGGATATGGGTTTGATAAGATGATAGATGGGTGGAAAAGTTATACCAATAAACCAATAAAATTTGAGACAGATTTGGACACAAGCTTGACTACTTTTTATTTGGAGAAAGCTACCGAGCAAGCTGGAGCCCAAGTTGAGGCCCAAGCTGAGGCCCAAGCTGAGGCCCAAGCTGATTTAAATGAAACAGAAAAGAAAATATTAGAATGTTTAAATAGTGAAAATCTTTCATCAGCAGAGTTAGTTCAAAAGTTAGGTCTTAAAAGCTTATCTGGAAGTCTTAAAAATGCTATTAAACATTTGTTAGAGATTAAACTTATTGAGTTAACGATTCCAGATAAACCAAAAAGTCCAAATCAAAAATATAAAACTAAAAAGGAATAATAAATTATGAAACAACTTATACAATCATTTAAAACAGGTGAGCTAGGACTTTTTGAAGTTCCTGCACCAGTATGTGAAAAAAATGGTGCATTGGTGCAAACGACATGTAGTTTAGTTAGTGCAGGTACCGAAAAGATGCTAGTAGATTTTGCAAAAAAATCTATGCTAGCAAAAGCAAAAGATAGACCAGACCTTGTAAAGCAAGTAGTAGATAAGATGAAAAAAGAGGGTGTTAGAAATACTCTTGAAAAAGTTTTTACAAAACTTGATACTCCTATTCCTTTAGGATATAGTTTGGCTGGTCGTGTGGTACAAGTGGGCGATGAGCTAAGTGGTATTAATATAGGTGACAGAGTGGCTTGTGGTGGTGCAGGGTATGCAAACCATGCAGAACTAAACTATGTGCCGAAAAACTTGATGGTAAAAATACCTGATGGTGTAGATGATATTGATGCTTCTTTTGTAACGGTTGGTGCAATTGCTCTACAAGGTGTGAGACAAACTGTACCACTACTTGGTGAAAAAGTAGCTGTGGTGGGGCTAGGACTTTTAGGTCAACTTACAGTGCAACTACTTAAAGCAAATGGTTGTAAAGTCATCGGTTCTGATATAGACCCAGATAAGATGGCATTAGCTAAAAAGCTTGGGTGTGATGAAGTGTGTCACGCTAGTGTGCTTATAGAAAAATGTAGTGAGTTTACAGGTGGATATGGGGCAGATGCTGTAATTATCGCAGCTTCAACTAGCTCAAATCAGCCTATAATAGATGCAGCTGAAATAAGTCGTATGAGAGGAAGAGTAGTTTTAGTTGGTATGGTTGGTATGGATGTTCCAAGAAATACATACTATAAAAAAGAGCTTGAAATAAAACTATCTATGGCTTATGGTCCAGGAAGATACGACCCTGAATATGAAGAGAAAGGTGTAGACTATCCGTATGATTTGGTACGGTTTACAGAACAAAGAAACTTTGAGGCATTTTTAGGACTTATACAAGAGGGAAAAATCACTCCAAAAGAGCTTATCACTCACTCTTATGATTTTGACAATGCAATGACAGCGTATGATTTACTAGAGGGAAGAATTCAAGAAAAGTATTTAGGAATTGTACTAGAGTACAAAAGAGACATAAAATTAGAAGATGAAAAGATAGTAAAAAGAACTGAAAAAAAGATAACTAATGATAAAATAAATATAGGACTTATTGGTGCAGGCAATTTTACTAAATCAGTTATCTTACCAAATATACAAAAAGTTGATGATTTTGAACTTGTAGGACTTTGCACTGCTACAGGTGTATCAGCACAAGGGACTGGTAAAAAGTATGACTTTAAATACATGACGACTGACAGTGCAGAGATATTTAAAAATAGTGAAGTTAATAGTGTATTTGTAACTACACAACACGATAAGCATGCAAGTGCGGTGATAGAGTCTATAAAAGCTGGGAAACACTGCTTTGTGGAAAAACCACTTTGTATTTACGAAGAGGAGCTTGAGGCTATCAAGGAAGCTTATACAGGTGAGACGATAGTACAAGTTGGGTTTAACAGAAGATTTTCACCTATGATAGAAAAGATCAAAAAAAATCTATCTGGGCAAGTAAGCATCAATTATAGAATAAATGCAGGGATCATCCCAAAAGAAGTTTGGATACAAGATAGAACTATCGGTGGTGGTAGAATCATAGGTGAAGTTTGTCATTTTATAGATACTTGTAGTTATCTAATAGGAAGTGAAGTAAAGAGTGTATTTGCTACTACTTTACAAAAAAGTGACCAATCTATTCCAGATGAAGATAATGTAAATATCATATTGAATTATGCAAATGGAAGCACTGCAACTATAAGTTACTATGCTTATGGAGATAGTAGTATGCCAAAAGAGTATATAGAAGTATTTGGTAGTGGTGTAAGTATGCAGATGAATGATTTTAGAGAACTTACAATTTTTAAAAAAGGGAAACCTATAAAAGAAAAAAGTTCAAATCAAGATAAAGGCTTTGTGAATGAATTCAAAGCTTTTAAAGAAGCCGTAAAAAGTGGATATGAAGCGATAAGTTTTGAGAGTATTTATAATACTACTAAGACTACATTTAAGATTTTAGAATCTATTAGAAGTAAGAGTTTAGTTGAAGTTTGATGAATAAATATATTAGACTCTTTAATACTATTAAATATTTAAAATTTACTCAGATTTATTATAGATTATTTTATTTTGTAAGAGCTAGATTTAGAAAACTTATTGGTTTTCAATATAACTTTCCTAAGGTGTCACAAAATGTGGCACCTTTAAAGCTTGTAAATTCATGTGGATATTATAGTAGTTATGAAAATAGTGAATTTACCATGCTAAATTTATCAAAAAAATTTGGGTTAAAAATAGACTGGAATTTTGCTGAATATGGTAAACTTTGGACTTACAATCTTACATATTTTGAATATCTAGGAAATAAAGAAGATGTAAATTTGATATATGATTTTATTGAAAATATATATATTATAAAAGATGGACTGGAACCATTCCCTATAAGCATTAGAGGGATAAACTGGATAAAGTTTTTAACTAAGTATGAAATAAAAGATAAAAAGATAGACGATAGCCTGTATGCTCAGTATTATATTTTGTTAGATAATTTAGAATATCATTTGCTTGGAAACCATCTACTGGAAAATGGTTTTAGTTTACTGTTTGGTGCTTATTATTTTCAAGATGAAATGTTGTATAAAAAAGCTGTAGAGATTTTAAATAAAGAGCTGGATGAACAGATACTTGATGATGGTGGACATTTTGAATTAAGTCCTATGTATCACCAACTTATGCTTTTTAGAGTATTAGATTGTATAAATTTAGTTCAAAATAATAGTTGGAAAAAGGAAGAATTATTAATATTTTTAGAAGGAAAAGCTTCCTTGATGTTGGGATGGTTGAAATCTATTAGTTATGAAAATGGTAAGATTCCACTTTTAAATGATAGTGCAAATAAAATAGCCCCAAGTTTTTTGGAACTTTTTGATTATGCTTCAAGATTAAATGTGGATATGATTGTAAAAGATTTAAAACAATCTGGCTATAGAAAAATTAAAAAAGCAAATTTTGAATGTCTAGTAGATGTTGGCGAAGTTGGAGCCAGTTATATTTCAGGACATGCTCATGCGGATACATTTAATTTTGAATTGTACATCAAAGATAAACCTTTTATAGTTGATACTGGAATAAGCACGTATAATTACAGTAAACGAAGAAATAATGAACGAAGTACAAAGGCTCATAATACTGTTGAAATAAATAAGCAAAACAGTAGTGAAATTTGGAGTGGATTTAGAGTTGCAAATAGAGCTAATATTATCAAATTAATTGAAGAACAAGATTTTATACAAGCAACTCATGATGGATATAAAAAGAAATTTGGTATTTTACATACTAGAAAATGGATATTTAAGGAAAATTATATAATTATTAAAGATAGCTTCAATAAATGTTGTAATGCAATTGCAAGACTACACTTTCATCCAAATGTGACGGAAAATGAAATGCGAGAAAGAATAATTCTCAATTCTCAATTCTCAATTCTCAAGTATGAATATGCTCCTGAGTTTAATAAAACTTTAGAAGCATTGGTTGTAGAAATACCGTTTGAAAAAGAGTTGAAAGTAGAGATAAATATATGAGAATATTAGTATTGAGTTTTTATTACGCACCTGATTTATGTGCAGGTTCTTTTAGAACAACTGCATTTGTTGAAGAATTAAAAAAACAGATAAATCAAAATGATAATGTAGAAATCATAACAGCTATGCCAAATAGATATGGTAGTTTTAGTGAAGATGCTAAAGAGTTTGAAAAATTAGCAGAAAATATTGAAGTAAATAGAATAGATTTAGGTACTCATAAAAGTGGATTTGTAGATCAGTCGAAATTATTTTTAAAGTTTGCATGGCAAGTCATAAAACTAGTGCAAAAAAGAGAAAAATATGATTTAGTTTATGCAACTTCATCAAGACTTATGACAGCTTTTTTAGGAAGTTTAGTAGCAAATAGACAACAAGCAAAGTTGTATTTAGACATCAGAGATATTTTTACCGATACTTTAGAATCCGTTTTTGCAAAAAGTAAATTAAGATGTGTTATACCAATTTTTAGAAGAATAGAAAAATACACTATAAATTCTGCAACTCATATAAATCTTGTATCAAAAGGTTTTGAGAATTATTTTAAAAATATCAATAATGATATATCATATAGCTTTTACACAAATGGAATAGATGATGTTTTTTTAGAGTATGACTTTACACATGATGAAAAAAATGAAAAAACAATTATCACATATGCTGGAAATATTGGAGAAGGACAAGGCTTAGAAAAAATAGTTCCAAATATGGCTAAAAAATTAGGGGACGATTATGAAATACATATCATTGGTGATGGTGGAAGAAAAAAAGCTTTGATTGAAAATTTAGATGGTATTAAAAATGTAAAATTATTTGATCCCGTAAATAGAGCGAAACTTCTAGAAATATACAAAAATAGTGATATTTTATTTTTACATTTAAATGATTATGAAGCATTTAAAAAAGTACTGCCTTCCAAAGTATTTGAATATGCAACTACAAATAAATTTATAATAGCTGGTGTTGGCGGATATGCAAAAGAATTTATTGAAAAAAATATAAGTGATGCAATAGTTTTTGAGCCATGTAATGTAAATGATTTTTTAGAAAAATTTAAACAAGCAGAAAAATTTGGTGGTATATGTAGAACTTCTTTTATTGAAAAATTTAAAAGAGAAAACATCATGAATAAAATGGCTAAAGAGGTATATGAACTTTGAAACTCCTAATCACAGGTTCAAATGGTTTTATAGGAA
>DKEY01000161.1 GCA_002469305.1 Sulfurospirillum sp. UBA6810
TTGGTATAATCTTAGTCATTGTTGGCGGTATTTTAGTTGCCAAAGAAAAATAACCAATGGCAGTAATTTAAAATATATAATTAAATAAAAGGTAGATAAATGGTTTTAATAGCAGGACCTTGTGTCATAGAGAGTAGAGACAATCTTTTTGCAGTTGCCGAAAAATTGATGAAATATCATGAAGACAAAAATATAGAATTTTACTTTAAATCAAGTTTTGACAAAGCAAACAGAACAAGCATAGATAGTTTTAGAGGACCTGGGATTGATGAGGGTTTAAAACTTCTTGATGCAGTGAGAAGAGAGTTTGGATATAACCTTTTAACAGATATCCATGAAAGTTGCCAAGCAGCGCCAGTAGCACAAGTGGTAGATATCTTACAAATTCCAGCTTTTCTTTGTCGCCAAACGGATTTACTTGTAGAAGCTGCAAAGACAAAAGCCGTGGTAAATATCAAAAAAGGACAGTTTCTAAATCCTGCTGATATGAAATACTCAGTAAAAAAAGTTCTTGAAACAAGAGGTGTTCAAGAAGAGGGATATGAAGTAGCAAAGGCAAATGGCGTTTGGCTGACTGAGCGTGGAAGTACTTTTGGCTATGGCAATTTAGTAGTGGATATGAGAAGCTTTCTTATCATGAAAGAGTTTGCACCTGTAATATTTGATGCAACACACTCTGTCCAAATGCCAGGAGCTGCAGGTGGTAGCAGTGGTGGAAAAAGAGAGTTTGTAGCACCTCTTGCTCGTGCAGCAGCAGCTATCGGAACGGATGGATTTTTCTTTGAAACACATGTAAATCCTTGTGAAGCATTGTGTGATGGTCCAAATATGCTTGATTTAGAAGCTTTGGATAAGACAGTTGCAGATATAAAAGCCATCCAAGCTAGTTTAGCTAGATAATCAGATTGTAAATAAAAGTATAGTAATATAGCGATAAAATTATAGGCGATTGCCTAAGCTTTAGAGGAGACAAAACTTTGTTGCGTCTCAAAAAAAAATTAAAAAATTAAGGATAAATATGAACGTTATAGAAGGACAGCTTTCACTCAAAGGCACAGAAAAAGTAGCAATCATCAACGCAAGATTTAACCACATCATCACAGATAGATTGGTAGAGGGTGCAAAAGATGCATTTTTACGTCATGGTGGCAATGAAGCAAATCTTGATTTAGTTTTAGTACCAGGTGCATTTGAGATACCATTGGCTTTGGATAAAGTACTCTCAAGTGGCAAGTATGATGCTGTTTGTTGTGTAGGTGCTGTTATAAGAGGAAGTACTCCGCATTTTGATTATGTTGCTGCTGAAGCTACAAAAGGTGTTGCAAGTTGTGCCCTAAAGTATCAAAAACCAGTAGTTTTTGGTGTACTTACAACTGATACGATAGAACAAGCTATCGAAAGAGCAGGAAGTAAAGCTGGAAACAAAGGCTTTGAAGTTATGACAGGTCTTATCGAGATGATAAGCTTGTATAAAAATTTATAAGGAATTATATTGGCAACTAGACACCAAGTAAGAGAGAGTATCATCGGTCTTTTATATGCAAGTGACATTGGAAACGAAGGCATAGACAAATTTATAGATGAAATTTTTGAAGAGAAAAAAATCAGAAATCAACAGCGTGAATTTGCTCTTGATTTATACAATGGTATAAAGATAAATTTAGAACATATCGACGGTGTTATAAATAACTACTTAAAAGAGTGGGATTTAGCAAATATAGGCAATATCGAGAGAGCTATACTCAGACTTGCTACTTATGAGCTTTTATACTCAGAACTCGATGATGCTGTTGTTATCAATGAAGCAATAGAACTAGCAAAAAAACTTTGTAACGATACAAGTCCAAAGTTTGTAAACGGCGTTTTAGACTCAATAAAAAATAATAAAGAAAAGTAAAATATAAATCCTTCTAGCATCAAATCTGTTAGAAGGATTTGGTTTGAGCTTGGCTTCAATCAAAGGAGATATGGATATGAAACTATGCGTTGCACTTGATTTGCCAACTGCAAAAGAAAATTTAGATTTGGCTAAGGTTTTAAGAGCTGAGGATATTTGGCTCAAAGTTGGACTCCGCTCATACATACGAGATGGACAACCTTTGCTTGAAGAGATAAAATCAATCAATCCCAATTTTAAAATATTTTTAGATTTGAAAATTCATGATATACCAAATACGATGGCTGACGCTGCTGAATCTATGGCAGGGCTTGGTGTGGATATGTTCAATGTTCATGCTTCAAGTGGTAAAAAAGCGATGAGCATGGTTATGCAAAGACTCAGTGGTATAGAAAATCGACCTATCGTTTTGGCTGTGACGGCACTCACTAGTTTTGATGAAGACTCTTTTTATGCGGTGTATAACAAATCCATAGAAGAAAAAGCTTCACAGTTTGCAAAAGATGCATATGAAAGCGGTTTAAACGGAGTGGTTTGCTCTGTATATGAAAGTTTACTCATCAAAGAAAACACTACATCAAACTTTTTGACGCTAACACCTGGGATAAGACCATTTGCAGAGGATGTTGGTGACCAACAAAGAGTCGCAGATGTGGCTATGGCAAAAAAAGAAAAATCAGACTTTATCGTAGTTGGAAGACCGATATATCAATCAACAGATCCACTAGGCGTTACACAAAAGATACTACAACAGATATAAAACAAAGGATACATCATGGCAAAAAAACTACTTATCGGCTCTGTTATTTTGTTTGCTTTGGGTATAGTTGGCTTGGTAGTTGCTATCAGTATGCTAGACTTAAACAAACACAAACCAAAGATAGAACAGATGGCACTTGAGGCTTCTGGATACAGCTTAAAGATAAATGGAGATATCTCTGTTTCCTTTGCCCCAGTTGGAATCAAGCTTAAAGATATAAGTGTATCAAAGCCAAATGAAAAGCCATTTACAACACTTAAAGAACTCTCTGTCGCTATAAAACTTATACCATTTTTAAAGCAAAATATTGAGGTCGATTATGTTGTGCTTTCGGATTTAAACTTACATGTAGAAAAACTAAAAAATGGAAAATTTAACTTTGAACTTGCTAAAAAAGAAGCACTAACAAAAACAACGCAAGAAAACAATACAACAGAGGAAAAGAGACAAGTACCTCTTATAAATATCAATGAAATAAGAGTTGAAAACACAAATGTAGAGTATATAGACACGGTAGCAAACACTACTGCAAAAGTAACAGATATGGATGTGGTAGTAAACTCTATCGTTTATGATACAAGCAAAAAAGAGTTAAATGCCATCGCTTTTTTAGGGGATGTTAAAATCAAAAATATCGCTTATCAAAAGTACAATGCAAAAGACTTACATGTAAAGTTTTCGCTCAAAAATTCTATTGCAAATGTAAATAGCATGAGCTATAACATCTTTGACTCTGTTGCATCAGGAAAAGCGAAGATAGATTTGAGTACAAAAACACCAAAAGTAGAGTTTGCTCAAAATATCCCAAAACTCAAACTCAAAAACTTTTCAAAAGAGATACTTGAAAAAGATTTGCTTGATGGTGAGTTAAATCTGGATGTAACTCTTGCAACTATCCTAGATACTCCTCTTGTGATAAAAAAGAATTTAAAATCAGAAGTTATATTTGATGGTCAGGGAATTGGTATCATAGGATATGATTTGGATAAGATTATAGGTGGATACGATAAGTCACAAAGCGTTGATATGGTGGATATAGGCTCACTATTGGTTGCTGGACCTATCGGATTTGCTCTTTCAAAAAGCAGTGATGCTTCGACTGTTTATAGTGGTGCAAAGAGTGGACAAACTCTTTTGAAACATTTACATGTAAAGATAGATGTGGCAAATGCCAAAGCTAAGCTTACTGACGTAGCAATCGCAACAGGAAAAAACAGAGTAGCACTTAAAGGAGATTTGGACATCGTAAATGAGAAATTTTTAGATGTAAAAGTAGGTGTTTTAGATGCTAAAAATTGCGCAAAATACTCCCAAACCATCATAGGAACTTTTAGTAAACCTAGTGTAAAACTAGACGAGAGTGCAGTAAACTCTATCGTCAATATGGCTTCATCTTTGTTTGGCTCATCTAAAAAAGTGCTTGGTGCAGATACAAACAAAGAGTGTACAGTTTTTTATAATGGGGCAGTAAAACAACCATAGGAATAATTTTTGCTTTTTTTGTCTAACTTCACAAAAGGAGCAAAAATGAAAATTTTAGGTAAAGTTGAAACGATAGCTATGCTTAAAGACAAGATCGAAGAAGCAAAGCGCTCTGGTGACAAGGAAGTCAAAAAACTTCAAAAACTTTTAGATAAACTCACTCGTGGAAATGATGTAAGCTATTTCTAAATACAAATGATGCTTAAATCTTTTGGTTTAAGCATCATATTATCTTCAAATGGTATAATGTCGTTCTACTTTTTAGTGCATGGACAGATGGGTGAGTTGGCTGAAACCACNNGTTCGAATCCCTCTCTGTCCGCCACCAACCTCTGTTAAAACCCCTATAAATACGAACTTTGAACTAAATTATAAGTCATATTCCTATGATTTATCTATAAACTGTCCAACATTTGTCCAACAACAAAATACAAAATATCTTTATAAAAGAAACAATGTTTATTATTTTTCTAAAAGAATAAATGGAAAACCTTTTAAAATTTCCCTTAAAAGTTCTAATCTTAATTATTGTAAAATATTAAGAGATAAAATAATTGAGAGTTTAGAAATGCCAACATTAGATCAAGTTTTAGAAAAAATTAAAAATCAAGAATCTTTAACAAAAGAAGAAGCCATTATTGCCTATGGTAAAGAAACAATAGAAGCCCAAGAACAACAATATCAAGAGTCTTATGTCGAATTAAACCCACAAGAACAAGAAACACTAACTCAAGAGATTTTTAAAGAGGAAATAGAAACTTCTAAAAAGATAAAAGAATTATCACAAAAAAAAGATAATCAAATCCTAGAAAGACTGGAAAAATTAGAAAGTAAATTTTCACAAAACACACCAAGAAAATTAGAAAAAATAGAAAACATTGATCAACATTTTGAAAATTATTTAGAGCATAGGCTGTCTTTTGATAAAGTTTCAAGTAGCTCTATAAAATCATACCGAGCAAGTTATAGATATTTAAAATATTTTATAACACAAGACACCATTTTTAATTTTTCTTTTTTTAAAGGTTTACAAAAGAGTTTACAACAATTGCCAAAAAACTTTTTTAAAGATAAAAAATATTATCAAAGTCCATTAGAGCAAGTTTTAAAATTAAGAAAAAAAGAAAATTATGAGCCACTAGATCCTAAAACTATCAATAACCACATGAGCAATTTTAAAACTTTTTTTGATTATTTGGTCTATGATGAAATTATCAAAGAAAACCCACTTTTAAACATAAAACCACTATTAGAAAATAAAGAAATCAAAAGGGAAGAATATACACAAAAAGAATTAGAAAAAATCTTTTCAAGTGACATAGAGGAAGATTATAAAAACTTATGTAAAATCGCATTATATACAGGGTTAAGAATTGAAGAAGTTTTATCCATTAAAAAACAAGATATTAAAGATAATTTTATTCACATAAGCCTACAAGATACAAGCAGCAAAAAACATCAAAGAATAATACCTATTCACAAACATATTTTAAACCCAATAAAAGAACTAAAAAAGAATAAAGATGGTGTCTATTTGTTTTTTAATCAAGATACTGAAAATAGGTCAAGAAACATAGGAAAAAGGGTAAATAGAAAATTAAAAGAGATAGTAAAAGATAAATCTTTTCATAGTTTTAGAAAAAACTTTTCACAAGAGATCGAACTAAATACCAATGCAGAGGAAAAAGTTAAAAAATATTTAATGGGTCACTCTTTCGCAAAAGATGTAACCCATATGGTCTATAATAGGGGCATGGTAAATACTGATAAATTAAAAGAGTGTATAAGTCAAATAACTTTTGATTACTAAGAGTAGTTAATGAAGTATCAATAGAATATAAGCATAGATTTTATATTATTAAATGTATACTTAGGCTATTGAAAACATATAAATAATTAGATACTTAATTTACAAAACACATAAACAAAAAAACCATATTATCTAGGAGAAGATTAATGATTGAGTTTGAAAAAGAATATTTAAATTATATTAAGGCTAATGGTGTTGGTAAAAATGACAAAGTTGCATCATCTCCAAAGTCATATATAAGTTATTTGAATAGTGTTTCTAAATTATTAAACAAAAATATTTCACCAGAAATAATTTCAAATATGGATGATATTAAAAGTATTTTAAAAAATTTAAATGGGAGAAGACGTCCTAGTACATTAAATAATTATCAAAGTGCTTTGAAGCAATATTTATTTTTTTTAGAAACCAAAAATTGACACATAAGTAATTTAAATTAAGTTATGCACTTTCTAAAAAAGTTCTAAAATAAGAGACCGTTAAATATTTCGTGTCAACAGTATAAGTGATAGGAGAAATAATTTCAAGTTAATTTTACAAGTATGCTTGATTTTTTTGCTATGATTTAAATAACCTAGTTAATTTAAGTGTGGGGCAACAAAAAAATCTCTTATTAAGCTGATATATTATTTTAAAATACATTGTAGGTTTAAACCTACAATGTATAATGTTAGATAAAATTATCTTTGTTATCATAATACCAAGACATTAAATTACTAATGTTTTTATATCTTTTAGAGATACATATTCCACCTTCATCAATTAACATATATTCATCTTCTACATAATAAACATATACACCTTTACAAGTCATTTCAAGATAATCTTCAAACAACTTTTCTAACTTGATACTTTTGTGATTTTTAGTTTTAAACATAAAAAATCCTTTCATTTAAATTATAAATAATTTATATTATTATATAATAAATAATTTATTTAAAGTATTATAGCAAATTTTTTAAAATATTATTTTTTTTTGAAAGAACAATATAAATTTTTAAAATTTTATTGCATTGTCATTTTAAAAGTTTTGACCTTTAAAAAAACATCAAATCACAGGTTAAGAACTTTCTTTTTTCCATGTAGTCTTTATAAGAAGCTATGTATATATATTATAACTAATAAGACTACATGTTTTTTCTTTTAAAATAAGAGTTCTTTTTATCTCTAAAAAAGGGGCTATTTAGAAAAATGACGCATTTTTAAGGGGCAAGTTGTTATAACTAATTACCAGCTATAATTTAATACAACTTGCCCAGGGTATTAGATAATAATTATTTCTTATTACTAATTAAAAAGTAGAAAAAAAAGAAATAATTTATTATCTATTACGGACTTTAAAAGTCCCTTATTATAATTTTTAGTTGATTTTTAAGTGGTGATTGATTTTTTTTCAACCTCCCCCAGCATCCTTTAAAACTAAATTGAATGATTGATGCAGGGGGTGTTGATAAAAAAATCTCTTGAAATAGCAGTATTATATTTATCTTTATAATTTAATTAAAATAATGATTATTAGTCTTAATTCTTTAAAAAATTGAAATAATGGCTATTTGTACATATTTTTAAAAAAACAATAGAAAATATGGTAAAAAACGGGACTGTAAAATAAACTGTGTAA
>DKEY01000063.1:0-5250 GCA_002469305.1 Sulfurospirillum sp. UBA6810
TTTGATAGTGTTGGTATGTTGCTTTCTATCAACTCTCCACCACCTCCAAAAGTTGCATTTCCATTTTGTGTATCAATTATCTCATATACTTTTTTTGTTGCAGTATCTATATAGTATAAATTTGGGTCATATATTTTTGTAACTTGTCCAGCATCTTCATCAACATTGTAGATACTCTCATCATATACTGTATTTGGATTATAATTGAGAACTTGATAATCCTCTACATAGTTTAAGAGTTTGATTTCAACATCCCATATAGTTTGTGTAGTTTGTTGAGGAACTTGTTTTGTAAATGTCATATCAATGATATTTTTATCGCCTGTTGGAGAGATAATCTCTGTTGTGAAGTGTTCTGTATTTGCTATCTCTTGAAGTATTGCTACTTCATCAGATAAAGTAATGCCACTGTTGTCAATGCCACTTATATCAATATTTGAGACTGAAAACTCTAAATTATCATCTAAAGTTGCTTTGATTTGAACAGCATTTGAAGTTTCATCAAGGAGTGTAAAAGTTATAACATCACCTGCTTTTAAATCAGAAATACCTGTATAATTTGCCAAAGAACCACTAATAGAAGTTGTTGGATAAGTTGTTGATAAAAGCAAATTTTCAATATTTGAGGAGGTTATATAATTTGTCTCTGTGATTATCTTTGGATCTAGGTTTGCTTGATAATTTACATATGTTGTTGGCTCAGGTGGAAGATATAAAATATCTGGAAGGTTGATACTACTTTGATTTGTAACTTCTCCTAAGGCTATATCACCCAGCATACTTATACTATAAGCTGTACCTGTTTCTTGTGTTCCTATATTAGTATAATAATTTCCAAATTGTTGCAATTTTTCTTCACTTAAAGTTGTGGGAGTGATGTTTTCTCCGAGTGTTCCTTGGAGATAATTTCCACTTTCATCAACTAAATTTCCATCAACATCTATATAAAATGAACCCGCTCTTGTATAAAATACTTCACCACCAACACTTTGTACTCCAAAAAATCCTTTTCCATTTATCGCCATATCAAAAGCTCTATCTGTAGGTGCAAAAACACCTTGGGTTTGTGTATTTAAAGCATTTGCACTTGCTCTACTACCAAGCCCGATATCATTTGATGTGGGATCATAATAATTGTTTGTAAGTGCTGTTGAAAATATAGTTGAAAATTCTGGCGTTTTTCCTATAAAACCTGTTGTATTGACATTTGCTATATTATCAGCCCAAACATCTATACCAAATTGGAAGGATTTTATACCAGAGATACCATTGTAAAATGATGAATTCATAGCTATTTCCTAGTAGAAATCTGTGATGTATTCTAAAGATACATAAGATGAACCTAGTTTTACATATGTTTGGCCATCTTCATATCTTACGGATTCAACAGGATAAACACCAAACTGTGTCTCTTGGATTTCACCATCTGCATCAAGATATGTAGCATCAACACTATAATAGCCATCTGAGAGTAACTCTCCATCATCACTATAACCATCCCAATTAAAAGCAAGTACGCCACTTTTTCCAGCTTGAGTTTCTAGATTTACAGTTTTTACTGTATTTCCATCAGAATCTGATATAACAAGAGTTCCTGATTGGATTTCACTTGGAAAATAGACTTCAAAACTTGCTTTTCCATCATCAAGCGCAACAGCGTTATAGCCGATACTTGCCATTTTACCGATAGCATTAAGAACGCCAGTGTCTAATTGTGAATTTAACCTTGTTACAAGTTCATCCATCGTTGAAGCAATATTTTCAGAAGATTCAAGAGTTGCTAGCTGTGATGTTTGAGTTAATATTTTTTCACTATCCATTGGTTCTGTTGGGTCTTGGTATTGGAGTTCTACTAAAAGCAATTTTAAAAAAGAGTCTTTATCTAAAATTGCATTTGGATTTTCATATACACCATTTGTAGTAGATGCTGTGTTTGTTGTATTTGTTGTTGATGATACTGTTGCCATAATTTATCCTTTATACATATTGCGGAACTATAAGTTCTATATTATTTGTTAATTCTTCTACTTCTTCTATACCTTCATCCCACTCTTGGTGTGAAGATTTACTGTTTTTTTGTTGGTCTTGGTTACTGCCTTTGTTATCTGTAAAGTTCATTTCGAGATTTGTAAAACCCATATTTACAAGAGAGTTTTTAAACTCTGCTTGATTTTGAGTAAACAAAGACATAGTATTTGTGTTTGATGTTATGTTTACATGTAAGTTATTTCCTCTTGTAACTATCGTAACATCAACTTCACCTAAAGCTTTTGGATTGAGTGCCATTTGTACCTTCATGATAGGTGGCTTATAGTTTTCTATCTTCTCTCTCAAATCATCTGCAAATGAGCTAAAAGTCTCTCTTGTAACACCTGTTTGTTTTGTAGGAACTTCTTGTTTTGTTGTTATTTTTATTTCTTGTTTTGTTGTTATATTTTCTGTTTTTATCTCACTCACATCACTTTGTGTAGTTTCGTTATTGTTTTGTTTTTCTTGTGTATTTGTTTGGAGTGATGGCTGTACTACTTTAGTTTGTACTTCCTCTCTCTCTATTTTTAAACCTTGAAGCAGGGCTTCAGTAAAACCTCTTTTTGTTGTAGCAGTTTCTATTTTTGTTTCACTCATTCTTGTAGAGGAATTTTCTTTTAACACCACTTCTTCAGTCTCTTCTTTTTTTATTTCAATTTTTTCTTCTTTTTTTGCTATAACTTTTTCTTTTGGCATTTCTTTTGTATTTTCTGCAATTTTTACTGCAACATTTTCTTTACTTACAATAGCCTCTTTGGGAATCTCTTTTATATTTTCAGAAATTTTCACTTCATTTGTTGTTTTTTTCACTTCAACTTTTTCATTGATGAGAGTTTGCTGTTGTGTCTGGGTCTCTTTTTTTTCAGCAACGACATTTTTTATTTCAATTTTTTCTTCAGTTGTTACTTTTTGTTTGCTATTGTCTTTGGTGATAATTTTTTCAAAAATGGTTGGTTCTTTTTCAGTTTGTTTTACAGGTTTTTCTATCGCAGTCAAAGGGATTTCGCTACTTTTAATTTCTGTTTTTTTAGTATCTAAAAAAGTATTTTTTACCTCTTTTTCACTCTCTTTCGGCACTTCAAAAAAACCTTTTTTCTCAAGTAATGGAAACTCTTCTTTGATAGTTTGCATATCTACACTTTTCACAGAGATTTTTTCCAATCCAAGGTCATATTTTTGGGATAATTTCATCAAATCTGCTATATTTTTTACTTCTTTAAACTCTTTTATCGCAGTTTCATCACTTAGTAGCTGTTCTATCTTGGTAGAGTATTTTGGAAAAGATGTTTTAGGTGTTTCATTTTTGAGCAAAGAGATAACTTCAAGTACCTCACTTAGAAGATGGTCATCAAGTGATTTAGCAGGAGCATTTTCGCTAAGACTAGTTACTTCTTCTTTTTTTAAGATATTTTTCTCTAAAGCTTCTGTACTTAATTTTGTATTTGTTTCAGTAGTTTTTGAAGCATTTTTTATTTGTGAAAACATGATTGAAAAAAAATCTTTTGACGATTTTGCATCTTTATCAGATGATGTTTTTGTATCTTTTGTGCTCTTTGTCTCAGCAATCTTTGAACCAACACTTATATTGATGATATCTTGCATATTTTTCCCTTTTATCCCAATTTTTACTCAAAAACCGAGAAAATTATCTTTTTATATAAAGCAATATATGTTCCAACTCCTTACATGTAGCATTTTTAAGAATTTTTAGATATAATTCACGCCTTATGTAAAGCCAAGTATAAATATAACTTTCTCTCTTACTTTCTAGCTATTGGCTAAACTTTTTTGAGAGGATTTTTTATTGGGCTTAGCTCAATAAAGGAGAATTAAAAAATGGATAAAGATTTTAGAAATATTGCCGTTATCGCGCACGTTGACCACGGTAAAACAANNAGTTATTAAAACAATCAGGAACTTTCGAAGCACATACTAAAACAGATGAGCGTATGATGGACAGCAATGCTCTTGAAAAAGAGAGAGGGATTACTATCCTTTCTAAAAATACAGCTATTCACTATAAAGATACAAAAATAAACATCATCGACACTCCAGGTCACGCCGATTTTGGTGGTGAGGTTGAGCGTGTTTTAAAGATGGTAGATGGTGTATTGCTTTTAGTTGATGCGTATGAGGGTGTTATGCCTCAAACAAAATTTGTTGTGAAAAAAGCTCTTTCACTCGGTCTTAGACCAATTATCGTTATAAACAAGATAGATAAGCCATCAGCTGATCCTGAGAGAGTTGTTGATGAAGTGTTTGACCTTTTTGTTGCACTTGATGCGACTGATGAACAGTTAGAATTTCCAGTAGTTTACGCAGCCGCTCGTGATGGTTATGCTAAACATAACATGGAAGATGCAAATGAAAATCTAGAACCACTATTTGAAGTTATATTAGACCATGTTCCAGCTCCAACAGGAACAAATGAAAACCCACTGCAATTACAAGTTTTTACACTAGATTATGATAACTATGTAGGTAAAATAGGAATTGCTAGAATTTTCAATGGTACTGTAAAGAAAAATCAAACTGTTATGCTTGCAAAAGCTGATGGCGAGCAACTTCGTGGGCGTATTTCAAAACTTATAGGTTTTATAGGTTTAGAGAGAACAGATATTGATGAAGCGTGTAGTGGCGATATCGTTGCAATTGCTGGTTTTGAAACACTTGATGTTGGAGATAGTATCGTAGATCCTAACAATCCAATGCCACTTGATCCACTCCATATAGAAGAACCAACACTTTCAGTTGTTTTTGCTGTAAATGACTCTCCTTTTGCTGGTTTAGAAGGTAAGTATGTAACTTCAAATAAACTTGATGAGCGTCTTGAAGCGGAGATGAAAACAAATATCGCTATGCGTTATGAAAATGCTGGCGAGGGTAAATATAAAGTAAGCGGACGTGGAGAGTTACAAATCACCATCTTAGCTGAAAATATGAGACGTGAGGGATTTGAGTTTTCTATGGGAAGACCAGAGGTTATCACAAAAGTTGAAAATGGTGTAAAGTTGGAGCCATTTGAACATCTTGTTGTCGATGTTCCTGATGAATTTACAGGGGCAGTTATCGAAAAGCTTGGAAAAAGAAAAGCAGAGATGACAGCGATGAATCCAACAGGTGATGGACAAACACGTATAGAGTTCGAAATCCCAGCTCGTGGACTTATCGGTTTTCGTGGACAGTTTTTAACTGATACAAAAGGTGAGGGTGTTATGAACC
>DKEY01000063.1:5255-17705 GCA_002469305.1 Sulfurospirillum sp. UBA6810
AAAATGGTGCGCTTATCTCTATGGAAAATGGTGTAGCACTTGGTTATTCACTCTTTAACCTTCAGGAAAGAGGAGCACTTTTCATTGAGCCACAAACTAAAGTTTATGGTGGTATGGTTATAGGTGAACATGCTCGTCCAAATGATTTGGATGTAAATCCTATCAAAGGTAAGGCACAAAGTAACGTAAGAAGTAGTGGTGCGGATGAAGCTATCAAACTTGTTCCACCAAGAAGACTTAACCTTGAAACTGCTTTAGAGTGGATAGAAAATGATGAATTGGTTGAAATCACACCAGTAAGTATCCGTATAAGAAAACGTCTGCTTGACCCAACAAAGAGAAAAAGAGCAGTCAAAGACTGATATTAAACTCAAGGACAGTTGAAATCTCAGCTGTCCTTTCTGCATAAGTTCAGAAACATATGGCACTCTTTAGAGGAGAGATAAAGAGTGCCATATGCAAGCAGATTATATGTTCAATGGAATAAAAGGATATGCGCAATTAAAAAGATTTAGCTATATTTTTGAGATGTGTACAACAGAAGCAAATCAAAGATATAAAATCTTACAGTTTTATGAGAGATATGGGCTAGAGGCAACCAAAGATGCATTTGAAGTAAGTAGAAGAACGCTCTATCGGTGGAAAGCTAAATTAAAAGAGAATCAGGGGAACATAAGCTCCTTAAATTCTAAATCAACTAAACCAAAAAACAATAGAACTCCAACAACACCTAAAACTATTATTGATGAAATAAAAAAATTAAGAGAAAAATATCCAAATATAGGCAAAGCAAAATTACATGTAATGCTACAATTATGGTGTAAAGAAAACAATCTTCCATTTCCATCTGAATCTACTATCGGTAGAATCATTGCAAGAGATAAAGATAAAATGAGAATATTTCCTTATCGTATAAATTATCAAGGAAAAGTAAAGTCTAAAAAAAGAGAAGTAAAAACACGAAAACCTAAAGGATTAAAAACCAAACCTCTGCATATGTGGGCTGTTGATACTATACAAAGAACATCTATGGGTATAAAAAGATATATAATGACAATGATTGATCCAAGTAGCCGTATCGCTTATGCAGTTGCAATACCTACTAAAAACACACACTATACTTCTAAAGTTCTCGCAGCTTTAATTGATGGTCTTTCCTATGACATAAAAAACAAATATGCAATCCTTTCCGACAACGGTTCAGAGTTTAAAAAAGACTTTGATGCTCTATTACAAGAAAAACAATTAACTCACTATTGGACTTACCCAAGAAGCCCTAAAATGAATGCTCATAATGAAAGATTTAATAGAACTTTACAAGAACAATTTGTTGATTATTATGATGATTTACTCTTTACTGATATTGATGAATTTAACAAAGAAATGGCTAACTGGCTGGTTGATTATAATACAAAAATACCCCATCATAGTTTATTTATGAAATCTCCTGTACAATACCTCTTAGAAAATAATCCTCAGTGCCATATGTTGTGGACTAATACACTTTCTTCATAAAATTATGTATAATTATCTCCATATACACTCTTACATGTAAAGAAATTTTAGGAGAATAAAATGCAATCACTTTTTATCGGTTTAGGCATAGTTTTAGTTATAGTTGCACTACTTTACAACTTCTTAGTTTCACGAAAAAATCAAGTAGAAAATATCTTTGGTTCAGTTGATGCATTGCTAAAAAAAAGATTTGATTTGATTCCCTCTTTGGTTGCAACTGTACAAGAGGCTATGAAACATGAAAGAGGAACACTGCAAGAGATTACAGCACTTCGCGCCTCTGCTATGAAGCCAAATGTAACAAGTGAACAGATGGTTGCGATGGATGCAAAGCTTAGTTCACTTCTTGGCTCTATCATGGTTGCTGTTGAAGAGTATCCAGAGCTCAAAGCTAATGAAAATACGATGCACCTACAACGCTCGCTTAACGAAGTAGAAGAGCAACTCAGTGCCGCAAGACGAGCTTACAATCAAGTGGTGACTGATTATAACAATGCTATAGAAATGTTCCCCACAAACCTTTTGGCAAATTATATGAATTATAAAAGAAAAGATGTTTTTGTTATCAGCCAGAGTGAGAGAAAAAATCCAAATGTCAAAGAGTTATTTGGAAAGAAGTAATCTCTTATGAAAAGTCTCTCTCAACTTCAAGATTTTTTTTATGAAAATATTTATCCAGATTTAGAACTTTTGGAAAACAAAAGGAAAGAGATTTTTTCTTATTTGAAAACTCTAGCTTTTGTTTTAGTTGTTCTCTCTTTTATTGCTTTTTCTATCTTAAAAGATATTGTTTTAAATATTTCAGATTTATTTGCTTTTTGTTTGGCGATTCCAGTGGGGATATTTGTACTTGTGTATAAGCATAAAGTGAGTGGTTTTGTGCTTGATTATAAAGACCAAATCATAGAAAAACTTGTAAGTTTTGTAGAGCCAAGTCTTTTTTATGAAAAAAATAGCTCAATTACAAAGTACGAATATGATAGTAGTTTTTTATTTCCAGCACACGTTGATAGATATAGTGGTGATGATAAAATTGAAGGAAAAGTGGATGGAGTCAATATCAAATTTTCAGAACTTCATACACAAAAAAAGAAAAAAACATCAAAGGGACAAACCTACTATGAAGATATCTTTAGGGGGCTCTTTTTTATAGCAGATTTCAATAAGCATTTTCTAAGTAAAACAGTTGTATTTCCAGATAAAACGCAAAGATACCTCGGTTTTATGTCAGAGTTTTTTCAATCTTTTAGTGGGCATGGTGAACTTGTAAAGCTAGACAATCCAGAGTTTGAGAGGGAGTTTGTTGTTTATACAAGTGACCAAATAGAAGCCAGATATATACTCTCTCACTCTCTTATGGAAAATATATTGAAACTAAAGAAGATAGTCAAAAAAGATATTTCTTTGAGTTTTTATGGTTCAAAAGTTTATATCGCTTTACATTTTAACATGGCAATCTTTGAGCCTCATATCTATAAAAAAGTAGCAAACTTTGATGCTATAAAGAGTTATTTTGAAACTATAAACTTGATAGTGCAAATTGTAAAAGTGCTAAATTTGGACATGAAAATTTGGTCTAAAAAATAAAATTATAGTATACTTCAACCTTCAAAAGGATAAGCAATGGAATTTTTAAAAAAAGTATTGAAGATATCTGCGATAGTTGTACTCGCCGTTGTAATAATATATCTCATAGTTGGATTGTTTTTTTTAGGAGATAAAAAGTCTAGCAAGTATGGTAGCTTTGGCTCTATGGTAAGCCCTGGTACTAGAGGGAGCATACAAAGCACTGATGAAACAGAAGTCAATATGGATAAAGTACTCATAAACTTGCGTTCAGGTCAATACAAATACATGAAAGCAGATATGACTTTTAAGATGCCAAATGAAAGTCAAAAAGAGGACTTGGTAAAAAATATGCCAAGAATTAGAGATAGTATTTTACGTTTTTCAGCCTCTCAAGATAGCAATATCTTAAAAACTCCCGAAGGCAAAGATGAGTTCAAAAAGAATTTACAAAATCTACTCAATGAGACATATGGATTTGATATAGAAGCTGTCTATTTTAGAAACTTTGTTTTAGCAGAGTAAGTTAAGCTTTTTGTTTTAAAAGGGCAAAAAAAGAAAAAAGTGCCATAATAGAAGCATAAAGATAGAGGTAAGGTCCATAAAAATACCCAGCAACTATAGCTCCCACAAATCCTCCTAATCCAAAAGAAAATCCATAGTAAAATTGTGCTGCAAGTCTTTTGTTTTGATATATTGTATAAAGAAGGCTTAAAGTTGCAGTATGATGCAGAGCAAAAGTTACTGCATGAAAAGATTGAGCGACAAAAGACATCGCTAGGGAATCTGGAAAACTATAAAGGATAAACCATCTTATAGCTGCAAAAAATGCAGAAAATTTGAGGATAGTAAGAAGGTTGAGTTTAAGTAAAGGTGCTTGATAGTAGAAAAATATAATTTCACAGATAACACCAAAAGCCCAAAGATAGCTCGTCATCTCCAAACTTATACCGTGTGCAGTTTCATAGATGGTAAAAAAGTTATAAAATGCTCCAAAACTGATTTGCATGAAAAAAAGACTTATCCACAGATATGTCACTTTTGAGAGGCTAAATTTTTCACATGTAAGATTTTGGTTGTGTGTACTCTCTTCATGGCGAGTCGTTATGTAACCAAAAAAACCAGTTGCTATAACAGAGGCAAAGAAGTAATGAAGCCCTATGCTAGGTGTATCTAAATCTCTGGCTAAAAAGATACCAATAAGCATAAAACCAATCGAGCCATAAAGTCTGGATTTGCCAAAACGCTCTTTTTTTAAATGATCCATGGCATAAGTTTCTATATAAGGTAAAATCAGACCTAAAGATGCTCCTATGGCTAAGTTGGGAAGGATAAAAAGATAAAAGTTATCAATGGTAATATAAAAGGCTAAAGCACATAGCAAAAGAACAAAAAGAGCAGTGTGAAAAACTTTTTTTGAGAGTTCTATGTATTTTAAAAAAAGAAAAGGAACCAAAAAACGCATTAAAGGCGCCATAGCAAATATAACACCAATCTCAATAGCGCTATAACCTATCATTTGTAAAATTTTAGGCATAAATATTACATAAACTGCTGTTATACAAAAATAGGAAAAGAAAAATCCTGAAATGTTAAAAAATATCAACTTAAGACTCTATTTTTATAGGCATAGTTCCTGAGATGAGATCATGAAGATTCTTTTTGTCTTTTCTTAAAAAGCATAGGATAATTCCTGAAACTAGAAAAACAGAGAGTGCAAAAGTAAAATATCTAACAGCCAATCTTGTTAAAGATGGTTTATTGAGGTTATTGTCAACAAGTTTTATACCATATGCTCTGTACCCAGGTGTTTGTGATTTAAAAGCATATAAAGCAAAAATGACTAAAAAATGTGGGATAAAGATATAGAGCCAGCCTTGAAGCATGTGTTCACTAAAAACTTCACGTGAGCCCATAAGCACATAAAAAACCACATATAAGATGGGCATCATTATCATAAAAGTATCTATGATAAAAGCTTTAATCCTATCAAGAATAGGAGAGATGGTATAAGTCGGCAATGGCTTTTTTTTCTCTTTTTTTATAGGTGTTTTACCATGCCTTACATCTCTCCAGCGCATTAGTTTCCTCTGCTACCTGGTTTATATGCTTTCGTTCCCATTTTGCATAAAGGGCAGTTTTCTTCATCATATATTTCAAATTCAAAATCACCAAGTGCAAAAAATGGAACATCATTTGGAAGCTTACATGTAGGTTTTGCTTCAGAGTCACTTCCGTATCTTTTACAAAAACCTCTGTTTGCAAGAGCTGCAAATCCTACGATAACTCCACCTTGATTTTCAACTTCACGAGCAGCCTCAAGAGCTGAACCACCTGTTGTGATGATGTCTTCACACATGAGTACTTTTTCGTCTTTTTTTACTTCAAATCCACGTCTGATGCTCATTACTCCATTGACACGCTCAGCAAAGATAAAACGTACACCAAGAGCACGTGCTAGCTCATAACCAGCAAGGACACCACCAAGTGCGGGTGAACATACCAAGTCTATTTTGATACCACTTTGCTTGATAACTTTTGCAAGCTCTTGCGCTAATGTTTGGGCTACTTTTGGGTCTTCCAAAACTTTTGCACTTTGAAGATAGAATTGGGAATGTTTGCCACTGCTTAGTAAGAAGTGTCCTTCTAGGTAAGCTTGGGCATCTTTATATGTTTTTTCTAAATTTATCATATTTATATCTTTAGCAACTCTGCTTCTTTATCTTTTACTAAAGTATCTGCTTTAGTAACGCCAGCATCAGTTATCTTTTGGACTTCATCATGTGCTTTTTTTGACTCATCTTCTGTTATCTCTTTATCTTTTTCAAGCTTTTTGATTTTATCATTTGCATCTTTTCTGATATTTCTTATAGCTACTTTTGCTTTGTCACCCATAACTTTTGCTTGTTTTGCACTCTCTTGTCTTTGCTCAGTTGTCATTGGTGGAAAAAATAGTTTTATAACAGTACCATCATTGTTTGGATTAACGCCGATATTTGCTTCACCAATAGCTCTTTCAACATCTCTTAAAAGATTTTTTTCCCAAGGAGAGACGGTGATAGTTGTTGCATCAGTTGCTAAAACAGTTGCTACTTGAGATAAAGGTGTTGGTGTACCATAGTAGCTAACTTTTACATTGTCAAGTATTGATACAGAAACCTTACCACTTCTTAGTGTTAAAAAATCTCTTTTTAATGCTTCTAAGCTTTTTTCTATATGCTCTTGTTGTGTAGCATAAATTTTATTTAGTTCCATATGAATCCTTTATGATTAGTTTATTTGATATTTGATTTCCCACAGAGACTATGACTCTAGATCTTGTGTGGAGAAGTTTTTTGTTAAAAGTGTGAATAAGCTCACCATCTTTGAGCGATATATCCGTCCATCCGTAACCACTGAGATAAATTTTCCCTTTTGTCGCGGTTGCATTAGTTTTTACATGTATCTTTTTTAGAACTTTATCTTGTGGGTATGTTAAAGTCTCTTCCCATGTAGCTTCAAGAGCTTTTTGGTTTAGATGCGGTTTTAAATCACTTTTCCCGACAAGGGCTGCTCTATCTAAGTCATATTTATCACTAAAACTAGCAACAGCACCCATGTTTTGGTTTATAATCGCTTCAAACCCATACTCTTTTACTGTCTCTTTTACACGTGGTGTAAATTCTCCATAAGGGTAAGAAAAGTACTTTGGGGTTAAGTTCAAGTTTTTTTTGATTAAACTCATGCCTTTATCAAAATCTTTGATGATTTCTTTTTTACTCATATGTGTCATGTGTCCATGTCCATACGAGTGAAACTCGATTGAACCATATTTTGAAATCTCTCTTAATTGTTCCCACGTTGTATAATCAGGATACTTTTTATCTGTTCCTTCTACAAAAACAAAAAGCGAAAAAGGATAGTTGTACTCTCTAAAAATAGGTAAGCCATTTTCATAAAAACTTTTGTAGTTGTCATCTATGGTGATAACTACCCAATTATCAGGAATACTCTCTTTTTTATCTAGTTTTTCAACGAGTGTGGCGAGAGGAACTATCTTGTATCCGTTGGTTTTAAAATACTCAAAGTCACTTCTAAGTTGTTCGTCTGTTGTATTTGTAGTTGGGTATCTGCTGTCATTAAATCGGTGATACACAAAGATATGAGCGTCGGCCCATAAGGTTGCAATACTGAAAAACAACAGCAGGAAAGATTTCATTATGTTTAGTTAGCTTTAGGTGCAGATGGTGCAGACGGAGCTTTAGGTGCTTCTGGAGTTGTAGGAACAACACTCTTTTCTATCTTTATATCTTCAGCAAGTGAAACTTTCTTGTCTTGGTTGTAAAAGTAACCTAGAGTTATAGTGTTTACTATAAAGACTAATCCTACGATAAAAGTAAATTTAGCCATAAATCCTGCTGGACCTTTTGCTCCAAATAGTGATTCGTTACTTCCACTATAAGCGCCTAAGCCGATAGAAGAACTCTTTTGCAATAGCACGGCAATCGTAAGAATTGCTGCTAAAATGAATTGTGAGACCAATAAAATGCCGGTCATATTAAATGTCCTTTTTAGTAAATGTCAAGTATAATCGCCCCATTATATCGAAAAATTTTAAAAAACAGTTAAAAAATGATTAAGAGAGAAAAGTTGCTAGAACATATAAAGGAATTTTCAAGACATGCAAACAGTTATGACTCACATACTGTTATACAAAAAGAGGTAGCAACTCACCTTACATGTAAGATAAAAAACAATCCTAAAAAGGTCTTGGACTTAGGATGTGGTAGTGGAGCTATCCATCGCAATATGAAGCCTAACTATGAACTTTTTATTGGAGTGGATAACTCTGCAAATATGTGTGAATTACACCCTAAAGGTGAAAATACCATAATTTTAAATCAAAGTTTTGAATCCGAAGAATTTTTTAAGTATATAAAAGTATATGCCCCACTTGACCTTATAGTTTCTTCGTCAGCACTTCAGTGGTCAAAAAATCTAAATAATGTAATAAAATCATGTAAAACAATCTCAGATAATATACTATTTTCCATATTTACAAAGGGAACATTCAAGTCAATCTATGAAATGACACAAAGAGAAAGTTTTTTACCTTCAGTGGAAGAAGTAGTTGCAATCGTCTCAAAGTACTATGATATAGATTATGAAGTAAAGAGATATAAATTAGAATTTGATGATAATATCTCAAAGTTTAGATATATAAAAAGAAGTGGTGTAAGTGGGGGCAAAAAAGAGTTAACTTTGATACAAACTAAAGAATTGATTAAAAACTATCCGTATTCATTCTTAGAATTTGAAGTTGTATTCATCTCTTCCAAATAGACAAAAAGTCCAAGAAAAAAAGTAAATTATAGTTTACTTATCACCTTTTTAAATTTTTTACTTCATCATTACTTATAAGAAAACATATAATTATAAGTGTAGATAACTATTATCATAAGTTAATATTTTTATACAGCCAAAATATAAGCCTTGAATTCATGCTTTGCTTAAATAAAATTTTCTCTCAAAAAGTTATATTTTTGTTACAATTCACAATTATTTTATGAAAAAAGTAAAAAATTATGAACTTTTCTGCAAGGGTTAAAAAATATTTTTTGCTTTTTCTATTTTTTACCAAATGCCCTAAAATACGTTATATAGTATATTTTTACGTCAATACTTAAAGGCTCACAACTCTTCATATAAGTTAATTATAAGATTTTGAGCATACAATAGTTACTACCAAAAAGGGTTAGTGTGGATAAAATCCAATAAAAACTTAAGCTTAAAACAAACGAAGGAGAAGCGATGAAAGTTGAGGTCTCAAGAAGGAGATTTCTTCAAGGCAGTGTTGCATTAAGTATTGCTGGTGGATGTGCTATGAGTCCAACAGAAATTTTTGCAAGTGCCAAGGCAAAAGCTAGTGAAGCTGGTCATGCTGGAAGGAATAAAGTAGCTACTTTATGTGAAATGTGTGTTAATAAGTGTGCCGCTTTTGCATATGTTGAAGATGGTATAGTAACAAAACTAGATCCAAACCCATATTTTCCAAAATCAAGAAATATGTTATGTCCAAGAGGTAACTCAGGAATCCAAGCTTTGTACGATCCAGATCGTTTAAAGTATCCTATGATAAGAGATGGAGAAAAGGGAAGTGGTAAGTTTAAAAGAGTTACATGGGATGAAGCTTACAAATATATAGGTGATAAACTATCACAAATACTTGATGAAGAAGAAGATAACCGCTCAACTGTTGCTTTTTGTGCAGGAGAAGGTATGGCTGAACATACTTTTAAAAACTTCTTTACAGGTTTTGGTTCTTCTCACTTTTTAAATCATGCAAGTCTTTGTCTTGCAACGACAGTTTCAGGATATGCACTCACAATAGGTGCATATGGAACAGCAGATTTAGAAAATGCTGATTATGTTATCATGGCTGGTGCTAACAGAGCAGAAGCAATCGTGACTCCTGATACAATGGATTTCTTTAAAAGAACAGTAGGACGTGGTGCAAAACTTGTTACAGTTGACCCTCGTTTTACAAATACTGCTGCAAAAAGTGATAAATGGCTAGGTATTAAAGTAGGTACAGACTTGGCTTTTGTATTGGCTCTCACTTACGTTGCTATTAAAGAAGAATTATACAACAAGCAGTTTGTTGCAGAAAAAGTGAATGACTTTGAAGAGTACAAAAATCATATTTTAAATAGTGCATATACTCCTGAGTGGGCTGAGAAAATTACAGGCATCCCTGCCCAAGAAATTTATACAGTAGCAAGAGAGTTTATGGCTCACGCTCCAAGATCGATTTACTATCAAGGACGTAGAACAACTTGGAGTAAAAATGATTTCCAACTTCGTCGTGCTCAAGCTATCTTTAGTTCACTTGGTGGTGGTGTAGATATAAAAGGTGGCATCTGTTTTGGTAAAGGCATACCTATCGTAGGACACGAAGTTCCTGGCCCAATTTATGATAATGCAAAACCAAGAATAGACAAAGACGAAGCAGCTGTTGTTGGTGGCAGTGGTACTTGGGTAGGCTTTAGAAACATGGTTCTTGAGGGACGTAATCCGTATCCAATCAGAGCTTTATTTAACTATAAACACAATCCAATGGCAAATATGCCAAATAGTGCTAAAACAGCAGAATTCTTGAAAAAATTAGATTTAGTTGTAACAATAGATACTATGCCAAGCGATACAGTAATGCTAAGTGATGTTGTACTTCCAGAGTGTACATACTTAGAGAGAACTGACCCTGCTAAGGTATATGGTGGTATTGAGCCAGCAATCGTTCAAAGAAACAAGGTTGTTGAGCCGCTATTTGAATCAAAACCAGTTATAGACATCATGAGAGGCTTAACAGAAAAAATCTCTAAGCAACTATGGGAAGTAACAAAGAAACATGATGAAGAAGTTCAATCTTTGATAGAAGATGATGGCGAAGAAGTAGCTTATGATGAATACGATTTGACAAAAGCATTTAAAGAGACTCAAGAAGAGTTAAATCATCATGCAGTTTCAAAATATCCAGGTGCGTCAGATATCTTACATGAAAAAGGTGTTTTCTACCCTGATATGGATAAATATTTCAAAAAAGTTGGTGTGAACAACTATGAGTACTATCCAGAAAATAAAAAAGCTTACTCTGTAAGAAATGGCAAATTCAATACACCATCAGGCAAGATAGAGTGTAAGGTAGCTTCATTGACTGCAAAAGGGATTGATGCTATGCCAACATGGAAAGATGAATACTTTAAAGAGATTCCAGATGGTAAGTTTAACTTTATCACAGGACGTCACGCACAATTTACTCAATCAGGCTCATCAAACAATAAATTGTTACTTAGCCTTGTTCCAACAAACTATGCTTGGATTAACAAAAGAGTAGCAACAGAGCGTGGCATTGCTTTTGGAGATTTTATTGAAGTTTCAAGTAAAGTAGGAAAAACAACACTCCGTGCTTACCCAACAGAAAAAATCGGTAAAGATACACTATTCTTTATCCATGGATTTGGTAATCACTCAGAAGCATTAACACTTGCGCACAACAATGGTGGTAATGATGCAAATATCATAGAAGATATTATTGAGCCAATGCATGGTGCATCATGTCTTCATGAAACTATTGTAGAAATTAGAAAGGTTTGATAATGGCACGTTATGGAATGGCATTAGATTATAAAAATTGTATAAATTGTAGAGCGTGTGAGAGTGCCTGTAAACAAGAGAACAGCATTCTTTTACAAAAAGATCATTATAGAATTTGGGTTGGTGTAAAAGAGATTGAAGGTGAGTGGCCAAACCTCTCTATAGCGTCTCAAGTGTATCACCCATCTCAGTGTCAGCACTGTGATAATGCACCTTGCCAGCAAGTTTGTCCAACAAATGCTACATACTATGATCAAAATGGTGTAGTAAGAGTTAACCCTGAGCAATGTATCTTATGTACTTACTGTATCAATGCATGCCCTTATGATGCAAGATATGTTGATGATAGAACAGTAACTGTTGACAAATGTAACTTCTGTGCAGATACAAGAATGGTACATGGTGAAACTACAACAGCTTGTCAGGCGACTTGTCCAACAAAAGTTAGAATATTTGGTGATTTAGATGATCCAAAAAGTGAAATTTCACAAGTTCTTTCAAAGAGAGAGTACAAGCGTGTGAAAGAAAGTCTTGGTACTGAGCCAAAACTATTCTATCTTATTTAGAGGTAAAGAATTATGAATGAATTTTCTATAAAAAACTTAATAACTTTTAGAAAAACTCCACTTAATTTACTAGTGGCAGTTATCGGAGCACTTTTACTTGGTGCTTTTATGGCGGGAGCTGTTGCTTATTTTTTACATGGACACCATCTGTTCAACGTAACAAGACAACATCCTTGGGGATTATTGATTGCGATGTACGTATTCTTTGTTGTTAGCTCAACAGGACTTTGTATCATCTCATCAATCGGTCACGTATTTGGTGTAAAAGAATTCCAACAAATAGGTAAACGTGCAATTGCAGGTGCTATTATCACTATTCTATCAGGATTTGCTGTTATCGCTCTTGAAGTTGGTCACCCTGTGAGAATGTTGATTTACAACGTACTGACTCCAGGTCTTACTTCAGCAATCTGGTGGATGGGAACACTCTATGGCGTGTATCTATTTTTTATCATGTTAGAGTTCTTTTTTCTGACAGTGAAGATAAATCATAAATGGTCAAAAATATTTGGTATCGGTGGTTTACTAGCAGGTCTTGCAGCACACTCAAACTTGGGTGCTGTTTTTGGATTTTTAGTTTCACGTCCATCAGCAAATGGTGTATTTTACCCAGTGTACTTCATCCTTTCAGCCATGATCACAGGTTGTTACCTTATTTACCTAATTTATG
>DKEY01000066.1 GCA_002469305.1 Sulfurospirillum sp. UBA6810
TACAGCTTCGCTGAGAGTATTTCATTATAACTGCTTCCTTCAACTTGAGCAAAACTAGCAAAAGCGGTTTCTTAAAAGGAAAAGTTTCTCTGAAAGCCCAAGTTAAATTCCTTGCACTCTTGTGAAGCGAAGTGGTTTGCGTTAGTGAATCACTCTCTTTGAGAAAGTTACAGCTTTGCTGAGAATTTATTTTCATTTTGAAATAACCGCCATGTAACCAAGATAAGCGGTATATACACCATATAATATGATAAGGATAGAAGCTACTTTTATCATCACTTCTCTAAAATTTCCACTTTTTAAAAATCCTATGATAAAGCCAAAACCCAAAAGTGATGGTATCGTAGAAAGCCCAAAGATAAACATCGTGACTGCTCCCCAAAGTGCTGAACTTGTAGCAGCAGCAGAAACAGCAAAAAAGTAAACTAACCCACAAGGTAAAAAGCCATTGAGAATACCTAAACCATAAAAACTTGCAAATGATTTAGAGTGAATGAGCTTTGAAAATAGCGGTTTTATAAGAGTATTTGTTGAGAGCATTGATTCTAGGGATGTAAGAAACTTTATCTTTCCCATCAATGATAAACCCATCAACACCATAACTATCCCCACTACAAAATAAAAATATCCAGTAGAAACTTTTGAAAAAGATATCACACTCCCAAGATAGCCAAAAATGGCTCCTAAAAAGGTGTAAGAACTGACCCTTCCAAGCGAGTAAAAAAGATGTGAAAAAAACTGATGGCTTTTGGAGGTATTTGAATCTAACTTTGCACTACTATAAGCGACTACAAAGCCACCGCACATCCCTATGCAGTGACCTAAGCTTCCCAAAAAAGCAACACTTATAATAGCTGCAAAATTTATAGTATCTATCTTTTATCCCTTACAATCTTTTTGCAAACTCTTTAAAGATATATTTACTATCATGTGGACCTGGACTAGCTTCTGGGTGGTGCTGCACTGAAAATATAGGTTCACCTATATACTCAAGCCCCTCGATAGTATTGTCAAAAAGATTCATATGTGTCACTTTTGCAATCGCACATACGCTATCTGGAACATTGTAGTTGTGATTTTGTGCTGTGATCTCTACAACATGTGTGTCTTGATTTTTCACAGGGTGATTTCCACCATGCTGTCCAAACTTCAACTTGTATGTTGGATGACCATGAGCGATAGAGAGAAGTTGATGTCCTAAACATATAGCAAACATAGGAATCTTTTCTTCTATAAGCTTTTGAATTTTGCTCACTTCTTCTTTTAAGATAAGTGGATCACCTGGGCCATTTGACAAAAACACTCCATGTATCTCGCCTTTTTTATATCTGCTTATAAGCTCCAATGCATCAAAAGTATTTGGTACAACCTCCACTTCTAAACCAACTTCGCATAGTTCGTTCAAGATGTTTCTCTTTATCCCAAAGTCAATAGCCACTATCTTTTTACCCAAATTGCCTTCTGCTTTTTTATAAGAGAGTGTTACATCATCCCAAGCAGCATTTGTATGGATATAGCTCTCTTTTGTGCTTACTTTTTCTATATAATTAACTTCTTCGATACGAGGAGAGTTTGCAAGCATCTCTTTAAGTTCTTCACATGAACTAACTTCTGTTGAAGCTATCATCATCTTAGGACCTGTATCTCTTATCATTTTTGTTAGATAACGAGTATCTATATCACAGATACCAAGTGACTCATACTTTGTCAAAAAGTCACTCAAAGATGCTGTTGCTCTAAAGTTTGATGGTGTTTCATTTAAACTTCTGATTATCATACCACTAGCATGAACATCAAGGCTTTCCATGTCATCAGCATTTGTTCCAACTATACCGATCTCAGGCATAGTAAAAACTACAAACTGACCAGCATAACTAGGGTCACTCATAATCTCTTGATATCCACTCATAGATGTGTTAAACACTATTTCGCCAACTTTTGTGCCACTAAACCCAAAGCTTTTTGCTTCTAAAAACGTACCGTTTTCAAGATATATCCAAATAGGCTTTAAACTCATAAAAGTAGTCCCTTCCTTCTTAACTCTTCTTCATATAATCTCTCAAAAACCAAGTCATACTCAGGTGTTCCTGGTATAAGCTTTCTTTTGTAGTTATTGATTTTTTCTGCTACTATCTCTTCTACTTTTTCAAAACTTGTAAAGTATTTTTCCATCGCTGTATAGATGATATTTTTTATTCTATTTTCAGATACTGAATACTCTATAAGTCCACTTTTCCAAAGTTTTTCTAAGATCTTATGCGAAAGATCACTATATCTATCCTCATAAGACAAGATAACTTTATACTCTTTTGCTAATTTCTTCTTAATCAACCAAAACATATTTCGTCTATCAACTTGCATAAACTCCATATCATCTTCATTCTCTTGTAAAAGTTCAGAAACTCTCTCTTCTAAAGACATCTCTTTTTCTATATCTTCAATTATAAAATCTTCAGCTATTTTTATCACAGGTTCAATGCCACTTATTAACTTAACCGAACCACTATTTAGTAAATCAATTGCTATCTTGTTTGCAATGTATGGCGCATGAGGTAATCTGATTTTCATCAATAGACCTTATTTAGAATTTTGACCATTTTATCTAAACTTAGGTAAATATCTGTTTAGGCGAAGAAGTTTTCAAAGAAGGTGTCACAAAAATAACACCTTTACATGTAAGATTTATTGTTTCAAGATAAGGGCTGTTCCTGCACCAAACATTATCCCTCCCGCAACCCTATTCATAAGAGTTTGTGTACGAGGTTTTTTTACTATTTCTCTAGCACGAGAAGCAAAGTAAGCATAACTTCCCATCACAAAAGTTAAAATCAAAACAACTAAAAAAGAGACCAACACTATATCTGCTTGAGCGAGAGTTTGCAAATCTATAAATGTAGGTAAAAATCC
>DKEY01000003.1 GCA_002469305.1 Sulfurospirillum sp. UBA6810
ATAGAAAGTGAGCTTTTAGATAAAAATCTCCTTATCCAAAAGATAAAAAAGCTGGGATATGGGGTAGAAGAAGATATCAAAGCACTCGAAGAGGAGAAAAAGAAAAGCTATAAGAAGTTAAAAAATCTCTTTCTTATAGCAGCATCTTTAAGTGCTTTGATGTTTGTTTTTATGTTTTTTCCACTTGGAGATAGCAATGTCTATGTCATGTTTACTCTCGCTACCATTGTTCAGTTTTATCCTGGTGGAAGATTTTATACTCTAGCGTATAAAGCTGTATCAAACAAAAATTATGACATGAATGTCTTGGTTGCCCTTGGTACAAGTGCTGCTTACTTTTACTCTGCTTTTGTAGTACTTTTCCCACAAATTTTCCCTGAACATCTTCGTTTTATCTACTTTGATGGAGCAAGTGTTATCATCACATTTATCCTTCTAGGTCGTCTTTTAGAAGAGAGAAGTAAGAACAAAGCAACAGATTTTTTAAAAAATCTCATGAACTTAGCACCACTCAATGCAAACTTGATTGATGAAAAAGGTGAGATAAAAACTGTCCTTGCAAGTGAGTTAAACGTAGGAGATATGGTGCTTATAAAGCAAGGCGAAAAAATCTCTTGTGATGCACTTATCGTAGAAGGGGAAGCTGAGATTGATACTTCTATGATAACAGGTGAGCCGATGCCTGTGTATAAAAGTACAGGTGATGAAGTGAATGCTGGGACTATCAATAAAACAGGTACTTTAAAAGTCCAAGTTTTAAAGCGCTCAAGCGACACAACTCTTGCAAAAATCGTGGCACTTCTGAATGAAGCAGGAAGTAAAAAAATGCCTATTGCAAGATTTGCCGATAAAGTAGCAAATGTCTTTGTACCAACTGTTATCATCATCTCTTTAGTTACTTTTTTTGCGTGGTACTTTATAGTTGGTGATGCTCTTAGTGCCATTCTTGCTTCTATTTCTGTACTTATCATCTCTTGTCCTTGTGCTCTTGGACTTGCAACCCCTATCGCCATAGTCAGTTCTGTCGGCAAAGGTGCAAGAGAGGGAATTTTGATAAAAAATCCTGAAATCCTAGAAATCATAAAAGATATAAAGTATGCTGTTTTTGATAAAACAGGCACACTCACTGAGGGCAAAATATCTGTAAAAGAGATGCTTGTAGAAGAAAAGTTTCATAGCCTTTTAGCTTCAGCAGAGCTGCATAGTGAACACCCTATCTCAAAAGCTATCGTTAACTTTGCAAAAGAGAAAAATATAGCCCTTAACGAAGAGATAAAGGATATGCAAATCCTTGCAGGACTTGGTATAAGTGCTTATCACAAAGATGAGCAAATTCTCATAGGAAATCTTCCTTTATTAGAAAAAAATCAGATAAACATAGATAAAAAAACTCTTACAAAGTTTGAGCAGTTTTTGAGCAAGGGACATGGCGTAGTTTTTGCAAGTATCGGCAAAGAGTGTGTTGGTATAATCGTTTTAGAAGATAGTTTAAAACCTCACGCAAAAGAGATGATAGAAGCTCTAAAAGATAAAAACATCATTCCTGTTTTACTCACAGGAGACAATGAAATCACCGCAAAAAACATAGCTAGCAAGATAGGTATAGAGCTTGTGTATGCAGGTGTAATGCCTGATGAAAAATACAAAGTCATCAAAGAGTTACAGACGAATGCAAAAGTTATGTTTGTAGGCGATGGTATCAATGACAGCATCTCTATAAAACAAGCAAACATAGGTATAGCTCTGAACTCCGGCTCTGATATAACCAAAGATGCTGGAGATATCATACTCATTAACAATGACTTGCGTTCAGTGTTAAAAAGCATAAATCTCTCTATCAAATCCATGGCTACTATCAAACAAAATCTTTTCTGGGCATTTTTCTATAATGCACTAGGAATTCCTCTAGCAGCAGGTGTACTTTATCCACTTCTTGGAGTGATGTTAAGTCCAATGTATGCAGGAATTGCTATGAGTTTTAGCTCTGTTTCGGTTGTCTTAAACTCTTTGAGATTAAAGTTTGCAAAACTCTAAAAAACATCTTTACATGTAGAAAAAAAACTCTACATGTAAAGACTCAACTCTACCAAGTCAAATTATGCTATAATAAGAAAAATTACTAATCTCTTTCATTTTTATTAACCAATTTTTTTGTTTACATGTAAGAGTATAAAAGGCAACAATGAAAACCATAGCGATTATAGGCTTACCAAATGTAGGCAAAAGCTCTCTTTTTAACCGTATAGCAAAAGAGCGTATAGCGATTACTTCTGATTTTAGTGGAACAACAAGAGATGTAAAAGACAAAGAAGTCCTTATCCTTGATCGACCTTGTATCATCGTAGATACAGGTGGTCTTGATAGTTCAAATGAAATGTTTGAAAATGTGAAAGTCAAATCCCTAGAAGCTGCAAAAAAAGCAGATGTCATCATCATGATGGTAGATGGAAAACTTTTACCAAGTGATGAAGAAAAGAAGATATTTTACTCACTTCAAGGCTATAAGAAACCTATCTCTCTTGTTATCAACAAGATAGACAATGACAAAGAGATGGAAAGAGCTTGGGAATTTAGCGAATTTGGAGCTGAAAAAGTTTTCCCAATCTCCGTCTCACACAACAGAGGTGTTAATGCCCTTTTAAAATGGATTTGTGACTTCTTACCTGCACCTATCGTAGAAGATGAACCAGCACTTGAAGAAGACGATGAAGATATGGATTTAGAATCGCTCTTAAGTGAAGAAGAGACTCAAGAAGAAGAACCTGAAGTTGAATCAAATCAGATAAATGTCGGCATCATTGGAAGAACCAATGTCGGTAAAAGCTCACTTCTTAATGCACTAGTTGGAAAAGAGAGAGCTGTGGTAAGCTCAATCGCGGGAACTACTATCGACCCAGTTGACGAGTTTATCGAGTACAATGACAAAGTGATAAACTTTGTGGATACAGCAGGTCTTAGAAGAAGAGGAAGGATAGAAGGTATCGAAAAATTTGCTCTTATGAGAACAAATGAGATGCTTGAATCTGCAGATATCGCCCTTTTAGTACTTGATGCAAGTGAGCCTTTTAAGGAACTTGATGAGAGGATAGCAAACTTAGCAGATAAGAACAATTTGGCGACTATCATTGTTTTAAACAAATGGGATAAAGCTTATGATACTTATGAAGAGGTTATCGCTGAGATTAGATTTAGATTTAAGTTTTTAGCTTATGCACCTGTCATCACGGTTTCTGCTCTTTCAAAACAGAGAGTTCACAAGATAAAAGATTTGATTTTAAAAGTGTATGAGAATTACTCACAAAGAATTCCTACTTCAAAACTCAATGAACTCTTTAAAGAAGCGACTATCAAACACCATATGCCTTCGGATAAAACAAAAGAGGTAAAAATCTACTTTGCAACACAATATGATGTAAAACCACCTCGTATCGTTTTAGTTATGAATAGACCCAAAGCGCTTCACTTTAGTTATAAAAGATATCTTACAAACCAACTAAGAGAGAGATTTGAATTAGAAGGCTCACCTGTTTTACTCTATGCTAGAAAAAAAGGTGAAAGAGATGAGAGCCTAGACATATGAAACTCAAAAATATCGTTCTCATAGGTTTCATGGGTGTTGGAAAAGGCACTATCGCAAGAGAACTTATCAAACAATCAGGCATGTATGGTATAGATACAGATGATTTGATAGAGAGTATGCAAAACAGAAAAATCAAAGAGATATTTGAGATAGAGGGTGAGCCATACTTTAGAGCACTAGAGAAAAAAACAGCCAAGTGGCTAGAAAAAAATGTTAAAAAAACTATCATCTCAACAGGTGGTGGTTTTTTTAAAGTAAAAAATCTTGAAGAGATTGGAACTATCGTCTATCTAGAGTCTAGTTTTGATGGTATCTTAAAAAGAATTTATGCACAACCGAATGCTGAACAAAAACTTGCTAAAAGACCTCTTTTAAAAGATATGGAAAAAGCAAAAAAACTCTATGATGAAAGAGCTGTCGCTTATAAGAAAAAAGCCCATATCATTATCAATGTAGAAGAAAAAACTCCACAAGAGATTGTAAAAGAGATTTTACACGCTATTAAATAAATATAAAATCAAGGCGAGAGTAACAACTCTCCCCTCCTCTTAATCAAGCTTAACACTTCTTTTTGCTATAATCTTGACTAATTTATAAATTTACAATTTTCAGGAAATAGAATGACCAGAGTTTTGACAGGCATACAACCCTCAGGTGCCCTACATTTAGGGAATTATTTTGGCTCCATTAAGCAGATGAAAGATTTGCAAGATAGTAGTGATCTCTTTATCTTTATACCAAACTACCACGCACTCACTTCTCTCAAAGATGGTGCTGCTTTAAAAAACAATACTCTTGATGCTGCTATAAACTTTCTAGCTCTTGGCATCGATCCAAACAAGGCAACTGTGTATGTTCAATCTGATGTTAAAGAAGTACTTGAACTTTACTGGATACTTTCAGGCTATACGCCAATGGGCTTGCTTGAACGAGCACACAGCTATAAAGACAAAGTTGCCAAAGGCATTGCAGCAAATCACTCCCTCTTTTCCTATCCTGTTTTGATGGCTGCTGATATACTTTTATATGATGCCGAGGTTATACCTGTTGGCAAAGACCAAATCCAACACGTTGAAATAACAAGAGATATAGCTATCAAATTTAACAATGAACACGGAGATATCTTTACCATACCTGAGTTTAAAGTAGATGAAAATGTTGCAACAGTTCCTGGACTTGATGGCTCTAAAATGAGTAAAAGCTACGGCAATACGATAGATATCTTTTGTGATGAAAAAGCCTTAAAAAAAGCAACGGGCAAGATAGTCACAGACTCAACTCCTATGGAAGATCCAAAAGATTTTTCTACATGTAACGTTTATGCTTTGGCAAAACTCTTCTTAGATGAAGCAGGAGAGCTTGAACTCCAAAAGAGATACCAACAAGGTGGCGAGGGTTATGGACACTTCAAACTCTATCTCAAAGACTTAATTTGGGATTACTTTAAAGAAGCCAGAGAAAAAAGAGAGTACTACCTAAACAATACAAACGAAGTTTACGATATACTCGAAGCAGGTGCAAACAAAGCAAGAAATATAGCAGCACAAAAAATGCAAATCATCAAAGATGCTGTTGGCATCTATCGTTAGGAAAAATATAAATGTTAGATATAAAACTTTTACAAAATGATTTTGAGGGTGTAAGTACAAAGCTTAGAAAGAAAAAAGTAGATGAAACTCTTTTAGAAGAGATGAAAAATATCTCACTAGTGCTAAAAGAAAAAAGAAAAGAGTTAGAAGAGTTACAAGCAGAACAAAATGCAAAAAGTAAGCTTTTTGGAGTCTATGCAAAAGAGGGAAAAGACATCAATGCCCTCAAAGAAGAACTTTCGATAAACAAACAAAAAGTGGCAACTCTCAATACTGAAGTTAAAGAGATAGAAGACAATCTTTTAGTTATCGCCAGTAGTGTACCAAATATACCAGATGAGAGTGTTCCTGAGGGTAAAGATGAAGATGACAATGTAGAGCTTAAACGTGTACTCACTCCTCCTACATTTGATTTTGAGCCAAAAGAGCATTGGGATTTAGATGCCAATGGAGAGTGGCTTGATTTTGTCAGAGGTGTGAAACTTTCAAAAAGTAGATTTACAGTTTTAAGAAACACTGCGGCAAAACTTTCACGTGCACTTATAAACTATATGCTAGATTTTAATGCGCAAAGAGGATTTAGTGAAGTTTGTGTTCCCTACATTGCAAATCGCGAAACTCTCACAGGTACGGGGCAACTCCCAAAATTTGAAAATGATTTATTTAAGATTGATGGGGAGGATCTGTTTTTAATCCCAACAGCAGAAGTACCTGTCACAAATCTTTTTAGAGATGAGATTTTAGAAGAGAGCCAACTACCTATCAAGATGACATGTTATAGTGAATGTTTTAGAAAAGAAGCTGGAAGTGCAGGACGTGATACAAGAGGGATGATAAGACAACACCAATTTTCAAAAGTTGAACTTGTTTCTATCACTACACCAGAGCAAAGTGATGCCGTTTTTGAAGAGATGCTAAATTGTGCGAGTGATTTACTCACCTCACTAGGACTTGCTCATAGACACTTACTTCTTTGTGGTGGTGATTTGGGCTTTAGTGCTTCAAAAACAGTTGACTTAGAAGTTTGGTTCCCTGGTCAAAATAGATATAGAGAGATAAGTTCTGTCTCTAACACAAGAGATTTTCAAGCAAGACGTGCGATGATACGTTATAAAGATGGCAAGAAAAACAGACTTGTCCACACACTCAATGGCTCATCTTTAGCTGTGGGGAGAACACTTATTGCTATCATGGAAAATTATCAAAGAGAAGATGGAAGTATAGAGATACCAGAAGTTTTAAAACCTTACATGTAAAAAGTTGATTTAGGATTGTATATATGGCTGAAGAAGAGATAATCATACTAGAATCTGATGATACAGACCAAGAGGAGTTTACAACTCCCATTGGTGAAGATGCACTGGATTCTGAGGAAAAAGTAGAAGCACAAGAAAAAGAAGTAGATGAAAACTTAAATAAAGAAAAGAAAAAAAAGCTCATCACTTATGGCATCATTGGCTCTATTGCTTTTTTATTTATCATCATTATTATAGTTATTTTTTCTCTTCAAAACTCTCAAGAAGCGGAAGTCTCTGATCTCAATACTTCAGAAATTGCTCAAAAGTTAAATGAAAAACAAAGGCCTGAACAGTTTAGTCCTTCTCGATTAGAAAATATGATAAAAAAAGCAAATGTCCTCTATGAAGGTGGCAATAAAGATGAAGCACTCAAGATTTATGAGAGAATTGCTACATTTAATGAAGCTATCTCGTACTATAACATAGGTGTTGCCCAAATCAAAGATAAAAACTATAAAGACGCTTTAGAGTCTTTTAAAAAAGCTATCGATAATCAAGAACAAAGATGTGTAAGTGCTATCAATGCAGCAGTTTGTGCACTTGAACTGAAGAATGAAAATCTTTTTAAATACTACATAGATTTAGCCTATACATACTTGCCACAAGAGAGCAACTCTCCTTTATACTCTTACTATGTTGGATTGGTAAATTATTATAAAAACTTTTACTATGAGGCACTCTCAGCGCTCTCTCATCCAAATTCAGAATTTTATACCGAAAAACAAAACTACCTTGCTTCAAAAATACTAACATCTATGAACATCAATGACATAGCTGTCAATAAACTAGAAAAAAACAGACTTGTAGAAGACAGTTTGACCTTGGGACTTTTATATGCAAGACTTGGAGAATTTCAAGTCTCACTTAATCACTTAGTAAAAGCAACACAAAACACAAACGAACCTCTGAAAACAAGAGTAGCTCTAGCGCTTGTACAAAATAAATTGGGGAAACTTGAAGAGAGTGCTCAACTACTAAAAGAACTCTATGCACAGTATCAAGAAAAAGTTAGTGATGTATATCCGATCAAAGTTACTCTCAAAGATACTCTATTTGATATAGAAAAAGCACAAAATGAGTTTGATAAAGAACTTTTTTTCAATGATGAGAGGACTTATGGGCTTCTGTTTTACTTTGCCCCTTTTAAAGTTTTCAATGCAGAACAGACTATAAACTATATCAGAAAAGGGAGTATGAATGTTTTTATAGATGAGATTGGCCCTGCCCTTTCATATCTCAAAAAAAGCTCCACTATCTCAAAGGTAAATATATCTATAAGCCAAGGCATCAAAAAGGCTCTTGATTATCATACTTCACAAGCAAATAAGATATTTAAAGAGATGATACAAACATACCCTAAACACTCTATTTTGCACTACAATTTAGCCCTTACCTATGCACAAATGTCAAACTTCACAGAAGCCTACAATCACTTTAAAAGAAGTTATCATCTTGATAATACAAACTACCTAGCAGGTGCATTTGCCATCATGTGTGGTAAACTTGTCAATGATGATGTAAAAAGACTTAGTGAAGATGTAAAAGATAGCATCGCTGCAGATACAACACTCGGAGAATCAAACCTTTTTATCTCTTTGGTGCATCTAAGCGAAAACAATCAGCTCTCATTAACTAGGTGGATGGAAGAAGAAAAAAAATCGACCCCTTTAAACATCGTTTTTGATACCATCATAGCTCAAAAAACTTTCAATCAAAAAATTTACAGGCAAAAAGCTACAATCCTGCAATCCATACTTCCAAGAGATATTATGGCAAATATCATAGACTTTAATGTCAAATACAATAAAGACAATATAAAAGAGTATGCAAAAGCCATCCAAATCGAATTTAAAAAACTTGATTTAGATTATAGTGCGTTTTACTATGGCCCAAAAATCGCGCAAGAACAATATATAAAGTTTTTGCAAATCGGTGGTTTATTGCATCAAGAGAAGGTAAAAATCTTAGAAAAGATGGAGTTAGAAACAGAGGATATCCCAGGTATCATGCAAACACTCGCTTATCTGAGCATCTACACAAATGACTTTGAAGAAGCATACACTTTATACAATCAACTCATAGACCAATACAAAGAGAATGACACTAAAACTGTATTTCTAGCCGCTGTTGCCTCCATAGGAGCAAATCACCCTGAAAATGCAGTAGCACTTTTAGAACTCTCAAAGCTCATCGATCCAACCAATATGGAAAGCAGATATGGACTTGGACTTTTATACCATGAAGTGAAAAACTTTGATGGAGCGATTATACAGTATCAAAAGATAGGAAATAGCGACTTTCAATCAAAATATTTTAGTTTTAAAATCACAAAGTAGAAGTTGGGCTATTGAAAAATAGCCCAAAAAAAGCTTACATGTAAGCTTAGATATTTGCACCTGTTTTGTCATTGATGCTTCTTAAACCCTCTTTCATCGACATATAACTATTTAATGCCCCAATATATGCTTTTGCAGTTGCAAGCATAGTATCAACACTCAAACCATGTCCCATGATAGCAGGCTTACTCTCATCAAAAACAACTTTTACAACAACACGAGCCAACGCATCTTTTCCTTGTGTTACGGCATCAACTTTATAGTCTTTCAACTCTCCAGATACTCCGCAAACTCTGTCTATTACTTTAAATACAGCGTCCATCGTTCCATTACCGATAGCAGCATCTGTTATCTCTTGTCCATGGTGTCTGATAGTAACAGCAGCATTTGGAACACCTCCAGGATTACAGTCGCTTAATTGTAAAGTAACAAGTTCGAAAACTTGAGGAATTTTTGTAATCTCCTCAGCGATTAAAGCTCTGATATCATCATCAAATATCTCTTTTTTAGCATCTGCCAAGATTTTAAATCGATCAAATGCATCATTTATCTCTTCATCTTTTAAGTTAAATCCCAATGTAGATAATTTATCTTTAAATGCATGTCGGCCTGAGTGTTTTCCTAAAACGATAGAGTTTTTATCTAAACCTATATCTTTAGCATTCATGATTTCATAAGTCTCAGTATGTTTTAAAACACCATCTTGGTGAATACCACTTTCATGAGCAAAAGCATTTTTACCCACTATCGCTTTATTTGGCTGTGGCTCAATCCCTGTAACAGATGAGACCAATTTACTTGTTGGATAAATCTCTTTTATATTGATATTTGTTGTGTAATTACTAAAGATATCTCTTCTTGTATGTAGTGCCATAACTATCTCTTCTAAAGCTGCATTTCCAGCTCTCTCGCCTAAACCATTTATCGTACATTCAACTTGACGTGCACCGTTTTGTATGCACTCAAGTGAGTTAGCAACTGCTAAACCCAAATCATTGTGATTATGTACAGAGATAATAGCTCGCTCACCGATAAATTCATGTAAAGATTTTATGATAGCGCCCATCTCACTTGGCATTCTATATCCAACAGTATCTGGGATATTTAGTGTAGTAGCCCCTGCGTTTACTACCGCATCTAAAATCTCTTTCATAAAAACAACATCACTTCTTCCTGCATCTTCACATGAAAATTCTATATCATCACAAAATGTTTTTGCATACTGAACTGCTTCTACTGCTTTTTTGATAACTTGTTCAGGAGTCATTTTTAATTTATACTCCATATGAATAGGACTTGTTGCGATAAAAGTATGGATACGGCGCATTTTTGCTTTTGCTACTGCTTCTCCAGCTGCTTTTATATCTCGCTCAAGTGCTCTTGCCAAAGAACAAACAGTAGAGTTTTTGACTTGTTCACTTATCCTTGCAATCGCATCAAAATCTCCAGGACTTGCAGCAGCAAAACCTGCCTCTATGATATCAACTCCCAATTTTTCTAACTGCAATGCTATTTGAATCTTCTCTTCAGTATTCATTGAAGCACCAGGACTTTGCTCTCCATCTCTTAACGTTGTATCAAATATCTTTATTATTTCTGGTTTCATAACCTTTTCCCTTTGTATTGTCTATATTTATGTATAAAAATGTTAGCAACAAAGAAGCTAACATTAAAACTTGTTGGCTGTTGTAATTTTACTATATTTTGTAAATATTAGAGGATATTGAAGCGAAGGAGGAGAAGGAGAACGTTATATCTCTTTTGTATAAAAGTATTATGAACATCTATCTGTTTCATTTTCCGTCTCCTTTTTTAAATTTATTTTTTATTATACTAAATTTTTTTTCGTTTAGCAATTATGAATGTGTAAAATGCTCTTACAATTCCATAAAGTAAATAAGCTGTTATAAGTGCTGTTGTACTCTCGATAGGATAAACA
>DKEY01000126.1 GCA_002469305.1 Sulfurospirillum sp. UBA6810
GCATCTTCACAGTGATTACAAAGAGTTGGGGTATGGATATAGCTTACATTGGGGAAAACTCCATGAGTCTCTACCGTATGACTAGCCCAATCAATCCCGACAGGTGTATTGTTTTCACTTTTACATGCTAAATCACACGCACCACAACCAACACAACGGTGTAGGTCAATGACCATTCCATATTTTTTTGTCATAATCTATCCTTTCCCTATAGCTTTTCGATTTTAATGCGTGTGTGACCGCCGTGACGTGGGTTAGCACCACTAAGACGCTCCCAGTCGTAACAATAAATTTCATTATTGTTATAACCTCTTGGTTTTGAACCAAACACTTCAGAACCAACGCGACCATATGCCCAATGCCCTTGTCCAAAGCACTTCACCACCGTTCCAGGACGTACACCTTCCCAAAGTTTAGCTTCACTTTCAACGGTACCAAACAGAGAGCTGATACGAATCTTATCTCCCGTTTTAATGCCTAACTTTGTACCATCCAAAGGATTCATTTTTAGGACATCCTTATTGCGTTCTCCACCTGGATCGACATCGAGCATATCGTAATACCAAGGTGTATTTTGACTTCGTCCCTCGCGATTAAGGCGTGAACGGTGGTCGAAGATAATAAACGGATAGGCTTTCGGATCGCCATGACGCACAGCCTCTTCGTAGTGTGGAACAAAACACAACTCCCCTTTACAGGTATAATTAGCCGCTTCAAAAGCTTCATCAGGGGTTATATTATGTTTTTCAGCATGTGCTGTCATAACTTTTTTCAACGTTTCACTGTAAAACTCAAACTTATGTGTTTCGGTCTTAAAGTGGTCGATTTTCTTTCCTATCTTATATTTCTTCGCTTTCCAAACCCCTTTTTCCAAAAGATCATTCCAACCGTTGATTGTGTCACCTTTTTCATTACTACTTCCATCCCAGATAGGTTTGGTATAGAATTTAACCGCATAAAGGTCAAACTCTTCAGCAGTTTGAGGCATTTTCCCCGTTTCTGGGTCTTTGAAATTTTCTTGATAGTATTTCAAAGGTAAATCAAACCCTTTTTTTGCCAGTGCTTGTGCAATCAAAAATGGTACTTCTGTTTCATCGGTTTTTGCATCAGCGTAGGACTTCACCAAAGGTTGATGGATTGAAAGATAGCTTTGAAGATTCTGTTTAGTATAGAGGTATCCATAGCGTTCAAACATGTGCATTTTAGCTGGTAAGACGATATCCGCAAACATACTCATCTCTGCTAAGTTTGTTGTGATGTGTGCATAAAATGGTATTTTAGCCATTGCTGCTTCCCATTGTTTGGTTCCCATAGATGAAAAAACAAAGTTATTCCAATACGATATCGCTACTTTAATATCATACGGATCAGCATCCAAAACGGATTGTGCTACACGACTGGTAACAACTCCTCCTCCACTTTTTTTCTTGATGGCAGGAAGCCCTTTTGAGCCACGTTGATCAATTTTTTTCTGTTTTAAGCTTGCAGCAAAACGAGGATCTAAATATGGTTTAACATCAGGCGTATGTGCATGTGGTACAGAATCAAATTGGAGTGTACCACCTTCAGTATCCACTGAACCAACTAAGCCATTGAGTGCATGACCTGCCATAGAAGAGTATGCGCCACGGATTTGCATAGCAGCCCCTGGGCTTACCCAAGAAACAGCACGGCTTCCCGCTGCTGCAAATTCGCGAGCTACTTCCTTAATGGTTATCGCATCAATGCCTGTAATAGGTTCAGCCCACTCAGGAGTTCTAGTTGCAAGCTCCAAATTCCACCACGCAATCACGCCATGGGTATGAATCTCATTAAATACAACAGGAACTAAAACTCCATCTACCAACTCTTCATTAGGAACTTCACTCCCTGAAATAAAGCGATTTTTCTTATCTGCAAAATCTCCGACAAATTCTTTATTCCATATGCCTTCACTTAAAATGACATGAGCAATTGCTAGCTGAAGAGCACCATCTGTCCCTGGGATAACTGGTAACCATCTGTCAGATTTTGCAGCCGTAGCTGAAAAACGAGGATCAACACATGTAATGCGTGCTCTATCTTTGAGGTAACCCATTTGATTGATGGACCATGGGACTTGACGGTTGGAAGCGATTCCATCCCATCCCCAAGCAAGAAGGTATTTTGTGTTATCAAAATCAACATCTGCATACCCCCAAAGACCTTCAGTATAGTAGCGACCAATATTTTCAGCTTCCGCACAAAGAGCAGAGTGAGAGATGTTATTTGGACTACCGATAAGTTTTGGAAAGGTTCCATACATAATTTCATTCATATAAGTATAGCGACCACGCATCAATAAAAATTTGTGTGTTTCGCCCGCATTAACAAGCTCCATGATTTTATCGGCGATGGTATTAATCGCTTCATCCCAAGAGATAGGCACAAACTGAGGATCAATGCCTCTTCCTTTTTTAGGATTTGTTCTCTTGAGCGGAGTTTTTACACGATCTGGATCATAAACTTGCTGAATCGCCAAGTGAGGTCTCGGGCAAATACGTCCGCCACTGGCTGAGTTTGGATTACCTCTGACTTTGACCACTTTGCCATCTACAACTAAACCTTGGATAGAACACCAACTTGTACATCCTTGACAGGTTGAACTGACCCATTTACCTGTTTCACCCTCGTATTTTAATTCACCAGTTTTTGCCTGTGCATCTGTTTCAAGAATAGAAACACTCGAAGCTACCGCAGCTGTTGCTGCTGTTGTTTTTATAAATTCTCTTCTATCTAAACTCATTTTATTCTCCTTATAGTGCTTGACCAAGATATACAACTAAGTTTTTAAAGAAAAAACTTCCTGCGATGATTGTTAAAAATGTTGGTAACGCAACTGCTTTAAATGTTAATTTGTTCAGTAAAACAAAGGTCAATAAAACAAGTGGTATAACCAAGCCAACTAAAAGACTCAAAATCCAAAACTCCATACTAAAACTACTCATCAAAGTTTCATAAGCACTCTTTGAAGCTGCCGTTGTCAGAGCTAGGTTGTATGCCCACGCTAAAACTGCTGCAAGTTGTAAAGTCAATATCATATTTATGATAACTGGCAATTTAAATTTTTCAAGAATTGCTTCTATTTCATTTAAACTTAGTAAAAAAATCAAAGAAGAACCAGCAAGGATTGATGAGATAAAAAATACTACTGGGATCGCATTGTTCCAAGGCTCTATACTGATACCTGTTAGTAAAAATCCATGATACAAACCAACTAACCCTGCTAAAACTGCTCCTATGTATATAAAAGTTTTGCAAGTTTCGCTAGAACCTTTTGAAATAACAGAAAATGCAACCAATAGTGCAACTGCTACAAATGCACTCTGTAAAAATATACCCAAAGACATAAATGACGTAGGGTTGACCGCATATATAGTTTTGATAACATTGAGTGGACGACCTAGTTCACTAAGCAATAAAACTAACCCAGCTATAACTAAAACTGGAGCTATAACAAACGCCTTTTTTACTAGCGACTCGTATGCCTTTGCATCGAGATAGAAAAAAAGTGCTCCAACAAGGAAAGCACCAACACCTAATCCTCCCAAGAATAAGTCTAATGAGACCCGAATATCCCACAATAATTCCATCGTGGACTCCTTTTAAGATTTTTTTACTTGATTTCAAGTATACTGCTCTAAGCAAAAAAGCGTTCCACTTTTACAAACTCCCTATTTTAGGGATATTTTTGCATAAAAAGGAGTTTTATATGTCTTCTAAGTGTCAATTTTTGACCACATCTATAAAGTTTTTGACCACTCTTGTACTCTTTTGTTTTTTTAGTTCTAGCCTTCATGCGAAGGAAAAAATCGTCCTAGGTCTTACAGGGACTATCTTTAAAGATGATTTGAAAAATTTTATGGATTGGGA
>DKEY01000067.1:0-1555 GCA_002469305.1 Sulfurospirillum sp. UBA6810
ATGATATGTTTGGACTTATAGCAGAGGGTTTACCAGATAAGAGACGTTTAGTTCTTAGTGATGATTGGCCTCAAGACCTCTTCCCTCTAAGAAAAGATGCCATGGATTATCGTTATCGTCCTGATATGAAAGAGCATTATATGGAACCAGAATATGAGTTTAACAGACCAGAGGGTTCAGGTATCATTGATGTTCCACTAGGGCCTTTACATATCACTGCTGATGAACCTGGTCATTTTAGACTTTTTTGTGATGGTGATACTATCATTGATGCTGATTATAGACTATTTTACCAACACAGAGGTATGGAAAAACTTGCTGAAAACCGCATGAACTATGACCAGATGGGATACCTCGCAGAGAGAGTTTGTGGTATCTGTGGTTATGCTCATGCCATAGCTTGTATCGAATCAGCAGAAAAAGCTATCAATCTAGAAATCCCAGCACGTGCTCAAGCAATCCGTGTTATTTGTTCAGAGATAGAAAGACTCCACAGTCATCTTCTCAATATAGGACTAGCATGTGAAGTTACAGGTAACTACAATGCTTTCATGCATATCTTCAGAATCCGTGAATACTCTATGAAACTAGCAGAACTTGTCACAGGTGGACGTAAAACTTATGGCAATGTTGTTATGGGAGGTCTTAGACGAGATGTGACGGGTGTAGAGATAAAAGAGAGCCTAAAAATCTTACAAATCATCGAAACACAAGTTGATGAAGTTTGGGATGCTGTGATGGATGATAAACGACAGATGAGTCGTTGGAGGGGTGTTGGAATCTTAGATAAACAAATTGCTCGTGATTTTTCCGCCGTTGGACCAAATATCAGAGGAAGTGGAATAAAGCGTGATACACGTTATGACCATCCTTATGACTTTTTTAAACAAATAAAATTTGATGTAGCTGTTGTGGAAGGTGGGGATGTTTTTGCAAGAGAGATGGTACGTTATATGGAACTTAAAAGTTCAGTTTCTATCATCAGACAATGCTTTGAACTTATGCCTCAGACACAAATTATCGTTGATCCAAAATTTCATGTAAAACCAGAAAATTATGCGCTTGCTTATGTGGAAGCGCCAAGAGGAGACAATGTACATTGGATAATGCAAGGAAGTGCCCAAAAAGTATTTCGCTGGCGTTGTCGTGCTGCTACATACAACAACTGGCCAAGTTTACGTTTCCAATTTAGAGGCAACACTATAGCAGATGCTGCGCTCATAGTGTGTAGTCTTGATCCTTGTTATTCATGTACAGAGCGTATCACAGTGGTTGATGTAAAAAGTAAAAAAAGTAAAATTTTAACAAATAAANNCTAAAGGATCTCAGATGATGAAATTACTCGATATTAGTAAAAAATATGGTGATGCAACGCATAAATACCCTTTTGAACCTTATAAAGTTTCAGAAAATTTTCGAGGAAAGCCTGCTTACATCTTTGAGCTATGTATAGGGTGTGCGGCATGTGGTATAGCATGTCCTTCCAATGCCATTACGGTTCAATTTAATGATGACAAAAGTAAACTTATATGGGAGTTTGACTGTGGACGTTGTA
>DKEY01000067.1:1605-1739 GCA_002469305.1 Sulfurospirillum sp. UBA6810
ATTCAAAGGGGAGAACTTGATCTTCAATACTGCACTACATGTGAAAAACCTTTTAGTGCTAAAAGACTCATCAAGTATAGTTTTGATTGTTTAAGTAAGGCAAATGTAGGTGAAAAAAGGCTTGAAGAGGCTAA
>DKEY01000067.1:1744-3111 GCA_002469305.1 Sulfurospirillum sp. UBA6810
GCAAAGAGATGGTGATAGAATGAAACCCTCATATTTAAAAAATAAAAACAAGAATGAAAATTTTCAAGGTTTCATTCTTGCCGATAGACAAAGCTTTAGTGAGATGAATTTTTACTGGGCTTTGCTCGGTAAAAAGGAGACTTTTAGATGAAAACATATGAGATACCAAAAGAAATTGAACTTGCCAATGCATTGGAAGAAAAACTTGAACTTTTAAAACATATAGGAAGAAGTTTTAGTGTATTTCGCATTGACTGTGGAAGTTGTAACGGTTGTGAGATTGAAATATTTGCAGCGATTACTCCTATGTGGGATCCTGAACGTTTTGGATTTAAACTCGTAGCCAATCCACGTCATGCAGATATACTTCTTTGTACAGGCCCTGTAACGCGTCAGATGTACTACCCTCTTCTTCGTGCGTATGAAGCCACTCCTGATCCAAAAATAGTTGTGGCACTTGGTGCTTGTGGCATAACTGGTGGCATCTTTTATGATGCTTACAGTGTCTTAAGTGGTATAGATAAAATCATCCCCGTAGATGCTTATATACCAGGTTGCCCTCCTCATCCAGCTAGTATCATCTATGGACTTACAACCGCCCTTGGTGTTATGGAGCAACGACTTAAAAAGGAGAGCTTTGAAGAAGAAGGAGAGTTACCATCTTTAGTAGAAGATTCTGTTCTTGGCAATACTCTTTTTGAGCGAGATTTACTTGTTCATGCTAAAAGATTGATGAGCTATGTTTTTGGACGTAAGCTTTACGACAAATACCTCCATGCACTTATCAAAAGTGGGGATACAAAAGATCCAAAAGCTACGAAAATCTCCATAACCCAAGCGATGGAAGTAGAAGATGACCCAAGATATGCTGAGTGTATGGGTATCTTACATAATGAGATTTATACCCATTATGTGCCTTGTGAAGAAGAAGATAAGATTAGCCTTCACAGAGTTCATTGGGGAGCAAAATAGATGATAGAAGTTTATAAGCTTACCAAACGACATCTTGATGGTGCAAAATCGGGTGATGCTAAGCTTGATCAAATCAAAATTTTTTCTACATGTATAGGACATGGTGTTGGGACGATTGATTTTAGTGAAAAAGTCTTAGAAATCCAAAATGAAGAGTTTGAAGAAATCATAAAACATGGAGATGACTACCTTCAATTTAAAATTGGAAACTTGAGCAAATACTTTGAGATAGAGATTTTTCCAGAACATGCCGCCAAACTTTTGCCTCACATGATAGAGTGCCCACTCAAACAAATACTTCAAAATTTAAACGAAGGATACTTGGTTCTTCGTAAGGATTTTGCATGAAAAAAGCACTTTTATGCGTTGGCAATGAGTTAAGAGGAGATGATGGC
>DKEY01000067.1:3162-5707 GCA_002469305.1 Sulfurospirillum sp. UBA6810
AGCTTTACGAGAATTTTCTCCTGATATCATCGTAGTAGTAGATGCAATGAGTGGTTTTAAACAAGGAGAGATAGAGTTTTTAGACCTTAGTGATGAACGCACTTACATGTACTCCACCCACAATCTCCCTACACCTATCCTCCTAAGCTACCTCAGAGATATTTGCACCAAAACAATATTTTTAGGCATCTCTGTTTTACTTGAAAATGTTTTGCATTTTACTGAGGGTTTGAGTGAAAATGCAAAACACTCCACGCAAAAGGCTCTTGATAAAATCAAAGAACTTGATGCGATACTCCAAGAAGAATAAATAATTTCAAAAGCGTTTTAAAAGATATACAAAGGTATGATTCTAATTGCAAGAGATGAAAAGGATACATGATGGATCAATACCAGTATTTTTATCATTCCCCTGTTGGTGTTTTGTCTTTGATTGCATCAAAAACACATATACTAGAAATTTCATTTGCCTCTTTTGCACAAGAAAACTCTAGTTATATCCCTCCTATTCTTCTTACATGTAAAGAACAGTTGGATTTATACTTTAGTGGCAAATTAATTCATTTTGATTTACCCATAGAGTTTAAACGTGGAACACCATTTCAACAAACAGTATGGAGAGCTTTGTCAGATATACCCTATGGACAAACTGCTAGTTATAAAGACATAGCTGTAAAAGTAGGAAATCCCAAGGCAGTTCGTGCAGTCGGTGGAGCAAATAATAAAAATCCCATAGTCATCGTCATACCTTGCCACAGAGTTATAGGAAACAGTGGCAAACTTGTAGGATATGGCGGGGGTATAGATAAAAAAGTCTGGCTTTTAAACCATGAAAATAAGGAATACAAATGATACAACCAAGTCACTTAGACAAAGAAAAAATATATAAAACAAAAGACATCATACCTCTACTAAAATTCTATGGAAACAGTTTTGATAAAATCAAAACAAAACACCCAAATAGAGCAAAGGCTATCATACTAGGCTATAGAGCACACCGTTCAGGTCTCAATGAAGCTCAACTTAGAGAGGCCATTGGAGTGAAGATAGAAGATAGAGCACTAGCAGATATCCTAGAGCATAAAGAGTTAAAAGACCTTAGAACATGGAGTATATCATCAAAGCTCACAAAAGATGAAAAAGAAGCTGAAACACTAGTTCTTTGGTGTAAAAAACTAGGAGCAATCTGCCTTGTTGGAAATTTAACTCAAAAGGACATCATTGCTTTAGCAAAAGAGAAGTACAAAGATGCCCTAGATTGTACCGTACCAAAAGAGTTTTAACCCTCGGGAATTTCCCGAGAGTTTATAACTCTTCTACTATCTCAAGTCCAAATCCACTTAATCCTACAAAATCCTTCCCTTTAGAACTTGTAAGCAAGTGGATATTTTTAATACCAAGCTTTTTCAGTATCTGAGCACCTATACCATACTCTTTTACCTCTTTCTTTGGTGAATTTTCATCATTTAAAAACACTAAAACACCACCGTTTTTACTAAGATAATCAATCGCTTTTACCATGCCATTGAATTTAGTTGTGTTGGAAAAAAGCTCAATATCTGGAACAATGTTGTGGAACTTAACTGCACACTCTTCTTTAATCTCTCCAAAAGTATAAACTATATGATGGTTATCCTCATGGTCAACCATATCTATACGTCTAGCTTCAGCACCTAAAAATTCTACTTTTGATTCTGCAATTTCTCGTACTAAAAGTTCATGTTGCATTCTATACTCAACGATATCTGAGATATAGACAATATTTAGTCCATGTTTTTGGCAAAAGATATCCAAATCAGGACGTCTTGCCATCGTTCCGTCTTCTTTGATGATTTCACATATAACAGCAGACTCTGCAAGCCCTGCTAATTTACACAAATCGACAGAACCTTCTGTATGACCTGTTCTTACAAGAGAACCGCCTTTTTTCGCTATCAAAGGGAAAATATGACCTGGTCTTACTAACTCACTTGAATTACTAAGTGAATCTGCAAGAATCTTGATAGTCAAATCCCTCTCACTTGCTGAAATACCCGTTGTACACATCCTTGCATCAACAGAAACTGTAAATGCTGTTTCATGCTGTGAATCATTATTTACAACCATAGGTATGAGTTCTAACCTTGTTGCAATTTTTTGAGAAACAGAAACACAGATAAGTCCTTTGGCGTGTGTTGCCATAAAATTTACTTTTTGAGGTGTTGAAAAAGTTGCAGGATAAACTAAATCTCCTTCATTTTCACGGTCTTCATCATCGACCATTACAACCATCTTACCTTGCTTCATATCTTCTATTGCTTGCTTTACTCTTTGTGTTGCTGACATGCTTTCTCCAAGTTTTTTTAACATTATAGCAAAAAGGCTTGACAAACAGATAAAAAATTACTATAATTTCACCTCACTTCGACTAACGGTCGATGTTGAAATATCGCGGGATAGAGCAGTTTGGTAGCTCGTCGGGCTCATAACCCGAATGTCATAGGTTCAAATCCTATTTCCGCAACCAATTTTTGTGTCAAGGTAGCTCAGCTGGTTAGAGCGCTGG
>DKEY01000154.1 GCA_002469305.1 Sulfurospirillum sp. UBA6810
TCAGTTTCAATTTCTGGAGCTAAAAATGCAGCTTTACCAATTTTAGCAGCAACACTACTCTCAAATAAAAAAATTGAAATTTCAAATTTACCAGATGTTGCCGATGTAAAAACACTTTTAAAATTACTAGAAAATCTTGGAGCAACATCGAGTTATGACAAAAACTGTGTTGCTATTGATGCTACTACTGTTAATTCTGCATGTGCAAACTATGATATCGTAAGAAAGATGAGAGCATCCATACTAACACTAGGACCACTTTTGGCAAGATTTGGTCACTGTGAAGTCTCTTTACCAGGTGGTTGTGCCATAGGACAAAGACCGATAGATTTACATTTAAAAGCACTAGAGAAGATGGGAGCTACTATAGATATAGAGCAAGGTTATGTTATAGCAAAAGCACCTGAGGGACTTAAAGGCGCAACTATCATCTTTGATAAAGTAACAGTAACTGGTAGTGAAAATATCCTCATGGCAGCAGCACTTGCACATGGGGTGACAAAGTTGGTAAATGTAGCAAAAGAGCCTGAAGTAGTGCAACTTTGTGAAGTCTTACAGGATGCTGGAGTAAAGATAGATGGTATAGGAACGTCCAATATAACTGTTGTTGGAAGTTATGGAAAACTTCTTAATATGAAAGATATCACTGTCATACCAGATAGAATTGAAGCTGGTACATACTTGTGTGCTGGCGCTATCACAAATTCAAAAATCACTATAACAAATGTTATACCAAAGCATCTTGAAGCCGTAACACTCAAGCTTGAACAGATGGGTTTTGGCATTGATGTTAAAGATGATAGTATCACTATCTTACCTACAAATAAAATTTTGCCCTCTGATATAGAAACAACAGAGTATCCTGGTTTTCCAACAGATATGCAAGCTCAATTTATGGCACTTTGTACACAGGCAAATGGCACAAGTATCATTGATGAAAGATTATTTGAAAACAGATTTATGCACGTTAGTGAACTCTCGCGTATGGGAGCTCATATAAAACTCAAAGGTCACAGTGCTACGGTTGAGGGTAATTGTAAGCTTACAGCTGCTGATGTTATGGCAACTGATCTTAGAGCTAGTTCAGCCCTTATACTTGCTGCACTTGTAGCTGATGGGGTAACAAAGATACATAGGATTTATCATCTTGACCGTGGATATGAAAATTTAGAAGGTAAGTTCTCAGCCCTTGGTGCAAATATAGAGAGATTAGAGGAGTAACTATGTCAAAATTTGTAACACTTAGCTTTGATGATGCACAAAAAGTTTCCTTATCACTTGTTACAAAAACACCTCCAACTGAGTGGGTAGCAACAAATTTGTCATTAAAAAGAGTACTGGCTGAGGATATCATTTGTCGCAAAAATCTTCCTTCCTTTAACAATGCTGCCCTAGATGGCTTTGCTATCAGACATGTTGATGCAGGGAAAAGTCTTGTTATACAAGATACAATCTATGCTGGTATGAGTATCGAGGATAATAAATTAGCACAAAATGCATGCTATAAGATAATGACCGGGGCACAAGCACCTTGCGAAATTGATACGATTGTTCCTTTTGAAAATGCCCTTAGTTATGATGAGAATAGTGTGCAACTACCTGAAAACATTAAAAAAGGTGATGCCCTAAGGCTAAAAGGAGAAGAACAAGAAGTGGGTTCTATCCTTCTTAAAAAAGGGGAACTTATCACTTCACAAACTATTGCTATGCTAGCTTCTCAGGGCATTACAAATATTTGTGTATATAAAAAAATTTCAATTGCTATTTTTTCAACAGGTGATGAGCTGAAAGAGCCATGGGAAAATGCAAGTCAAGAAGAAATTTACAATATAAATTCATCAGCTATCATATCACTACTACAAGAATATGGGTTCGAAGCCAGTTACTGTGGTGTTGTACCAGATAATTTAGAAGAGAGTATATCGTACTTTAGTGGTATGAAAAAGTTTGATGTTGTAGTTACCTCAGGTGGTATAAGTATGGGCGAAGCTGATTTTGTTGAGCAAGCTCTCAAAACAAATGGCTTTATCTCATCATTTCATGGTATAAATATTAAGCCAGGAAAACCAACTATGATGGGTAAGATGGGTGAAACCATAGTTTGTTCTATGCCAGGAAACCCCTTGGCTGCATATGTAAATGCTTTTTTATTTTTAGTGCCTGTACTCAAAAAGTTACAAGGCATGACAAATTTTGAACATCAAAAAGTACTAGCTCACAATGAAAAAAGTTTTAAAGTAAAAGCAGGAAGAGTCAATATAGTACTTGGGAAATTAGAAAATCAAAAGTTTTTTGTTCATCGTGATAACAAGTATGGCTCTGGTATGATAACTCCTCTTATACAAAGTAATGCACTTATTGTAACAGATGAATCTATATCTGAAATTCCTAGTCAAAGTCTCATTACTACATATATATATAGCAATTACTTGTGATTAGAATTTAGTCAGTAAATTTAAAAAAAGTTAAAGTTGGCTTAATGTTTTTATCTATATAATTACGGCAATATGTACTAAAAAGGGTGTGGGTATGTTTAAAAATTTGAAAATATCAGCTATGTTGCTTGGTATTTCTATCGCGTCAGTTATAGGTTTGGTTTTATTATCAGGGATTAGTATTAATTCAAGTAACACGGGAAGCAAAGCACTTGAAACAATCTATGAACAAAATGTTATACCTCAAAATGAAGTTAACTATGCAAGAGAACAGTTCAATACAATCTTAAACGATTTAATTGCAGTTACTAGCCAGTTTTTACCAACAGGTCAAGCAAGAGATAGAATCTATAAGCTAAGAGATGATATAGATAAGTTTTTTGAAAAGGCTTCAAATGAAGCATTTTATAGCGATCCATATCTACAAAAAAATCTTAAAGAAGCACAAGAGAGATATATCAAAGACATCAAACCAATGTTTGATACAATTCATGCCGTTTACGTAAAAGACAAAGTTGATGATATCAGTGATGTTGCCATAGATATAGAAGAACCAGCAAGATACATATCCCTCAGATTTGAAAATATGTCAAAATTCACTGATACTAGAATTAAAAAAATAAGTGTTGATATCAGAGAGTCTTTAGCAAAAAACTACTATTTGAATATTGTTATCTCTATTGTTATCCTCCTCTCAACTTGTGTTGTACTGTGGCTGATAGGCAGATATCTTGTAAATAGTATAAAGTATATAGATAAAAGTATCTCTGAAAACTCAAAAAATCTTGATCTCAACAATCCTATCAAATTTGAGAGAAATGATGAACTTGGACAAATCTGCTCAAATATAAATAGGCTCATGTATTCGATACAACAAGCTATCATAAAAGCGAAATTTACAGTAAATCAAACAGCTGAAGTCAATGAGAGAGTAAATAACTCTTCAAAAGACATCATAGAATTGGCCTCAAAACAAGACAAGATTGTTGAAGATGTCAATATCTATACTAGTGAAATATACAAAGAGCTTGATGAATCAAGAGAAATATCTGAAACTTCTGCAACATATATGCAAGAAGATTATAATATGCTTGAAAAAATGATAAAAACTTTGGATGGTATAGTTGAGAGTATCAATAGAGTAAGTGTAGATGAACAAGATATAGCAGTTAAAATCAACCAACTCTCAGAACAAACAACACAGATAAGAAGTGTTCTTGAAATCATCAATGATATATCAGAACAGACAAATCTACTTGCACTCAATGCAGCTATAGAAGCAGCACGTGCAGG
>DKEY01000132.1 GCA_002469305.1 Sulfurospirillum sp. UBA6810
TTGTTAAAGGATTGACATTGAGACTTCTAGTAGTGGATGATAGTTCAACAATGCGCCGTATAATTAAAAATACATTAGCAAGACTAGATTACAAAGATGTTTTAGAAGCGGAACACGGAGTACAAGCTTGGCAGATTTTGTGTGAGAACGAAGATATTGATGTTCTTATCACCGATTGGAATATGCCAGAGATGAATGGTCTAGAACTAGTAAAAAAAGTAAGAGCTGAAAAAAAGTATGAAGATATGCCAATCATAATGGTAACAACAGAGGGTGGAAAAGCAGAAGTTATCACTGCGCTTCGAGCTGGCGTTAACAACTATATTGTAAAGCCATTTACTCCACAGGTTTTAAAAGAGAAATTAGAAGACGTATTATAGGTTTTGAATGAAACAGACCTATAACGAACTACAAATAACCCCAATCGGCGAGTATGACTTATTCGTCGATTTTATCTTATCCTTAACTCACGAAGCTATAGAAGAAAAAGACGGTTCTATCATCATCCGCAGTGAAGAAGACTTAGAGAATGTCATATTTGGTATTGAACTTTTTGCAAAATCTTTGTCAGAAATGATGGGCAAAGAGATTAGTGTAAAGATAGAACAAGAAGAGAAACCAAATATTGATTGGATTAGTTCTTATCAAAACTCAGTACAGCCTATACATGTAGGTGATTTTTATATCCATCCAAGTTGGATAGAAGCACAAGATGATAAAACTAGCATACTTATAGACCCTGCACTTGCCTTTGGATCAGGACATCATGAGACAACATATGGTTGTTTACTTATGTTACAAAAATATTTAAAAAAAGATGATATAGTTCTCGACGTTGGTTGTGGTAGTGGTATATTATCTATTGCTGGTGCTAAATGTGGTGCAAAAGTAGATTTTTGTGATACAGATGAACTTGCTGTAAAAAGTGCGAAAGATAACTTTGTTTTAAATAATGAAACTTATCAAAATGCATGGGTTGGTTCTGTAAGCAAAAGAGAAAAAGAGTACGATGTTGTTATAGCAAACATCATAGCAGATGTACTTATCATGTTAAGTGCTGATTTAACAAAAGCTGTCAAAGAAGGTGGGTTGCTTATCCTCTCTGGCATTTTAGATAAATATGTTGATAGAGTAGAAAAAAAATATCATAACTTACAACTTCAAGAAAAATATAAAAAAGATGAGTGGTTTACACTTGTTTTTAAAAGGGTATAAATGAGTCAAAGAAACGATAAAAACAACGATAATAACAATAAAAACAATAACTTTTTTAATCAAAATCCATTACTGGTTTTTGCTGTATTTTCTATTGTTGTTATTTTGATATTTAAGAATTTTTTATCTCCAGATGATGGAATGATGAATAATTCATTTAGTAATTCAAAAGCTGTTACAAAAAATATCAATTATTTTGAGTTAAAAGAGTTGATAAAATCATCCCAAATTACATACGTAGCTATTGGGCAAACAACTTTAAGAGCTTTTTCCGAAAGTGCTGCAAGTAAAATGATTTATGTAGTAAAAAAAGTAGGTGAAGATAGTACATTGATACCGTTGTTGGATGAAAAGAAAATTCCATATGGTGGCTACAATGAAACAAATATCTTTACAGAGATACTTTTTTCTTGGGTACTTCCTATTTTTATATTTTTTGGTATTTGGATGCTGTTAGCAAATAGAATGCAAAAAAATATGGGTGGTGGCATCCTTGGTATGGGAAGTAGTAAAAAGCTTGTCAATTCTGAAAAACCAAAAGTAAAATTTGATGATGTAGCTGGTGTAGAAGAAGCAAAAGAAGAAGTAAAAGAGATAGTTGATTTTTTAAAGCACCCTGGTCGTTATATTAACTTAGGGGCAAAAATCCCAAAAGGTGTCCTTTTGGTAGGCCCTCCAGGTACTGGTAAAACACTTTTGGCAAAAGCTGTTGCAGGTGAAGCTGATGTTCCTTTCTTCTCAGTTTCAGGATCGAGCTTTATAGAGATGTTTGTAGGNNAATGCAAAAAAAGAAGCACCTGCTATCGTTTTTATAGATGAGATAGATGCCATAGGCAAAAGCCGTGCAGCAAATGGACAGATGGGTGGCAATGATGAGAGAGAACAAACGCTCAATCAACTTTTAGCGGAGATGGATGGATTTAGCTCAGATAAATCTCCAGTTATAGTACTTGCTGCTACAAATAGACCAGAAGTTTTAGATGCAGCACTCCTTAGACCAGGCCGTTTTGACAGACAAGTTCTAGTTGACAAGCCAGATTTTAAAGGTAGGGTAGATATCTTAAAAGTACATATGGAAGATGTGAAATTTGCAAGTGATATAGATATCGAAGAGATAGCANNCAGGACTTGCTGGAGCTGATTTAGCTAACATCATCAACGAAGCTGCTCTTTTAGGTGGAAGAAAAAGTAAACCATATGTTGAACAAGTAGATTTGATTGAAGCAGTTGAGAGAGCAATCGCAGGTTTAGAGAAAAAGAGCAGACGTATCAATCCTGAAGAAAAAAGGATTGTGTCCTATCATGAAAGTGGACATGCGCTCATAGCCGAGACGACAAAGGGTGCTAAAAAAGTATCGAAAGTCTCAATTATCCCTAGAGGTTTAGCAGCGCTTGGTTATACGCTCAATACTCCTGAAGAAAATAAGTTTTTAGCGCAACGTCATGAACTTGTTGCTGAAGTTGATGTACTTTTAGGTGGACGAGCTGCTGAAGAAGTATTTATCGGCGAAATTAGTACCGGTGCTGGTAATGACTTGGAAAGAGCAACTGATATTATCAAAGCGATGGTAGGTCTTTATGGTATGAGCAATGTTGCAGGTCTTATGGTATTAGAAAAACAGCGCAATACTTTTTTAGCTGGTGGAACAACAAAAGATTATAGTGAAAAAATGGCAGAAGAAGTAGATAGTTACGTTAAAAATATGCTACAAGAAAGATATGAGATAGTTTTACAGACACTCAAAGACTATAGTGGTTGTATTGAAAATATAGTGACTTCTCTAAAAGAATTTGAAACTCTTGATGGGGAACAATTAAGAAAAATTATCAGAGATTTTGAGATAGAAAACGGTATGGAATCTAGAATGTGCCATGTTAAAGAACCAGTAGAAAATCAAGAGATTAAAAAAGAGGAATAATGAGAAACCATACAACGACTCAGATAATTGCTAAAGAGGGATGGAAGTATCTCACTTTTTTATTTGTACTATTTGTACTAGCTTTTATCTTTGATTTTGTAGCTTTTATATTTTTTGTAATATTTATTTTTACTCTTTTCTTGTTTAGAAATCCTGAGAGGCTCCCTGCTGAAGATGATGAGTTTGCTATTCTTGCGCCATGTGATGGTCGGATTGAAAGTATAGCAAAGGTAAATTATAAGTCGGTTGATATGATAAAAATCACAATCAAGAAGTCTCTTTTTGATGTCTCTTTGCTTCGAGCACCAACTCTTGTAAACATCAATACAACTAAAAGAAGATTTGGGCTTTTTTTACCGACATCATCAAAGCTAAGTAAAGCTTTGGGAGAGAGAGTGAAACTAGAGTGTAAAAGTGTTTTTTCTGATGTTATTATGGTTATCAATGCGGGTTTATTTAGTCGTAAAATTGAACTTTTTAAAACAGTTGGACCACTAAAATCATCACAAAGATTTGGCATACTTGTTGAGGGAAGTATAGATTTGTATCTATCTATAAACAGTAGAATTAAAGTAGCGGTAGGGGATAGTATAAACTCTGGGGAGAGTGTATTGGGGTATTTTTCACACAAAGGAAATGATAGTGGTAAATAATCAAGATGGAAAATTACAGTTGATGTATATTTTTCCAAATCTTTTCACAGCAGCGAGTGCTTTTTTAGGTATTATTGGTGTTTTAGCTTCAGTTAGAGGTGATTTTGAAAAGGCAGCGATATATATATTGCTTTCATTGGTATTTGATGGTTTGGATGGTAGAGTTGCAAGAATAACAAAGACTACAAGCAAGTTTGGTGCGGAGTTTGATTCACTAGCAGATATCGTGGCTTTTGGTGTAGCACCAGCGATGCTTTTTTACTTTAGTGTTGGACATACTTTTGGAAAAGTTGGCTCACTTTTTTGTGCTATGTATGTTGTTTTTGGAGCGATTAGATTGGCACGTTTCAACATTATGAGTTCATCCATAGAACCATCAGTTTTTATAGGTATTCCTATTCCAGGAGCTGCAGTTGCTATAACGATGTGGGTACTTACATATCAAGAGTACTCATTTATGAAAGGTGCTGAAGTATTTATGCTTTTATCTATGGGGCTACTTTCCTTTTTGATGGTAAGTAATATCCGATATCCAAGTTTTAAAAAAATTGATT
>DKEY01000053.1 GCA_002469305.1 Sulfurospirillum sp. UBA6810
TAGCTAGATTTAAAGTTTTTTTAATAAAAATTTAATAATTTCTAAAAATTTCGACTCCAACCTCGCAGTTTTCGAGTATTTGAGGTTTGGATATTTTTAGTGTGAGCGTTTTTATTTGAGGATATTTTTTAACTAAGATTTTTTCAAGATTTTCCAAAGCCTCTTCAATAAGAAAGTATTTTGAAGTCTTTATATCTGTCTCTAAAAGTTCACAAATCTTTGCATAGTCTATGAACTTTTCGTTGGTATAAGGGTATTCTATCTTACATGTAAGCACAACTTTTTGCTCTGTTTCTCGCTCAAAATCTAAAATGCCAATGATAGCATTAAAAGTGAGATTTGAAATTTCTATCTTAAACAACCTTACCCTCTTGTCCAGAAAATAGTCTCATGATGTTTGGTATATGTTTATACACAATGATAAAAGCTATGAGATAGATTGGTGCATGTGTTTTTATAACAGGGATATCATAGTGCAAAATATAAGAAGATATAATCAAAGCTGCAAGACCTACAAGTGAAGAGAGAGAAGATATCTTTAAAACTTTTCCTGTGATAAACCATGCAATGCCAGCGATAAGAGTTTCAATCGGGAGCATAAAAAGCATCACACCCATGCCTGTCGCAACACCTTTACCACCTTCAAATTTTAAAAATGGGCTATAACAATGTCCTACAACAGCCAAAACAGCTATCATCCATAACGTTGCATCAGTCAATACAAAAATATTGTTTGCTACAAAAAGTACGACTATGCCTTTAAGAGCATCTAGGATTAAAGTTGCAGCTGCAAGTTTTTTTGCTAGAGTTGGATTTGTCTCTTTGAGAACTCTTAGCACGTTTGTTGCACCTATACTTTTACTGCCTGCTTCTCTAACATCTATTTTTGCAAACTGTTTTGCCAAAAGAAGTCCAAAAGGAATTCCCCCTACTAAGTAAGCTAGTATATAAAATTGAACATTTATATTAAACAAAAAATCCACAAGTTTCCTTTTGTTGAGAGGTTCTCTCTAATGTATTTAAAGCAAAATTATATCAAGAATTAGTTTAATATAGCTTTTGCTATAATGCACAGATTAAAAAAAAGGTGAGGACAATACCTTGAGTAATGCAGTGTTAAAAGAAGAGATATTAAAATTAAAAGAAGAGTTACATGTAACGATTGTTGCCCATTTTTATCAAAAAGATGAAGTCTTTGAATTGGCTGATTTTACAGGTGATTCACTAGAGCTTGCAAAATTTGCAGCACGAGATGACAAACCAAATCTGATATTTTGTGGTGTTGGGTTTATGGGGCAAAGTGTTAAGATACTAGCACCTTCCAAAAGAGTTTTTATGCCACGAATCGCATGTTGTGCTATGGCTAAGATGATAGATGAAAATTACTATGATGAAAATGTAAATATCCTTATAAAAGCGGGAATAAAAAAAGAAGATATCATGCCAGTAACCTACATCAACTCTTCGGCTGAAGTTAAAGCAAGAGTTGGAAAAATGGGCGGATATGTCTGTACCAGTTCAAATGCAAAAAAAATCATCACAAAAGCACTTGAAAGTGGCAAAAAGATACTTTTTGTTCCTGATAGGTGTTTAGGACAGAATATAGCTGTGGATATGGGCTTGAAGTCTTGTGTAATAGGTGATGGAAGCGATCCAAAAGAGGCTGATATCATTTGCTACAATGGTTTTTGCTCAGTGCACCAACTTTTTGAAGTAGAAGATATAGAATTTTACAGAAACAAGTATAAAGATATTTTGATAGTAACGCATCCTGAGTGCAAGCCAGAAGTATGTGCAAAATCTGATTTTGTTGGTTCTACTTCGCAGATTATTCAGTATGTAAAAAATCTTCCAAGTGAGCAAAAAGTAGCAATAGGAACAGAGTTTAACATGGTAAATCGCCTTCGAAAAGAAAACACTTATGTTCTCTCTTCTACAAAACCAGAGTGCCCTACGATGAATGAAACAAGACTCGAAGATGTGAGAGATGTTTTGCTTTCTATAAAAAATCAAACTTTTATAAATGAAATAAATATCTCCGAAGAAACAAGAAAATACTCGTATGAAGCACTTAATCGAATGTTTGAGATATAGATGCAAAAACTTACATGTAAAGAAAAAAAAGCAATAATACAGAGCCTTGGCTCGTGCTTTAGTGAAAGGAATTTGCCTTTGATTTCATTGAAGGCAAAGGAGAAAGTAAAATGATAAAACGATTTGTAAAAAAAGCACTTCAAGAAGATATAGGCAGAGGAGATTTATTTTTCTTGGTTGGTGATAGCAAAAAAGCTGTTGCAAAAATCATCTCTAAAGACAGCGGGATACTTGCAGGGGAAGTGTATGCAAAAGCTTTGTGTAAAGTCGAGAGACTGGATATAAAGTTTCATAAAAGAGATGGTGAGAAGATAGAGTATGGTGATCACATAGCAACACTCAAAGGTAAATCAAAAAAGCTTTTGATGTGTGAACGTACAATCTTAAATCTCATACAACATGCTTCAGGTATAGCTACAAACACAGCAAAATACACAAAAGCACTCAATAACAATGCTGTTAAATTACTAGATACTAGAAAAACAAGACCAGGGTTGAGAATCTTAGAAAAATATGCTGTTAGATGTGGCGGTGGCAATAATCACAGAATGGGTTTGGATGACTGTTTGATGATAAAAGATACACATCTAAAAACGATAGAAAATTTAAAAGAGTTTGTAGTAAATGCTAGAAAAAAACTTCCATATACTTCAAAGATAGAGATAGAGTGTGAAGATATAGAATTTGCTAAAGAGGCGATGCAAAGTGGTGCTGATATGATTATGTGTGATAATATGAGCATAGAAGATATCAAAACCGTTGTTAACTATAAAAATGAAAAATTCCCTCACATACTTATAGAGGCAAGTGGCAATATCACAGAAAAAACAATCCTAGATTATGCGCAAAGTGGAGTAGATGCTATCAGTAGTGGTAGCCTTATCCATCAAGCTGTTTGGCTGGATTTTTCTATGAAAATTACTCACAAAGAGTAGTTGATATGGTGGGCTAATGGCTGACGATCAAGAAAAAACAGAAGAACCCACCTCCAAAAAGATAGAGGATGCCAGAAAAGAAGGCAATGTTCCAAAATCCCAAGACACCAGTAGTTTTGTAACTTTACTCGTCGCGATAGGTGCACTTCTTGGATTGTTTACCTTTATGAAAGAGAGAGTGGTCTCTTTGTATCACTACTACCAATCATACATAGGGGTTGATTTAAGCAAAAATGATGTTTTCAATATTTCAATTACAACTTTTAAAGAGATATTGCTTGTTATTTTACCTCTTGCTTCAATAGTTGCTATATCGGGGATTATAGCAGCGGTAATGCAGTTTGGATTTTTATTTTCTACTAAACCTCTTACTCCTGATTTAAAAAAGATAGACCCAATAAAAGGGATAAAAAATCTCATTTCGATGAAAAAGCTTATTGAATCAGTAAAAATTGTTTTAAAAGTTTCTCTTGTAATGGGTACAGCTTACTACTTTTTGATGGATTTTGTAAAAGAGTTACCCTCCGTTATCTATTTTTCTCTTTTTGATCAGTTGGCTTGGTGGCAAGATAGAGCGATGATACTTGTTGCTGTAATGCTTATCCTCTTTCTAGGGCTTGCTCTTTTTGATTTAATGTTTGTACGGTATAACTATTTTAAAGACTTGAAGATGAGTAAACAAGAGATAAAAGACGAGTATAAGCAGATGGAGGGAGACCCACAAGTAAAAGCTCGTATAAAAAGAGTACAAATGGAGATGACAAAGAAAAGAATGATGCAAGAGATTCCTGGGGCGGATGTTGTTATCACAAACCCTACGCACTTTGCTGTGGCTATAAGGTATGATACAGAGAAAGAACATGCACCAAAAGTTGTAGCAAAAGGAATTGACCATCTCGCTCTTAAGATAAAAGAGATAGCAAGAGAACATAATATCCAAATAATAGAAAATCCTCCACTTGCACGCGAACTTTATAAAAAGTGTGAACTCAATGACATCATTCCAGAAACACTCTACAAAGCAGTTGCAGAAGTACTAGCATTTGTCTATCAAAGTTCGAAAAAAGCTAGAAGGTAACTACCATTAGCCATCTGTTTAATCTTTACATGTAAAATGTGGACTAATCAAGTTTTCAATAAACTTTAAGTATAATCACAGTTTTATGAGTTTGGAGTAGATATGTATAAAAAAGTATGGAGTAGTATCGTAGATGCAAAATATATACTTTTGATTTCACATGCACACCCAGATGGTGATACGCTAGGCGCAACGATAGGGTTATACCATGCCCTAAAACAAAGTGGTAAAAAAGTTGCTCTTTTTAACGCTACATGTGAACATCTTCCAAGAGAATTTTCCTTTTTAAACGGATACTCAAAGATAAGCCAGAATGTGCCAAAAGAGTTTGACTTAGCCATTAGTTGTGACTGTGGGAGTTTTGATAGGCTCACTATTGCCAAGGGCAATTATAAACTGATAAATATAGACCATCATAAGACAAATACGCATTTTGGTGATATAAATTTAGTAAAAGATGAGTTTTCAAGTGCTGGTGCAGTTGTGTATGAACTTTTGAAAAAAAATGGTATCAAAATTTCAAAAGATTGCGCAGAGGCTCTTTATACTTCTGTTGCAGATGATACTGGTTTTTTCAGATATGGATATATCAATGAAAAAACATTTGAAACAATAGCAGATTTGGTGAAGTGTGGAGCAAATCCTCAAAAAATAGCAAAAAATGTAAAAAGCAATGAGTCTTTAGCTAAAACCAGACTAAGAGCATATATGCTCAATAGTTTTGATTTGCATAATGATGCAAGTATAGCGTCTATTATTATCGACCAAAATGTTTTAGCAAAAAGTGGTGCAAGAAGAAGTGATACGAAAAATATCATTAGTGAACTAAGAGATTTATCGAGTGTTGAGGTAGCTATCATGATACTTGAGCAAATTGGATATTATAAAGTTTCTCTACGTTCAAAAGGAAATATCGATGTGTCAAAAGTCTCTTTAAGTTATGGAGGCGGAGGACACTTTGCGTCAGCTGGATTTGATGTCAAAGTCGATAATCCAAAAAAATTATTAAATGAAATTATAGAAAAGGTTGTGAATTTATGAGACAAAAAAAGAGTAGTTCGGGTATCTTGGTATTGGTATTTTTTATAGTAGTTATAGCAGCACTAGCGTATGTATATAACTCAAAATTTTTTGAAAGAAGAGTGCCGACTATTGAATTAGCAGATGTTATAGAGTGGAATTTAAAAAAGCCTATTCAAGTAACTATTAAAGATGAGAGTGGTATCAAATTTTTAAGAGCAGTTTTGAATGACGGTAAAAATAGCATAATTTTAGAGAAAAAAGTTTTTGAAACTGCACAAAAAGAGGTAGTTTTAGATATAGAGTTTCCAAGAACAGGTTTCATTGGCAATAAAAAGCATTTTGAATTATCTATAGAAGCCCTTGATGCAAGCAAGTGGAACTTTTTCGCAGGAAATACAAACATAAAAAAAAGCATTATAAATGTTGATACAAAAAAACCTGATTTATTTATAGTGAACAACTCCTACAAAATTATAAAAGGGGGTGTTGCTACTGTTGTTTTTCATACAAAAGATGAAAATTTAAAAGAACTTTATATTCAAACTAATTTTGATAAGAAATTTTATCCAACACCTTTTTATAAAGATGGATATTATGTCTCATTTGTAGCATGGCCAAGTGATGAAGAAAACTTTTCAGCTACTATCGTTGCAAGTGATAAAGCAGGTAATATTTCAAAAGAGAGGATAAGATTTTATCTCAGTAACAGGAAATATAGAGTTTCAAAAATCAATCTTAAAGATAGTTTTTTAGATGGTAAAATTGCTGATTTGGCAGCTGAACTTTCTACATCATCAGCTGAAATGAATAAAATAGACAAATTTAAGTTTGTAAATGAAGATGTTAGAAAAGACAATGAGAGAATAATAGAACGGGTAACTTCAAAATATCCGAAAGAGTTACTTAGCGAGTTTCATATAGAGCCTTTTTATCCTTTAAAAAATGCAGCAGCCGTTGCGAGTTTTGGTGATCATAGATTTTATAGGTATAACCAAAATGAAGTGAGTCAATCTTTTCATGTAGGGCTTGATTTGGCTAGTACTGCAGAGGCAAATATCATTACATCTAATGATGGAGTAGTTGTTTATGCTTCGCAAAATGGTATTTATGGCGAAAATATGATTTTATCACATGGACTAGGATTGTATTCACTTTATGGGCATTGTTCAACTTTTTTGGTAAAAGAGGGTGAAGTTCTTTCCAAAGGACAGGCTATTGCAACAACTGGAAAAACAGGTTTAGCCTTGGGAGACCATTTGCATTTTGGGATACTCGTTCAAGGGATTGAGGTTCGACCTGAAGAGTGGATGGATACATCGTGGCTCAAGGATAATGTTTTTGGTGTTATGGATGCTGCAAAAAAGATCATTGATAGATAAAGATAAATGAAAGATAGACATGGTAGTTAAACAGAAAAATTTAAGAGTTTTTCATATCAAAGTTGAGAGTGAAAAAGAGTTTATTGAGTATTTCAATAAAAACTCTGTTATACTTAAGGAATTCTTTTTGCTTCTTGAAGGTGATATCAGTAAAAATATAGAAGTTCTACTTCATGATGCACAGATTTGTTATAAAGATATAAATAATTGTTCCCTTCGCTTAGGAAGTGTAAAAAAAGAAGTTCTTCCTGAAGAAGAGAAAAAAGAGAACGAAGATATAAAACAAGAAACTCTTTTTACACAAAAAGAGAAAGAAGATAAAAAAGCAGTTGCAATCTTTGATAGACCAATTCGCTCAGGTGAAGAGATTAGTGAGGATGTGCCTGTTGTTGTCTTTGGTAGGGTAAATAGTGGTGCAAAACTTTTTTGTACAAAAAACCTCTCTATATATGGGGAAGTTGACGGTTTGGTTCAGTGTGATGGTGAATTTATAGTAATTTTTGGCATCAGTAACAGGGGACATGTTATCTTCAATGGTGAAATTATAGATAGAGATATGATAAAAAGCGATGTTTTGCAAAAAATCGTTATAAAAAACAATAAGATAATTATAAAGGAAGTTCTATAGTGATGAAGCAAACTACTATAGATAAAAGAGTTGAGAGTGTTGGGATTGGTCTGCATAAAGGCGAACCTATCAAGATAGTACTTGAACCACTTGAAGCAAATAGCGGAATAGTTTTTTATAGAAGCGATGTAGGTATGAGTGTAAAAGCAGAGCCTGCGAGTGTTGTTAATACACAAATGGCAACCGTTATTGGTGATGGCCAAAATTATATATCTACGATAGAACACTTACTCTCAGCAATCTACTCTTATGGCATTGATAATATCTTGATTTCTGTTGATAGCGCAGAAGTTCCTGTTATGGACGGAAGTGGAGCCAGTTTTTGTATGATGCTAGATGAAGCAGGCTTGAGAGAACTTGATGCAAATAAATCAGTACTTATCATCAAAAAAGAGGTCATGGTAGTTGATGGGGAAAAATATGCAAAAATTTCTCCTACAAACAAAGTAAGGTATGATTTTGTTATTGATTTTGCTCATCCAGTTATAGGAAAACAAGAGTATAGCTTTGAGTTTAGCAAAAAAGGTTATATAGAAGAAATTTCTCGAGCAAGAACTTTTGGTTTTTTAAAAGATGTGCAATATCTTAGAAGTAGAGGACTTGCCCTTGGAGGTTCTTTGGAAAATGCAATAGTAATGGATGATAAAAAAATTCTCAATCCAGAGGGTTTAAGGTTTAGTCAAGAGTTTGTCAAGCACAAAATTCTTGATGCTCTTGGAGATTTGGCACTTCTTGGAGCGCCTGTTATAGGTAATTACGAGTCTTTTGCAGGAAGTCATAATCTCAATCACTTACTGACAAAAGAGATACTCAAAGATCCAACAAATTATGAGTTAAGATCACTTAATATAGAAAATGAATTTGAATTAGTAAAGGTATTTGCATAAAAGCTACAATTGATATAGTTATAGTTTCATTATCTTCCCCGCTTTTAATCGGTCTTTATGAAAATGATAAACTCTTTGATACAATAACTACTGAAGAAAAAACTAGTGAAGTGTTACCCAATATTTTTAAAAAACTACTTAAAGAGTATGCGTGCAAACGTGTATTTTTTGCAAGAGGCCCAGGTAGTTTTATGGCGATAAAAATAACTTACATCTTTTTAAGAACGATTAGTATAACAAGAGGTATAGAGCTATACGCTACCGATGGATTTTATTTTAGTGAAGATAAACCTATCAAAGCTATGAAAAAAATGTATTTTGTCAAAGAAAATGCTAAAATAACGACCAAATTTTTTAATGAAGAGATAAATACCGAGTTTAAACTTCCTCAAGAATTAAAAATAGAGAAATTTTCAAAAGATATAGAACCTTTATATATCTTACCAGCCGTATAGGAGAGATGATGACAATCCAAGTACCAGCAACAAGTGCAAATCTAGGACCAGGTTTTGATACTTTGGGTTTGGCTGTACAACTATATAATTATGTAACAATCAAGCCATCTTCTTGTTATAGTGTTTCTATAAAAGGGGAAGGCGAGCATAAACCAAAATTGAAAGTGAACAATATATTTGTCTCTATTTTTTATGATATTTATCAAGAATTAGTAGGAAAAAAAGATAATTTTAGATTTGAATTTGAAAACAATATTCCTTTTTCAAGAGGGCTAGGAAGTAGTTCCGCAGTTATCGTCGGAGCAATTGCGAGTGCTTATGAGATGGCTGGGATAAAAGTAAGTAAAGAGACTATTCTTAACAAAGCACTTTTTTATGAAAACCACCCAGATAACATCGCACCAGCTGTGTATGGCGGTTTTACCTCTTCTCTTGTTCATGAGGGGAGCGTGAAAACTCTCAAAAAAGAGATGCCAAAGAATTTAAAAGCAGTTGTTGTTATCCCTGATAGACCTATGTCAACAGCCCATTCACGAACACAACTTCCAAAGTCTTATGTTATGAAAGATGTTGTATATAACCTCTCAAGAGTTGGATTTATGAGTTCTGCTTTTTTTAGTGAAAATTGGGATATGCTAAAATTTGGTGCAAATGATTGTATGCATGAAGATAGAAGAATGAAAAAGCTAAAAGAGCTTTTTAAGGTAAGAGAAATAGCTTTAAATAATGGTGCATTGATGAGTACACTTTCAGGAAGTGGCTCAACTTTTTTTAATTTGTGTTATGAAAAGGATGCAAAATTGTTGGAAGATACTTTAAAAAGTAGCTTTCCGTCATACAGAGTAGAGACCCTTGAGCTTGATAATCATGGCTTTAGTGTTCTAAAAAGATAAAAAACAGTTTAATTTTGGTATAATCATGAGCGCAATAAATAAGCCAACAAGAATGTGTGTTGTCTGCAGGGGACGATTTGAACAAAATACTTTACTTCGATTTCAAACAAATAGTGGAAAAATATTAGAGTTTTCAAAGATAGGAAGAAGTTTTTACATGTGTAAAAATTGTATTTCGCTCAAAGAAGAGAAGCTTGTGAAGTTGTTAAATAGCAAATTAAAAACTAGAAATAAAAAAATAATTGAATTTGGGGATTATTTCTCAAAGATAGTGCAAGAGCACAATAAGGAGACAGGTACGAATGGATAGGGTGCGTATACACGAAATTGCAAAAGAGCTTGGTATTAAGAGTAAAGACGTTGTTGAAAAGGCAACGGAATTAGGATTGGAGGCAAAAGCTGCTTCTAGTGCCGTTACTCCTGAAGAAGCTGAAAAACTGATGAACTACGTTCTAACTGGTGTTAAAGAGGATATCGTTCCTGCTCAAGAAGTAAAAAAATCCCCAAAAGTTGAAGAAAAAGAGCAAGAGGTAGAAAAAGAGGTTGNNAGAACCAGTCAAAACACAGCCAATAAAAAAGGAAACAAAACCTAAAGCTACTGAAGAAGAGGTAGTGGCAAAACCAGCTAAAGAAGAGATAGTTGAAGCTGAAGTAAAAAAAGAGAGACCGAAGGAGACACTCGCACAAGCAAGTGTAACTAAAAGAAGAGGTCTAGTCATCGTTAAGAAAAAACGACCTGAAGTTGAAGAAGTTGCAGAAGAAAGTTATTCTTCATATTCAAGTCCAAAGAAAAATGCACCTACACTAGAGTCAGTTTTTGGCAGTGCTAGTGATGCAGCGAAGAAGAAGAAAAAAATAAAAAAAACACCTCCTCCAAAAAAAACTCAAGCAGAAAAAATGGATATATCTTTCAACTCTGATATCTCAGATGTATCGCTTGATTATGAAGAGGACATGGTTGTTTTACCAGATTTTTCAGTCAAAGTAGAGCCACAAGCAGAAGCTAAAAAGAAGAAGATAGATCCTTCTCAAATAAGAACAACAAATAAGAAAAATACTTTTATTCCTCAAGGCATACAACGTACAAGCCGCAAAAAAAGACCAAAGAAATTTGTAGAAGAAAAAGGTGAAGTAAGTTCTGTTGAAATTCCTGAAGACATAAGGGTTTATGAGTTTGCTGAAAAACTAGGTAAACAAGCTAGTGAAGTTATTAAAGAGTTGTTTTTACTTGGAATGATGGTTACAAAGAATGACTTTTTAGATAAAGATTCTATCGAAATTTTAGCAGAAACATTTGGAGTTGAAGTAACAACAGTAGATGCACAAGAAGACTTTGACTATGTAAAAGCTTACCATGAAGATGAAAATATCGAATTAGTAGAGCGTGCGCCTATCATAACGATTATGGGGCATGTTGACCATGGTAAAACTTCACTTTTAGATTATATTAGAAGTTCAAAAGTAGCAGCAGGTGAATCAGGTGGCATCACACAGCATGTTGGTGCATATATGGTAGAAAAAAATGGGAAAAACATTACATTTATAGATACTCCAGGCCATGAAGCTTTTACTGAGATGAGAAGTCGTGGTGCGCAAGTTACAGATATCGTTATTGTTGTAGTTGCTGCAGATGATGGTGTTATGCCACAAACTAGAGAAGCAATAGACCACGCAAAAGCTGCGGGTGTACCTATTATAATAGCTGTAAATAAGATGGATAAAGAAGCTGCAAACCCTGATTTAGTAAAAGCACAACTTGCAGAAATAGGAATCTCTCCAATTGACTGGGGTGGTGATTATGAATTTGTTCATGTTTCAGCAAAAAGTGGTATGGGGATTGATGATTTGTTAGAAGTTATCAACCTTCAAGCAGAAGTTATGGAACTCAAAGCAAGTCCAACAAGAGATGCGAAAGCTACTGTTATAGAGAGTTCTGTTGAAAAAGGACGTGGACCAGTTGCAACAGTAGTTGTTGAAGATGGAACGTTGCGTCAGGGCGATACTATCGTTGCTGGTGTTGCTTATGGTAAAGTAAGAGCATTGCTCAATGATTTGGGTAAGCCTATTAAAGAAGCATTGCCAGGTGAGCCTGCTATCGTTATAGGTCTCAGTGAAACTCCAGGTGCAGGTGAGCATCTTGTAAGTGTTAAATCAGATAAAATCGCAAAAGAATTTGCTCAAAAAAGAGCAGAGTATCTTCGTCAGAAAGAACTTTCAAAGTCAACTAAAGTATCTTTAGATGAGTTAAGTTCTATGATAGCTGAGGGTTCTTTAAAGACATTACCAGTTATTATAAAAGCGGATGTTCAAGGCTCACTTGAAGCTATAAAAGGTTCACTTGAAAAGATAAAGACTGAAGAGACAAAGATAAATGTTATAAGTTCAGGTGTAGGTGGAATTACAGAGAGTGATGTTGCACTAGCGAGTGCAAGTGAAAACTGTGTTATCTTAGGATTTCATATCCGTCCAACGGGTCCTGTAAAAGAAAAAGCAAAAAGTGCTGGTGTTGAGATAAAAACTTACAATATTATATATGATTTGATTGATGATGTAAAAGGGTTGATAGCAGGTATGCTCTCACCAATCATCAGAGAAGAAAATATCGGACAAGCACAGGTAAGAGAAGTATTTGTTGTTCCAAAAATTGGAGCGATTGCAGGATGTATCGTAACAGATGGTACGATAAACAGAGGTGTTAAAGTACGTCTAATCCGTGAAGGTATCATTATATATGAAAGCACAGTTTCTTCATTGAAGCGTTTTAAAGATGACGTGCGTGAAGTTGCAAAAGGCTATGAATGTGGTATTGGTATTGAAGGGTTTAACGATATAAAAATAGGCGATTATATAGAAAGCTTTAAAGAAGTAGAAGAAAAAGCTACTTTACAATAAAACAACACTAAGGTACGATTTAGTCGTGCCTTAGTTACTTAAATATGGAAAAATTTTCAAAAGAAGTTTCTTTTGAAAAGGAGATGATATGAGTCGTAATGATAAAAGTATAAAACTTCAAAGAACTCAAAGCGTATTAAAACAACTTATTCCTGAAGCACTTTCCACCCTTAATGATACGATACTACAAGGTTTATGTGTTATTGATGTAGAGTGTACTCGTGGAAAATATGATGCAACAGTGTATCTTGATAAAATGATGTTTGATGAAGCAGAAAAAAGATATGTTTTGGAGCACCTAAGACGTGTGAGTAGAACTTTGCAAAACTATTGTATGCAAAGTGAAGGTTGGTATAGATGCCCGAATTTTCATTTTAAATTTGATGAGACTTTAGAAAAACAAAATCAAATGGATGCACTTTTTGAACAAGTTGCCCTTGAGTTAGAAAAAGGAAAAAAAGAGTGAGTTTAAAAGAAACTATAGAAAATATACTTCAAGATTGTAATGTAGAATTATATGATACAGAGACTGTAACTGAGGGAGAGAGAAAGATATTTAGGATTTTTATCACTTCAAAAGAGGGTATAACCTTAGATAAGTGTGCGGAGGTAACGCATATCCTTTCTCCAATACTTGATCTTGAACCACCAGTACATGGTGAATATACTTTAGAAGTCAGTTCTCCTGGGATTGAGCGACCACTAAAAAGTTTAAAACATTTTCAAGCGTCTATTGGTGAACTTGTGAAAGTAAAACTTATCAATACAGATAAGGTTATAGGTAAATTAGAAGAAGTAAGTGACAATCAAATCGTCCTTTTAGAAGAGGATGGAGAAAAAACTACTATCTCACTTGATGACATAGATAAAGCTCGCACTTATTTCAAATGGTAAAATCTGACGAGTATTTTATGCAAAAAGCACTTGATAAGGCTTGGACTTATCAAGGCTTGACTTTCCCAAATCCTGCCGTTGGTGCAGTTATAACTGACAAAAATTCAAATCTCATATCTCTCGGTGTACATGAACGTGCAGGGCTAGCTCATGCTGAAGTAAATGCTATCAAAAATGCTTACATGTACTTAACTAAAGATAATCAAATCCAAGAGATTACCAATCCCTTTTTATTGCATGAGTATTTGCTAAAACATCATGCAGGCATTTTTAAAAATAAAACTATCTATGTTACCCTAGAACCTTGTAATCACGTGGGCAAAACACCATCATGTGCAAATCTCATCAAAGAGTTAGAATTTAAAAGAGTTGTTATCGGTTCACTTGATCCAAACAAACAAGCAAGTGGAGGGATAACAACTTTACAAGAGAGTGGTTGTGAAGTGTGTGTAGGAGTCTTACAAGAAAAGTGCAATGCTCTTTTAGAACCATTTAGTTTGTGGCAAAAAGCCCCTTTTGTTTTCTTTAAAATTGCTATGAGTAAAAACTTTGTTATTAGTGGAGGAATTATTACATGTAAAGAATCTCGCACACATGTTCATGCCCTAAGAGACAGATGTGATTTGCTTGTCATAGGCGGCAATACAGTCAGAGTTGACAGACCCACACTTGATGCAAGATTGGTAGAAGGCAGGGCTCCAGATATCCTTATATATTCAAAAGAAAAAAACTTTGATACTGATATTTCTCTTTTTCATGTTAAAAATCGAAAAGTTTTTATAGAAGATAATTTAGAAAAACTAAAAGAGTACAAGTTTGTGATGATAGAGGGTGGCTTTGGGATGTATGAAGCTATCAAAGATAAAGTAGATTATGTTTTAGTCTATCGCTCTGCTAGTGAAAAAGAGGGAAAAGTACTAAAACTTGAGGATAACCTCAAAGAGCTTTTTTCAATGCCAATACAACAAGATACCCTTACATGGTATAAAAAAGATGGATAATTATCTTTTACTGGAGATAGGTATCTTTTTTCTATCAGGATTTGTTCATGGGGTAGTTGGGTTTGGTTTTCCTATGGTTGCCACGCCACTGCTTTCTCTGTTTTTAACACTTAAAGAGTCTGTTTTATATACGCTCTTTCCAACCATGATAGTCAATGCCAATGTTATAAAAAAAAGTGGTACTTTTAAAAGCATATGGAAAGAGTACAAACTTCTTATCCTCTCAGTTTTGCTTGGAAGCTTTATAGGTACAAACTTTCTTATCATTTTTTATGATGATTCATACAGACTTTTACTCGCACTTGTTATATTGTTATATCTCAATACAAGCTATATAAAACTCTCTCTTTATGAGATTATCCAATCCAATCCAAAAAAGATGATGTTCTTCTTTGGTTTTATTAGTGGTATCGTCAGTGGTTTGGTCAATATCATGATACCAGTACTTATCATATACATCTTAGAGAGTAAGATAGAAAAAAACAAATCAATAGCTGTTATGAATTTTTGTTTTTTTATAAGCAAGTCTATTCAGATAGTTATCTTTGGTGCATATGGAAGTTTCTCTTTTGAGTTTTTAGCCCTTATGATTCCTATCGTCATCTTTTCTCTTTTTGGACTTTTTATGGGTACAAAAATCAGAAATAGAGTTGATGAAAACATGTATAAAAAAATACTCCGTTTTAGCCTTTGGGTACTTGCCTTTTATCTTTTTACAGATTACTTTTTAAAATAACTCAGCATACTTTACATGTAAGAGTTTTTGAGCTTGTTTATAGAGGGAAGAATTCTTACATGTAAGAGTTTCTATGAGAGGCTCATACTTTTTAAATGTATCCCATACTTGATTTGCAGGTAAGTCTCTTTTCATAACTTTAAGAGCTAAAGCAGTGGCACCATTGATAAGTCCTTTGAGTATAAAACTCTCCTCTCTTAAATCTGGATTGTTTTTCCACTCACGCCATTTGTCTTCTAAAACCTCATGGCCTGCAACAAAATCATTTTCACTCACTACTTGTATAAATTTGTGTATATCTTTCATAAACTAGATTATAGCATAGATACTATTGACATTTAATCTTCTTTTTTATATAGTTGCATACACAAAAGTTGCATATGCAACTAAAAGGACATGTGATGAATAAAGAGATGGAAGAATGTATTGGTTTACAGATTAAGCTTACTCATAACATCATGACAACAGAGCACAACAAATATCTAAAAGATTCAGGAATTAGTAGTGAACAAGGACTTCTTTTAAAAATGGTTTATGAAGAGCCAGGCTGTACGCAAACAAAACTCTCTGAATCTTTGCAAAAAGATAAAACGACAATAACTCGTATGATAGACACTTTAGAAAAAAAAGGGAAATTGTACCGTGAAAGCTGTTGTGATGACAGGAGAGTTTATAAAATCTATATAACAGACGAGGTAGCAAAAAAGGTAGAAGAGCTAGCTCCTTTATTTGAAGAAAGAAATAAAGAGTTAAGAGAGATAATAAGCGAAAAAGATTATGAGACAACACTTAGAGTACTACATATAATACAAGAATACTACAGAGGATTAAACAAATGAAAAAAATCACAGTTTTATGTATGATAGCACCAGCTATTATATATGCAGATAGTTTACAGTCACTTATAGATACTGCTACAAATAAAAATGATATAGTAATCTCAAAAGCATTAACCCAAGATGCAAGAGTCAAAGAGGTAGAATCATCTCAAAGTGCATATTACCCAACGATTGATGTTGGCGGGGGATATCAAAGTTTAGATGAGAAGACTCCAAATGCACCAGGTGATGTTTATAATGGCTATATAAAATTTGGAGTTGATTTATATGATGGCGGTAAAAAATCAAGCACAGTTGACAAGACAAAAGCTCTTTTAGAAGCTGCAAAGTTTGATACGATGGCTTATAAAAAGAGTTTAGAACTCTCTATCACACAAGATTTTTATAACATAAAAAGTGTTGAAGCAAGTTTAAGAGCACTAGAAGAGAAAAATACACAGTTAGAAGCAGAGTTGGAGAGAATTAAACAGTTTTTTGACGTGGGAAGTGCAACAAAAGATGAGATAGATAAACTTCAAGCAGCACTAAGCAACAATGTGTATCAAATAGATACAACAAAGTACCAAATCCTCTCTTTGAAAAAGCTCCTTGGGATAAAAGTTGGAAAAGTAATTGATGTGCTTGATGACTCAACAATTACAGCTCCAAAAGAGGTTCAAAAAGATGTGAGTGATGATATCAAAGTACTTAGGGCAAATGCTCTTTCATATGAGCATAATGCAAAAAGTCTTGATGCTACGTATATGCCACAAATTCGTCTTGAAGATACATTTAGTGTATATGATTATGATAGAACAGATGCAACACATCCAGATGGGCTTGATAATCAAAATAAGCTCATGCTTACTTTCAATGTAAGACTTTTTGACAATGCAAGCGTGAGTAAGCAAAAAGAGTCAATTTTGATACAAAAAAAGGCTTTGGAAGCACAAATCAAACAAGCTGAACAAATTCAAGATATCAATGTAGAGTTAGCACTTTCAAAGATAGAGACAACAAAAGCACAAATACAAAGTGCTAAAAGTTCACTAGAGTCAGCTACAAGTGCATATGAAACGATAGCTCAAAAATACCAAGTAGGTGTTGTGGACAACGTTGCCTACTTAGATGCACTCAGTACAAAAACTGATGCAAAAGCACAGTATGAAGCAGCATTGAACAATCTACAAATAGCATATGCAACATACTATTACTATACAAATAACAACATCAAGGAATACACAAAATGAGAAAATTGACACAGATAGTTAAACTAAGTGCGACAGCACTTTTAGCAGTACCTGTACTTATGAGTGCTGCCGAAGCTCCAAAAGGACAAATGCTTCTGCCTAAAGCGGATGTATATATAGTTCCATCAGCTAGCTCTTTGCCTATAAACTTGAAGTATCCAGCGCAAATAACACCTTTTAAAAACGTAAAAGTTGTTGCAAGAGTTTCAGGAGTTTTAGAAGAAAAATTCTTTCAAGAGGGACAAAAAGTAGCTGAGGGTACACTCTTATACAAGATAGAAGATAGTATCTATAAAGCAAAAGTAGATGCAGCAAATGCATCAGTACAAATGGCACAAGCAAATTTAGACAATACTACAAGAAATTGGAAAAGAATCAAAGAGCTTTTTGCAAAAAAAGCTGTTAGTTCAGAAAAAAGAGATGATGCACTCTCTGCTTACGAGCAAGCACTGGCCTCTTTTGCATTATCAAAAGCGCAGCTTCATCAAGCGTTGATAGATTTGAACTACACAAAAGTTGTGGCACCAATAGGCGGTATAGTAGGGATAAAACAAGTCGATGTTGGTGATTTTGTTTCACCTTCTATGAGTTCAAGTCTTATAGAAATTACACAAAACGATAAAGTATTTGTAGATTTTTCTATGCCTTTGAGTGATTATGCAAATATAAAAAACAACATTTGGTCACTGCCAAGTAATGGAAAGATTAAAGTATTTTTAGAGGTAGATGGCAAGGCTACAAATAAAGAAGGTGTTATAGACTTTGTAGATGTAAACGTAAATAAAGATACAGCAACTGTGAAGATGAGAGCGATTGTGGACAATAGTGATAATTATCTCATGGCAGGAAGCTTTGTCAGAGTCCTTTTAAATGACATTACACAAAAAGATATCATAACAGTACCTCAAAAAGCAGTTCTTCAAAATCCTCTAGGCACGATAGTATTTATCGAAGATAAAGGGGTAGTTGCAGTAAGACCTGTAAAAGTAGGTAACGAAACAGGTGATAAGTTTGTAGTGAGTGGTCCTTTAAAGAGTGGGGATAAAGTTATCGTTAATAACTTTTTTAGACTCAAACCTGGAGCTCAAGTTGCAGTTGATAAAGTAATCAATGAGGTAAAATAATGTTTTCAAAATTTTTCATAAACAGACCAATCTTTGCAACTGTTATATCATTTTTGATATTGATTGCAGGGATTGTGGCTATACAAGCACTACCAGTTAAAGAGTATCCAGCGGTTGCTCCTCCTCAGATAAATGTGACTGCTACTTATCCTGGTGCAGATGCTGGAACACTAGCAAAAACAGTTTCGAGTACACTTGAAGATGCCATAAATGGTGTAGATAATATGACTTATATCACTTCAACAGCAGCGCCTAGTGGGGTTGTCTCTATGAGTGTGTACTTTAGTGTTGGAACGGATACTGCACAAGCAAAAGTAGATATCAATAACCGTGTACAGTTAGCGTTGAGCAAGTTGCCTCAAGAAGTACAAAGACAAGGGGTGAGCGTAACAGAACGTTCTCCTGATATGCTAAAAGTTATCGCTTTTACTTCGACAAATCCATCACATGATAGAGTTTATATCTCTAATTACTTGAGTGTAAATGTTATAGATGAGTTAAAGCGTTTAGATGGTGTTGGTGATGCAATAGTTTTTGGACAGAGTGACTATGCTATAAGATTGTGGATGGATCCAGGTAAATTAAAATTTTACAATCTTTCTATCGCAGATATAACCGCTAAAGTATCAAGCCAAAACAATCAATATGCAGCAGGAAGTGTTGGGGCTGAACCACTTGTAGAAAAAACACCTTATACGTATGTTGTCTCAACTGAAGGACGACTCAAAAATGTAGAAGAGTTTGAAAATATCATTATCCNNGTTCAACTTTACGTTTAAAAGATATTGCCCGAGTTGAGCTTGGAGCTGATTCTCACAATGCAAATTCAACTTATACACAAAAAACTATGATGCCTGTGGGTATCTTTCTCTCCTCAGGTGCAAATGCCCTAGAAGTTTCAGATGCTTTGGATAAAAAACTTGAAGAGATGAAAAAAACTTTTCCTGAGGGTATGGAGTATTATATGCCTTATGATACAAGTACCTTTGTAAAGGCTTCTATAAAAGAAGTTATCAAAACATTAATTGAAGCGATAGTCTTTGTTACTATTTTGATTTATCTATTTTTAGGAAATTTAAGAGCTACTATCATACCAGTTCTTGCTATCCCTGTTTCTATCGTAGGAACTTTTGCAGGACTTTATGCAGCTGGATTTTCTATAAATCTCCTTACCCTTTTTGGTCTTATCTTGGCTATTGGTTTGGTTGTTGATGATGCCATCATCGTTATAGAAAATGTTGAGAGAGTTTTAAGAACCAAAAAGACAACAGTGAAAGAAGCAACAACAGAAGCGATGAAAGAGTTAACAACTCCTATCATTGCTATCGTTCTTGTTATGTCCGCAGTTTTCGTGCCAGCAGCGCTGAGTGGTGGTTTTAGTGGGGTTATGTATAAACAGTTTGCGATGACTATCATCATGGCGGTTGTAATCTCTGGTATCGTAGCATTAACGCTAACGCCAGCTCTTTGTGCAATCTTTTTAAAAGATCATGAAGATGAGCCAATTTGGCCTATAAGAAAATTCAATCAATTTTTTGATTGGTCAACAAAGGTATTTGTTGGATTTACAAGAGCGACTATCAAGCTATGGGTATTTTCAATCATCTTATTTGCTGGATTGTTATATGCGACGTATGCAACTATGAACAAGCTTCCAAGCGGATTAGTACCGATAGAAGATAAAGGAGCACTGCTTGTTATAGAAAATATGATGCCAGCAACATCACTCTCAGAATCTATAAAAATATCTCAAGAAATTGAGAAAGTGTTTTTAGCCCATCCTGATGTCAATGGTACGGCTTCAATCACAGGACTTGATTTGACTACATTTGCTTATAAAACAGATGC
>DKEY01000172.1 GCA_002469305.1 Sulfurospirillum sp. UBA6810
ATAGGTGTTTTAGCACAGCCACAACTTATCGTAAGATTTATGACTGTTAGCTCAAAAAGAGAGTTAAACCGTGCTGTTTTGATTGGCGGAATATTTATCTTATCAATGACAGGTATCATTTTTATCGTAGGGGCTTTGACAAATGCTTGGTACTATGAGTTTAACGAAGGTAAAAATGCATTGCAAAGTGCTGGAGCTATCGGTAAGGTCATTCCTCATTTTATCAATACAGCTATGCCAAAGTGGTTCTCTTTTATCTTTTTATTTGCACTTATCTCTGCTGCTATGAGTACGCTCTCTTCGCAATTTCATACGATGGGAACAGCAGTCGGGAGAGATTTGGTTGAGCAAATAAGTAAAAAAGATTTGAACTCTACTATGATTACTAGAGTTGGTATCATCTTGATGATTATATTTTCTGTATCTTTGGCTTATTTATTTGATAATCAGCCGGCTATTATCGCAAGAAGTACGGCAATCTTTTTTGCTCTGTGCGCTGCTATATTTTTGCCTTCATTTGTTGCTGGATTGTTTTGGAGGGGTGTAACAAAAAATGGAGCTATCGCTTCAATGTTGGTAGGCTTTATAACTTCAAGTTTTTGGTTGGTTTTTGTACACTTTAAGGAGGCTAAAGCACTTGGGCTTTGTAAAGCACTATTTGGTTCACATTCACTTTTAAGTGGAAAGATTATTTTTGTTGATGCTTTAGTGATTGCATTACCACTTTCTGCTATAACACTCGTTGTAGTATCGTTAGTAAGTAAAAAAATGGAAAAAGAACACTTGGAAAAGTGTTTTGAGAGCTAGGGAATATCCCTAGCTTTTTAAGAAGGCCTTTGTTCTCTTGATTTTATTCATGATTTCAATGGCCTTTTTCTTCTCTTCTTCAACTAAGAGGATAGATTGTTGTATGAGAGCTAGTGTTTCTTGTGCATCTGATAACTCTGTTATCTCTGGAACATTTGCTATGAGTCTCTCAATCTCTTTTATGTTGTTATTTACAACTGCAAGTTTTAAATCACTCAGCCATTTCATAAGCTGTCTCTTCATTCCATACGCTTAACAACTCTTTAGTAACATTCAATACTTCATCAAGTTGTTCAGTTGTATTATAGATGTTAGATTCAGCTAAAAGTTTTATTTGGTGAGTATATAATCCACTTAAGTAGTGTGCGATATTGCCACCATCATAATTTAACGAATTAATCAATTCAGCGAAAATTGCTGTTGTTCTGTTTATCCAATAAACTCTCTTTTGTGTATCATTTAACTCTACTGCTCTTTTTGCTTGTGCTGTAAATTTTAAGATACCCTCATAGAGCATCTTTATAAGCTTCTCAGAAGATTCTATGGAAGCACTATTTTGTGAATAAGCCGAATAAGCTAAATTTGATCTCATTTTTTACCCTTAACTATCATTTGCATAAGATTGCTCTATCATCAGAAGGAGCGAATCTGCTTGTGTGTTTAATTTACCGATGATGCTATCATAAGCCGCAAATCTTGTTGCCATCAACTCATACTTAGTGTCAAGCATGTTGATTGTTTTTGTCCTTTGCTTTATGAGAGCTGTTTCCTTCGTTTGAAGTTGCTCTTCGTAAAGAGAAAAGATAGAACCATCTCCAGTTATATAATCGGCCAACATAGAATTAAATTTAGTAAAAATTCCATCTGTACTCTCACTATTGCCAACAGTTGCACCAGCTTTTAGTCCAAGACTAGATAATTTTGTAGCATCACCACTTACTGTGATATCATAACCGCCACTGCTTTGAAGCTCTATCCCTGTGCCAGCAGAGTTTAAAACAGCCTCAATACCTGTTATATTGGCATCATTTACAGCAGCCATTAAAGCCAATGCATTTTCAGATGCAGTACCATTTAAACTTACCACTATATTTGTATCATTGATGACTAAATCACCACTTGTAACATCAATAGCACCAGCGGTGATAGCTGAGCCTTTGATAGAAGTTGGTGAAACAGTTGTATAACCTTTAAAATAATCTTCTAAAGCCTTTGAGTCATTTGAAAGTTTTTCATCAAATATAGTTTCATCAAGTTCTAAGATGCCACTACTGTTAAGTGCTATTCCAAAATCAGCTAAACTTTTTCCATCAGAGTTTACTGAAAGGAGGAGTCTATTAATACTAGATTTGAGTGAAACTACTTGACTTACTCCTTGAAATGTACCTGCTGTAGCAGTATCAACATCATACTTTGTTGCTTCAGTGAGATTGCTTATCAAATCATTGTAAGCTGAGATAAAAGACTCAATGTTGGATTTGATTTCTGAAGTATCTTGTGTGATTGCAACATTACTTTTGCCTGTATCATTTAAAGTAATATTTACACCAACGATTAAATCATCGAAACTATTTGTACTTCTTGTGATGTCAATTCCATTGAAGCTAAAAGAAGCATCAGCTGCACTTTGGATATGTCTAGTTTGTGATGATGTTAAACTATCAAGCCCAAAGGTAACATCAGAGCCATTGAGTGAGGATACGCTCATATCACCAGCGACAGATTCCAAAACTAAAACACCATCTTCAACTTTAGACTTGATAACATCACTATGAGCAAGTACTATTTTATTACTTATATCAAGAGCAGTATCTCCATCAGCAACGGCGATATCATAATCTGTTCCATTGATAGTAAAGGTCAGAGTATCTCCTGCAACATTTGAAAAAGTTCCAGCAGTTCCGCCTGTATATTCATAATTTGCAAAACCTAAATCGAGTGCAGCACTACCATCAGAAGAAATATTTATAGTGTTGTCACTACCTGTTTGGGTTGATTTGAGAATAAGCTTGTATGGGTCATCACCACCTACATTGAGGATAGAAGCACTTATTTTTCCATCAGTTGCATCATAGATTTTATCTTTTAATTGACTAAGAGTTGTACCTGCAGTTACATCTATATCGTATGTTTCCCCATCAATTTCTAAATGAAGAACATCATCAGCATAAGTAAAGGTATCTGACTCACTTGCATATGAATTACTTTCATACACGTCATTTAAAGCTAAATTTTTTACATCTATACTAAAGTCTTGGATAGTTGTACCTGATGATGTACTGATTGAAACAGAACTTCCAGACACACTTGTACTTCTTTGTAGATAAGAGTTTTCACTAGAGAGTGAACTTGTTGATGATTTTAAAGTAGCTGCATATGTAGTGAGTATAGATAAATCACTTTGCTTTGTATCATTTTCGCTTATCTTAGCTGTAATTGGTGCAATTTGGGCAGCGTCATCAACCTCTCTTAATTGGTCAATAATGTCATAATTAAGAGCCCCATCACTACCTAGTCCCAATGAACTTAGTGAAGATGCCATGGTTTATCCTTTTTTATCGAAAATAGTCCCAACAATCTCTTGCATTTTTTCAGACAAAAGCATCGCTTCTTCTGTAGGAATTTTTCTGATTATTTTACCAGTACTTTTCTCCATAACATTAACAAACATCATGCTGATTTCATCGTTGAACCCAAATTTTACGTTTGTATCAAGAGCTTCCATGTTCTTGTTTAAGTTTTCAACGGTTTTAGTTAGCTTTTGCGCAATATCTTCTTTATCTTGAGCATTAGCTTCTCTTGCACTCTTTGCAATCTGGTGTGAATTTTCAATTTGACGAGTTTGAGCAGGAGCTTCTGCCTTCATGGAAGGTTGAGACGCTTCAACTTGTTTACTCGTTACACTAAAAATATCCATAATGTCCTCCTTGACAATTTGTGAATAAAAGTTTTCTACACATATATCGACACTAAAAATATTAACTTTATACTTTTACATGTAAGAATTTTATATGCATATTATTTGATTTATTATATCATTACTTAAAAATTATTTTGGGGTGTGTATTTTATGAAAATAGCTCTAGCTTGCCAGTCCGTTTTATTGGAAAAATCCTTAGAAATATTTTTGAAAAAGTATATTACTCCTTACAAACAGTGCGATTTTGTTATAAGTGATAAGAAAATTGAAATAGAAAAACCTCTGTTTTATATTTCTCATAGAGATTCTGATTTGGATATTCCTTTTTCAAGTAGTTCTCTTTTTTTAAAAATAGAAAAATTTTATAGAACTATCCATAAGTTGCATGATGAAGATGAATCTCCTATAAAAGAGATTGATATGGAAAAACTAGAGAGCAAAATAACTCAACTTACAGAGGATTTTAGAAAAAACCTCATTGGGGTTTTGAAAGATTTTTATGAAAAATAATAAAATACAAACAAAGATAGTAGCTGGTAAATACAAAGGTGTTTCATTGGATTTACCTTCTCTTGAAAGTACGAGAAGTACAAAGTCTATCATGAAAGAATCCCTGTTTAACACTTTGCAATTTGACATAGTTGATGAAAATTTTGTCGAAGTTTTCGGAGGAAGTGGTTCTATGGGTTTAGAAGCACTTAGCCGAGGGGCTAAACACTCTTATTTCATAGAATTAGATAAAAACGCATATGAGACACTTAGAGCAAACTGTATAAAAGTATCAGCAAAAGATACTACATGTATAAATGGAAATAGTTTTAAAGAGTTTCCAAAACTTCTTAAACAAATTGATAGAGCTTCATTTTTTTATATTGACCCACCTTTTTCTATAAGAGAGGGTATGCAGGATATATACGAAAATGTATTTAGCCTTATAGAAGATATCCCCAAAGAACTAGTCTTACTTATCATTGTTGAACATATGAGCCCACTCGTGATGCCCCAAACAATAGGTAGTTTTGAAAAGAAAAAAACAAAAAAATTTGGTAAAAGTTCACTTTCATACTACGCATAAAACAATAACTACTTTTTTATAAACTTAAAGATAAACTTTGGAACATATATTGCTTTAGTTTGCAAAATAACTAAAGGATATGAGTTGAGAGCTTTTTTAAAAGTAGTTTTATTTTTTATTTTTCTATCATCACTTCAAGCCGAGAAAGTAAGTGAAATTGCAAATGTAATTGGGGTGAGAGAAAATCAACTCATTGGTTATGGTTTAGTCGTTGGTCTCAATGGAACAGGTGATGGTTCATCTTCTAAATTTACCCTACAATCTCTTTCAAATATGCTCCAAACTGTAAATGTCAAAATCTCTTCTGATGATATAAAATCAAAAAACGTTGCTGCTGTTATGGTTACAGCGAAGCTTCCCGCTTTTGCTAGACAAGGGGACAAGGTCAATGTTTCAATTTCATCCATTGGTGATGCAAAATCTCTTGAGGGTGGTACGCTTATCCTTACTCCTCTTAAAGGTGTTGATGGAAAGATATATGCGCTCTCTCAGGGTGCTATCACCATAGGTGGTATGAATGGAAAAGGTGGTGGAACAAAAAACCACACAACAGTTGGTACGATATTTTCAGGTGCAATCATAGAGAGAGAGTTAAACTATGATTTATACAATAAAAACTATGCGGAACTAAGTTTAAAAGATTCAAACTTTAAAACAGCTATCTCTATTCAAGATGGACTCAACAAGTACTTTGATGACAAAGTTGCCATCGCAACAGACCCTAGAACTATCAAGTTAGCGAAGCCATCAAATGTATCAATGGTCGAATTTTTAGCAAAGACGTTAGAAGTGGAAGTCTCTTTTGATAAAGAAGAAAAAATCATCATAGATGAAAGAACAGGTACGGTAGTCTCTGGGATAAATATCAAAGTAGATCCAGTTGTTATCACACATGGGGAAATCACTATAAAAGTACATCCTAGTAATAACGCAGAGATTGGGCAAGAGAATGTCAATATGAAAGATGGTGTAGATATAGGAGTAAATGAGAACTTACTCAATATGCAAGATGGAAAGATAACCGTTGCAAATTTAACAAGAGCTTTACATAAACTAGGTGCCAAGCCAAAAGATATCATCTCTATACTACAAAATATAAAAAGAGCTGGTGCTATAAGAGCAAAGTTGGAGGTTATATAATGTTACATGTAGATAATTCTCTTGCCTTGTTGCAATCTTCATATACACCGCAAAGTGTAAAAATTGAGAATGAAAATGATGTAAAACTCAAAGAGCAAACAGATAAATTTGAAGCGTTTTTTATAAAACAGATTTTAGATATTTCACTAAAGCACGATAACTCACTTTTTGAGAAAGATGCTGGGGATAAGATATACAACTCAATGTATAACGATGCCCTAAGTAACGGCATGAGTGGGTCATTTGGTTTTAGTGAGTTATTGTTTAATCATTTAAAAGAAAATAATTAAGAGAGTAGTTAAAGTTTTATTATTTTTGACGATATAGGTTTGTAAAACTTTATATTAAAGGGTCAAAAATGATTTCAAAAGTTGCTGCTGGTAACTCAGCATATATGCAACAGATTGCGTCAAAAGAAGAAAATAAAGATGCAAAATCTGTTGACAAACCAAAAGAATTGGACAAAGTCGAATCTTTAAAAGCGCAGATTCAAAGTGGTGAATACAAAGTAGACACACAAAAAACTGCAAAGGCGATAGCTGAGGATTTGATGTAGTCCTATTAAGGACACATTATGTTAACACATTATCTTAAAGCTTCTATAGAGGATATAGAAAATTTAATAGAACTGACAATACAAGATATAAAAGATATAAAAGAAGCTAAACATCAAGCTATTTTTGATAGAACAAAAATTAAGAACGATTTAGTTCACTCTTTCGAGCATAAAAAATCTCTTTTAGATAACGAATTACTCAAACTTGTTAATGCAAACAAAAATAAAGAGTTAGAAGATTTACTAAGTGATTCACAAAAAGAGATGCTTGGTTCTATCAAAGATAAGTTACTTATCCTAAAATCAAAAAATAAAGAATATGCTAGATTTGTAGTTACTGTAAGTGAGTTTTATAATTCACTATTAGATAGTGTATTTCCTAGAGATATGGAGGGCTATCAAAAGGCAAATCACAAACCCGCGTCACTGTTAAAAGTGAGGGCATAGCGATGAGTTTATTTAGTGCACTCAATACAAGTAACTCGGGGTTAAAAGCCTCAGAAGTAGCTATATCAACTGCTGGTCACAATATCGCTAATGCAAACAATGAATACTATACAAGACAAAGAGTCATAACATCCGCAAGTACACCATTAAATACTGGGGTAATTGAAATAGGAACAGGGGTAAGTATCACTTCAATCGTGAGAATTCATGATGAGTTTGTCTATAATAGGCTAAAAGACAGTGCAACTAGCCTATCTTATGACTCATTTACTAAAAAATCACTTGAAGAAGTTTCTCAATATTTTCCTGATTTAGATGGTGTTGGTATTGGAGTGGATCTTCAAAATTACTTTTCAGCTTGGAATGATTTAGCATCAAATGCTAATGATGGTGCTCAAAAGATAGCATTGGTTCAAAATGCTCAAACACTAGCAACCAACCTAGCTTCAACAAGAGAAAATGTTAGAGCACTACAAGATTCTATTAATGGTCAATTAAAAACAAATGTAGATGAACTTAATAGAATAGGGAAGGAAATAGCTAATTTAAATAAAGCAATAGCAAATATAGAAGTACTTGATACAAATAGGGCAAATGACTTGCGTGATCAAAGAGATCAATTAGAGTTAACAATGGCAAACTTAATCAATTTTTCAGTTTTTAAGGGAGATTTGTTATCAGAAAATACTATTGATGCTAGTTTAACAGATCAAGGCACTGCATATCACTTAAATATAGCTGGTAACTCTTTTGTAGATGGTATGACTTTTCATCCAATAGTAATTGATAATACATCAAATGAGAGCAACTACTACTCTATCTATTCTGTATCACAAGATGGTACTCGTACTGAATTGACAGAAAAGTTAAATGGTGGAAAAATCGGTTCAATGCTCGATTTGCGTGGAAGACATATTGACTCAGGAGAAAACTCTGGTTATCCAACGGATGGAACACTCCAAAAGTATATAGATGATTTAGATACGTTTGCTAAAACTTTTATAGAACAAACAAACAATGTATATGCAAAAAGCGCTCAAAGCAGTATGACTTCAGCTTCTCAAGAAGGCTTAAAAGATAGTACTGTATTGACAAATCATAGTGACAACATCAACACAGGGACATTTGATGTCATCATTTATGACAAAAGTGGTAATGAAATAGCACGCAAAACGGTTGATATTACATCAACTACTACGATGAATGATGACACTTATACTGAAAGTATCGTTACGCAACTGAAAACAAGTACAGATGACAATGGAGATAATAATAGTATCAATGATGTTGATGATTTTTTACTTGCTTCTTATACCTACAACGACCTTACAAAAGATGGGAAATTTAGTTTACAAATAAAATCAGAATATCAACTGGGTGGTTATACTGTTGCTATCGAAGACAATGGTACGAACTTTCCTGGTGTTATAGGAGTGAGTCAGTTTTTAGAAGGTGATAGTGCAGCAAATATGAGTGTTGTACAAGCTTATAAAGAGGACCCTGATAAACTCAACGGCTTTGCAGCTCCAATTGAAGGAAACAATGACGTTGCAAATGCTATGGTGCAACTCCAATATGAAACACTTGAATTTAACAGAAAAAATGGTGCAACAATCAGTGAGAGTATCGAAGGATTTTATAGATTTGTAACTACTGAGATATCCACAGATGGTGAAAGTATCGGAAGAAGATATGAAACAAGTGAGTCTTTGTATAACACTATTTTTGGAGAATTTCAATCTATAAGTGGTGTGAATATAGATGAAGAATTGACTGATTTGATGAAGTTTCAAACAGCTTATGGGGCAAATGCAAAAGTCATAACAACGATTGATCAAATGCTCAATACCCTTTTAGGTATAAAAGAGTAGTGAAACTACCATATTTTAGCCTTATTTGTGTTGTGGCTATTGTTTTTCTATCTTTTTTTGGACTTTTTTTTTACAATGGAGATGCATATAGTTTAAACCCAAATGCAATTCTTTTGCCTCCCTCATTTGAGCATCTCTTAGGTACTGATAGATTAGGTCGAGATTTGCTTGCAAGAGTGATGGAGGGAGGGAAGGTCTCTTTGAGTATTGGACTGCTTAGTTCTGTCATTACAAGTTTTATTGGGCTTATTATTGGGGTAAGTGCTGGTTTTTTTAAAAATAAAACAGATAAAGTTATCGTTATTTTGATTGATTTATTTTTGACATTTCCGACATTTTTTTTACTTTTGGCACTTGTAAGTTATATCAATGCTTCCATGTGGGTGCTCGTTATAGTTATCTCCATCACAGGCTGGATGGGTATGGCAAGGCTTATTAGAAGTGAAAGTTTTTCTATATCTAATGCTCCTTTTATTAAAATCTTGCAAATTGCGAATATCAATAAACTCAAAATCATTATCAAATACTTTACGCCACTTCTAGCTCCTATTTTTTTCATAAGCTTTACCTTTGGTATTAGTGGGGCGATACTCGCAGAGAGTGGACTTAGCTTTTTAGGCATAGGGATTAACCCTCCTCAGATAAGCTGGGGTACGATACTCAGTGAGGGAAAAGAGGTTATAGATATAGCTTGGTGGGTTAGCTTCTTTCCTGGACTTTTAATCTTTATGGTTACGTATTCACTTATCAATATAAGTGACTATCTCCAAAGCATTACAAATTCAAAAGAGAGTCAGCTTGGATGAAATATATAAATTCATTGTAGAAGAAGCAAAAAAAAAGAGATTCTCTAACAGAATTGAGTGAACAAAGACCAGATCCACTTTTAGTTGCAAGACGATATAAAAATGAGTATATAGCTCTCATTTGTGCTTTATTTGCCTATGGCAACGCAAAGTCTATCCTAAAGTTTCTCAATTCTCTTGATTTTTCACTTTTAAAAAAAAGTGATGAGGAGATAGAAGAGGCATTATGTAAACACTATTATAGGTTTCAAAACTCTCAAGATGTGATTGAGATATTTAAGACTCTCAAACTTTTTAAAGAAAAAAGTCCTATTGAGAGTGTTTTTAAAAAAGGATATGATAAAAATTCTAGCGTTATGGAAGGGATAAAAGAAGGCATCTCTTTTATGTATGATATAAATCCGTATCGTTCACGTGGCTATGAGTTTTTGATTGGAAAAATTCCTACATGTAAGACTAATTCACCATATAAAAGATGGCATATGTATCTAAGATGGATGGTAAGAAGCGACCACCTTGACTTAGGACTTTGGAGAGGTGTACATACAAAAGATTTACTGATGCCTCTTGATACCCATACTTTTAAAGTTGGCAAGCAGT
>DKEY01000134.1:0-479 GCA_002469305.1 Sulfurospirillum sp. UBA6810
CAATAGACTCACTTTTGAAACCCTAGTCAATGAAAACTTGAAAAGAGTGAAAAGAACAAAGGAACACCTCTTTTTTATCATCGTTGATATTGATGATTTTAAATACATCAATGACTCCTATGGACATCAAATTGGGGATAGTGCGATAACTTCTGTTGCTAAAAAACTTCGAACTGAGCTACGAGAATCTGACATACTTGCTAGATTTGGTGGGGATGAATTTTTGATATCTTTGATAGACAAAGACCCCAATGCCGCTTCAAACTTAGTTACTCGACTTGAAACCTCTTTTGGACAAAATCCTATAACCTTAGATAACGATATAAAAATGACACTGACTTTAAGTATCGGTTATACTATGAGTAAAGAGGATTGTACATATGAAAGTCTTCTCAACAGAGCCGACCAAGCACTTTACATCTCAAAAGGGACAGGAAAAGGCATCGGCACTTTTATGTCTTGATTTTTTAATTCTTTCA
>DKEY01000134.1:536-2549 GCA_002469305.1 Sulfurospirillum sp. UBA6810
TCTGGGAAGAGCGAGGCTATTTTGAGATTGATGGAAACAAAGATATACAACAAAAGGGTAAAAACTTTTGTATCATGATGCCACCACCAAATGTCACAGGAAGTCTTCACATAGGACATGCACTGACATTTACGCTCCAAGATGTTATCACACGTTATAAAAGAATGGATGGTTTTAAAACACTTTGGCAACCAGGTATGGACCACGCAGGAATCGCTACTCAAAATGTAGTTGAAAAACAACTTTTGGCACAAGGTATCAAAAAAGAAGAACTTGGTCGTGAAAAGTTCTTGGAAAAAGTTTGGGAGTGGAAAGCTTACAGTGGCGGACAGATATTTAACCAGATGAGAAAACTAGGAACTTCACCAGCTTGGTCGCGTGAGCGTTTTACTATGGATGATGGACTGAAACACTCTGTTAAAAAAGCTTTTATCAAACTCTNNTGGTCAACTGGTGTACACATGATGGAGCACTCAGTGACATAGAAGTAGAATTTGAACAAAATCAAGGAAAACTTTACCATCTCAAGTACCCTATCGAAAACTCAAATGAATTTATAATTGTTGCGACTACACGTCCTGAAACTTACTTTGGCGATACTGCTGTTATGGTACATCCACAAGATGAAAGATATACTCACCTAGTAGGTAAAAATGTTGTTTTACCTCTCATCGGGAGAAAGATAGAAATCATCACAGACGAGCATGTTGATATGAGCTTTGGTACGGGTTGTGTTAAAGTAACTCCAGCGCATGATATAAACGACTATGAAGTTGGAAAGCGTCATAACTTGGAGTTTATCACAATCTTTGATGAAGCTGGCATACTTAATGATGAATGTGGCGAGTTTAAAGGTTTAGAGAGACTTGAAGCTCGTGAACCTATTATGGCGAAGCTCCAAGCTGAAGGCTTTGTTGAAAAAGTAGAAGACTATGAAAATCAAGTAGGTCACTGTTACCGTTGTAAAAACGTAGTAGAGCCTTATATCTCAAAACAGTGGTTTGTAAAAAAAGAGATTGCTGAGGGTGCGATAGAAAAAGTGAACAACCATCTTGCACAATTTTACCCTGCACATTGGATAAATTCATTCAATGCTTGGATGAAAGAGTTACGTGATTGGTGTATCTCTCGTCAGCTTTGGTGGGGACATCAGATACCTGTTTTTTACTGTGATGCTTGTGGGCATGAGTGGGCAAGTGAGAAAGATACGCAAGAAAACTGTCCTACATGTAAGAGTACACATATACACCAAGACCCTGATGTTCTTGATACTTGGTTCAGTTCAGGACTTTGGCCATTTTCAACTCTTGGTTGGGGCAATGAAGATGTCTATAAAGGGGAAAAGTGGTTTGAGGATGACCTGAAAGATTTTTATCCAAACAACCTTCTTATCACTGGCTTTGATATCCTCTTTTTCTGGGTAGCACGTATGATGTTCCAAGGGGAACATGAATTTAAAGAACTTCCTTTCAAAGATATCTACTTACATGCGCTTGTAAAAGATGAGCATGGTGCCAAGATGAGTAAAAGTAAAGGTAATGTTATCGACCCACTTGTTACGATAGATGAGTATAGTGCAGATACACTTCGTTTTACTCTTGCAGTTCTTGCTGTACAAGGACGTGATATCAAGCTAAGTGGCGAAAAGCTAGAGCAGATAAGAAACTTTACAAACAAACTCTATAATGCTTCAAAATATCTCCTTATGAATGAGAATAGCTTTGAAGATTTGGACAAGATAGAAGTCAAAACAGAACTTGGACGCTATATGCACTCTCGCCTCAAACTAACGACAAAAGAGATAAGAGAGCATATGGACTCTTATAGATTTAATGATGGGGCAACAACACTTTATAGATTTTTATGGGGTGAGTTTTGTGACTGGGGAATTGAGCTTAGTAAAGCTGACGAAAGTAGCATGAAAGAACTTGGCGCCATTTTTAAAGAAGCAATGAAACTTTTACACCCATTTATGCCGTTTATCTCTGAGTTTCTTTACCAAGAGCTGTCAGA
>DKEY01000026.1 GCA_002469305.1 Sulfurospirillum sp. UBA6810
GAAAAGGGTGTGTTGCATTGACTGCGATTGGAACAGAAACTGGTAAGATATTTGAAAAAAAGTACTCATCAGCATTTTGTTTTAGTTCTTTGTCAAGCTCACTATAATTCTTTACATGTAAGTTTTCACTTTCTAGTTTTTTGGTTATCTCTTTGTAAACTGTTTCAAGCTCATCTTTTTCTTGGAGTATATAAGTTCGTATCTCTCTTAGTTGGTCAAGTGGAGTTTTTTGATCAGCGCCAGTTACAATCACACCAGCTGAAAATAGTTGTTTCAAGCCAGCAACTCTTATCATGTAAAATTCATCTAAATTTGTTGCGTAAATCGCTAAAAATTTAAGTCTCTCAAGAAGAGGTAACTCTTGCTTTGTTGATTCGTTTAATACTCTTGAGTTAAATTTAAGCCAAGAGAGTTCTCTGTTGATATAGTTTTCTGCATTATTTAAATTTGACAAAATAGACTCCATATATTTGTAAATACTCTATTTTAGCAAAAAAATGTTTTAAAATAGTTACAATTTAGGCGTAGGTAGAAAAATTACTGCTAGTTGTTTCGTTGTTAGCGTATTGGCTTAAGCCTTTTTTGCTCAGTTCCTCTTTGAGAAGAAATGACAACTCAAGTCTAGCTTGCATCTCCATCATGCTAGCAGTTGCTGCTACTTGATAGTCTGTACTACTTGGATCACTCGGAGCAAGTGCGGCACGGCGGACAGTTTGCATCTTTGGTATAGTTCTTTGTGGTGTATCTTCTGCACTTGCGTCGATAGCAACTTCCCCACCAACAGCATAGAGTTTATTGTCAGGACCTTTTTGGTAAGTAAAGTTAGCACCACTTTTTATAACACTGCCACCTGCTGCTATATGTGCAGCTTCATGGCGTCTTACAGCTGTATCAGTTGCTTGGAGCTTTGCTATTTGGGATTTTTCAGCACTTGTTAGTGCATCAGAATTTTGAGTAGAGTCTGCTTCTTTTGAGTTGGAAGTAGATGTAGTTTGAGGCTGATTATAGACCCTTATCAAAGAGCTATCCAAATAACCACCTATTTTCATGATGGACTCTCCAAATGCTTTTTGTTCAAGACTCCATTATAACATAAAAATTATGTAATTTAAAGTTTTCTTAACTTCATGATTTCATCTCTGATTTTTGCCGCTTTTTCAAACTCTAAGGCCTTTGCTGCTTCATGCATCGCCTTTGTCATTTCAGTGATGATTTTTTTACGCTCACTTGCTGGAATTTTATCTAGTTTATCTACCTTACTATATAGTTCACCTGCATCTTCTACTTTTAAATTTTCATCAAGTTTTCTTAGAGTTGTTGTTGGTGTGATATTGTGAATTTTATTGTATTCTTTTTGTTTCTTTCTTCTTGATTCAGTTGTTTCTATCGCTATTTTCATCGAGTCTGTTATCTTTTTGGCAAACATCAAAACTCTACCATTGGAATTTCTAGCAGCTCTTCCCATCGTTTGTATGAGACTGGTCTTACTTCTTAAAAAGCCTTCTTTATCAGCATCAAGTATGGCAACAAGGGAAACTTCAGGTAAATCAAGTCCCTCACGTAAAAGGTTTATACCGATAAGAACATCAAACTCACCCCCACGAAGTGCCCTTATGATTTGGTTTCTCTCAATCGCGTCAATCTCTGAGTGCATATACTTTACTTTTAAACCTAGTTCATTATAGTATCTACTTAAATCTTCACTCATCTTTTTGGTTAGAGTTGTTACTAAAACTCTCTCATTTTTAGCTACGACTTTTTTTATCTCATCATAAAGTGTTTCCACTTGCGTATCACTATCAAGTATCTCGATAAGTGGGTCAAGTAAACCTGTTGGTCGTATCACTTGTTCAGCGTAATTTTCACCACTAAGACCTAGTTCTAGTTCATTTGGAGTTGCTGAGACAAAGAGATACTTTGGTGCTTTGTTGATAAACTCATCAAACATCAAAGGACGNNNNCTAAAACCTCTTTTCTGCTTCTATCTCCTGCAAACATCCCACGAAACTGAGGTAAGCTTACATGTGACTCATCAACGATGACTAGATAGTCTTTTCCCATCGCTTCAAAATAATCAAATAAAGAGTAGGGAGTTTCTCCCTCTTTGATACCAGTAAGATACCTTGCGTAGTTTTCTACTCCTTTACAAGCACCTGTGGCTTGAAGCATTTCTAGATCAAACTCAACCCGACTTTTAAGACGTTGGTATTCGACTATCTTATTTTCTCTTTGGAAGTATTCAAGTCTGTCTGCGAGTTCATCTTCTATGTTTTTTATAGCATCTTTGAGCCTCTCTTGTCCGACGATAAACTGATTGGCAGCATAGAGGATAACCTTGTCTTTTTCTTCAAGTCTTTGGTTTGTCAAAACTTCAAAGTAGTAGATACTCTCTACAAGATCTCCAAAAAATTCTATCCTTATCGCTTCTTCTTCACTGTAAGCTGGAAATATATCTACTACATCGCCACTCACTCTAAAGCAACCTCTCTCAAAAAAACTATCATTTCTTTTGTATCCCATATCAACTAGCTGTAAAAGTAGAGCTTTTTGGTTTATATCTGCATCAACTTCTATGGCTTGCACCATTTTTTTATACTCATGTGGATTACCCAAACCATAATTTGCTGAAACAGAAGCCACACAGATAACATCATCAAAGCTCAATAGCGAAGCTGTAGCACTTAGACGAAGTCTCTCTAACTCTTCATTTATCGAGCTATCTTTCTCGATAAAAAGATCAGTTCTTGGGATATATGCCTCAGGCTGGTAGTAGTCATAGTAACTGATAAAGTACTCGACGTGGTTGTTAGGGAAAAAGCCACGAAATTCACTATAAAGTTGTGCAGCAAGAGTTTTGTTGTGCGTCATGATAAGAGTAGGAAGACCAGTCTCTTCTATGATTTTAGCCATCGTGTAGGTTTTACCACTTCCTGTAACTCCCACAAGTGTTTGATAGCGATTGTTCTTTTTGATGCTCATGGAAAGTTTTTCTATGGCGTTAGGCTGGTCACCTGCTGGTGAAAATGGACTGTTTACTTTAAATTTTGACATAACTTGGCACTTTTCATATTTTTTTTGTTACAATTATAGCAAAGTAATGATTTTAAAGGTTGAAACGATGTTTGAAGAAGAAAATATAGTGGGTAAACTCTCCTCTAAAATAGGTGATTTGTTGACCAATTTTGAAAATTTAAAAATAGAAAATGAAAAACTAAGACAAGAAGTAGTAACACTCAAAGCTCAAAATGTTGCAAAAGATGCACAGATAAACAAACTAGAAGAAGAGATAGTCAAAAAAGACATAGAAGCAGATGATATACTAGGCAAGATAGAGGAAGTTCTACGCAAATGAGCAAACTAACTGTTTCTATTGGTTCAAAAGATTTTGATATCAAGCTTGATGGCGAGTTTTCAGAGTATTTTGAAAAGTGTTT
>DKEY01000088.1 GCA_002469305.1 Sulfurospirillum sp. UBA6810
TTTTACCTTCAAATTGTTTAGTTATCTCATTAATCATCTTTTTCCCAAATCCTTTTCCTCTAAAAGTAGGTACAATAGATGCCATATATAGTTCATTTCCTTTATTTTTATCTACTGATGACATAATAACAAAACCAATAGGCTTACTTTGATGTTCATAAATAATTGCATATGCAATATTTCCATTAGCTCTTATTTTATTAGTTAGGATTGATAATAATTCAATCTTTAAACCTTTTGCAGCATCAGGATTATTATAATAATCTTCAACAAAATTTTTATTTTTTGAACCATCAATAATTAAATTATATATAAACTCTAAATCACTTATATTTGCATTTCTACACATTTATTTCTTCTCCTTTACTTAATGTGGCCCCATAAATCTATCGCCATTAAAGTGGATCATATGGTCTGGTTCACTTGAGATCCAAACTTCTGTCTCCCAAGCAATTTCTGCAATATATTTTCTAAATGTTGGTCTGTCTGGAAATGCTGTTACATATACATTGCCAGCTGAACAGTTCTCAAACATTTTCTCTAAATCAATAATTCTCTTTTGATCTATCGGGCCGTGAGTTGTAACTGCTTCAATAAGATATAACCAATTTTTAGTTTCATCATATAAAACTACATCTGGCAGCTGCAGCTTATCATTTTCAGATATTGGAATACCAAGCTCTTCTAACTTTTCTTTATTTACATAGATATATTTATTTTCTGTATCTCCAACATAGAGCAATTTAGATCCGTGAGCAAACCTTGAAGCAAAATCCTCAATTATACTTACTTGCAACTCATTATGTGTTCCAGAGGATAAAGTAAACTCTTCTCCATCGATAACCAAAGGTATCCTATGTAGTTCTCTCTTTTTTGCATATTGCTCTTTTAATGAAGTGTGAGTTTCAAAAAATTCTTCAAGCTTTTTATCAAATTGTTTAGTTTGATATTTTTTTACAATCTCTAAAGCTTCATCTGTAACCTGATAAACAGTTTTTCCACTATTTGTAGGTCTTGTTGGATCATCTGGATTTCTCTCTATTAGTGCTGATTGTTCTAGCACTCTTATAACTCTTTTTCTTACTGTTTCTCTACTGTTTTCTGCATAATCAACGCTAAATACATCACTGATATTTTTTAAAATATCGTGTATTCTCATCATCCTACTACTTGCAGCACTATACTTTTTATCACTATCCAGTGTTAAAAGGGAAAGGAAGCTCAAAGCCATTAAATCAGTTACATAAAGCTCTGGTATATTGAATTTTCTCAGTAGTTCTTGTGTGTCTTTTATTCTCTGTTTTGTCTTTTCTTGCACTTATTAGCTCCTTGTATATGTCATCTGGTATCGGTAAGTTCATTAGCTCCGTTGCATTAACTTGAGTATTACCGTTTGAAATTCTAAAATATTTGTCTGTTAGTTCTGAGTCTAAAAAATCTCCAAGTATCATTAGCTCTTTTTTGCTCATTTCATCATCTTTTCGGTAAAGATAGTTTAAATGATTTTCTAATCCAATTTGAGAATATTCAATTTTATCTTTAAATATATAGCCTATATTAATTCTCTTCTTTTGCTCTTTAGAACTAAATCTTTTAATGATTATATAGTTCGATTTATCTATTAAAAGACTTTGATTATCTGTATTAATATACTGCTCTTTTCCAAAGTCTAAAGGATGCTCTAATTGTTTATTTTTAAAGTTATTCATCCAAATTAATGGTACAGTATTTTTTGTATGCTCATTTGTGATCAACTCTTTAGATCTAAAAGTTACCACTTTCCCAGTTGATACAATATACCCAAGAGACTGTAAAGTTTGAGTTGAACGGTGGAATGTTTTTAAAATATTAACATCGTACTGGTCAAGAGGTAGTTTAATAACACATTCTGGCTCGTGTGCATCAACGATTAACTTATTTTCAACTTTCATTTCATTGTAATCATTAAAACTTGAGTCCTCGGATGATGAAATAATTACTTTATCTATTTGTCTTTTTACAATTTTTGTAATTATCGTTTCTTGTAATATAGACTCACTCTTAAAGTGTTTTGTTCTTGTATTAAAAATATGGATTTGTTCAAAATGTGCATTGTTTAAAAAGAAACATCGAAAAGCTTTAAAATAGCTTCCAGATGTAAAGCTCCTTGGAGTAATAAATATCATCTCCCCAGTATCTTTTAATAGTTCAATACTTTTGGCCATAAAAAGCATATATATATTAGGCTGCCCATACACAACATAATTCATCTTTGCCGCTTCATCAGATGCTTTATTTAATTTGAAATATGGCGGATTAGATATTATAAAGTCAAACTTTTCATTAATGTCTTTGAGTATGAAATTTTCTTGGTGTATTATAAAAAATAGATCTATATTCTTTAAATGGCTTTGGAGCATCTCTATATTGCTTTTCAAACTATCTATGATGTCTTGGTCTATCTCATATAAATGTAACTTTACATTTAATGAAAGGCTTAAAGTGTCTAATCTTTGTAATAAGGAAATAGATAAAATACCGTTCCCAGAACCACAATCCAATATATTTATTTCGTGTTGCTCTATATTAACATTTGCTAAAGAAGCCATAAACTTAGCGATATTAATATCTGTAAAAAATTGGCCAAGGTTCTTTTTATGTTCATTACCTTTTAGTTCATTATATGAGATAGATTGCTCTTGTATTTGTTCCAAAAAAGGTAATTGAGGTACTTTAGTCATATATTCTACAATCTCCTATCAATTTCTATAATTATACTTAAATCTCACATAGAGATTGATTATATTGCAAATTGTAATTTTTTCCTTAAAAACCTTGCTCGGATAAGTCAGATAAGTAAGTTATTTTCGGACAAGTCCTATTTTAGGGGTATTAAGGGAAGAGAGATGATTTAGGATAGGTATTTTAGCTTTCGGATAAGCTGCCAAAGTGCTAAACTTGCCAAACTTCTATTTAAAGGGATTTGTAGTTGCTAAACTGATTATATATCCAAAAAAAAGATATGCAATATTAAAGGTATATTTTTATATCCAAAAAAAGGATATTTTAGGCTTCAAATTCGCTCTAAATTCGCTCCAAAAATTTCTTAAATTTTAGTATTTTTAGAGAAATAAAAAATGAAAGCCCCTTGTTTTCGTGGTATTATTTCGGAAATTTACAGAAAATATGTGTTTTCTTTATAGACACTTACAAGCTTTTTGAGTCCATCTATGGCAAACGCTCTATTGTCATACTTGAGTGCTTCTATAACATCATAGTTTGATGCGATATTGATAGCATTTGTAAGTCCTATGTCAAGTTTTGAGGAGAGTTGGTTTTTGAGATAAACCTCCAAGTTTTCCTTTTCACTTTGCAAAACATTGTGTTCAATATCCTTGATACTAAAATATGCAGAAGTTAGTATCAGTACTAACCCCACTACTATCGATGATATCAGTGGTATATGTATTTTGTTCGATATGGTTAAATCTTTCATCACTTATCCTTTAGTGTGTGTTTCATAATTCTATGGTATTTGTTGTTAAACAAATATAAAGCAGAACTTTTTGACTATAAAAAGATAGTCTAAATCGAAAATTGGTATAATTTTATTCTTAAAGGATAGATAAATGTTTACAGGATTAATAAGAGAGTTTGCAACAGTGGTAAGCTATAAAGATAACAAACTGACATTGCAAGCAAATTATAAACCAGATATAGGGGATAGTATAGCGCTCAACGGAGTTTGTTTGACTGTTGTTTCACTGGGGAATGATACTTTTAGTGTTGAGTTATCTAATGAAACACGCTCTATCATGGCTATAGAAAATCTAAAACAAAAAGTGCATATGGAACCAGCGATGGCTGTGGGGGATAGGCTTGAGGGACATATAGTCCAAGGACATGTGGATACACTAGGGACGATAAAAGCAATCAATAAAAATGAAAATGCAACAGATTTTATCATCTCTTTGGATAAAGAGTTTGCAAAGTTTATCATCCCAAAAGGGAGTATTGCCATAGATGGAGTGAGTCTTACTATCAACAGTGTTGATAAAAATGAGTTTCGTCTGACTATCATCCCTCATACGCTTGAGAAAACACTTCTTGGCACTTATAAAGTTGGAAGACGTGTCAATGTAGAAACAGATATGTTTGCTCGATATGTTTATCATATGTTTAAAGATAAAAAAGAATTAGATTGGAGCAGTGTCGATAAAATCATGGCACTTTACTAAATGATGCACTTTTTTACAGATATAAGTGATGGAAATTTAGCCTTACATGTAGAAGATAATCCTTTGGATGTTTATGAAAACAGAGAGCTACTGAAACAAAAAGCAGAGTGTGAAAATCTCGTTTTTATGGAACAAATCCACACAGGCAATATCACAATCATAAAAAATACAGATACTAAAGCAGTCAAAGCAACAGATGCACTCATAACCAACTTGCCAAATGTCGTACTTTGTGTGATGGTTGCTGATTGTATTCCTCTTTTGTTCAAAGATGAAAAGCAAAAAGTTATAGCTGCAGTCCATGCAGGACGCAATGGCTCGTTTTTGGAGATAGCAAAAAAAGTAGCTTTAAAGATGCAAAAAGAGTTTACATGTAAGATGGAAAACTTACATGTAGAACTTGGCCCTTGTATAAAAAGCTGTTGTTATGAAGTAGGTGGGGAGTTAACAAGAGGCTATGAAAAATATACCCAAGTAAGAGAGGGGAGATTTTATCTGGATTTGGTGAGCCTCAACAAAGACCAGCTCTTAAGTGTAGGAGTAAGAGAAGAACATATCTCTGTTTCTTGTATTTGCACTTGTTGTGATACAAACTACTACTCATACAGAAGAGATAAGCAAAGTGGCAGGTTTTGCGGAGTGATAAAGCTATGAATATTTTTACGGACATACAAATCCCGCAAAATGGAGAAAGTTTTGAAGCGCTCTATGAAAAAAATGGAGTTTTGATAGAGAGGATTGTAAGCGGTGAAAATTTAGAAGAAAAAGTCTATAAACAACCCTATGATGAGTGGCTTGTTTTACTTAAAGGCAAAGCAATACTTTTGGTTGAAGAAGAGATTATAGAGCTTTATGAGGGAGATACTTACTTGATAGAAAAAGAGAAAGAACATCAAGTCAAAAGTACGATGCGTGGAACTATCTGGTTATGTGTACATGTAAAGGGTGAACAAGATGTATAAAGGGATAAAAAGTTATGAACAAAATCAAGGGAAAACCTCTGTTTTAAAAGAGAAAAGAGCACTTGATATAATTGCACAAGCAAAAGTTTTTGGTGTGGAAGTTTTTGAAAATGAAGTTTTAGCTTCTGAATTACTTGATATAAACATAAAAGAGGAATTTAACAAAGAGACGTATGAACTTTTTTTGGGAGTTATAAAGGTATGTGAAGAGGCTATATCAAAAGCCCAAATGAGCTCTTGATATAGCTATTTTTATTAATGGCAGCCGCCACCACAACAACTAGTTTTTGTTAAACCTTTTACTGCTGCAAGTGCGCCTTCGTAATTTGGCTCTTCTGTAATCTCTTCACAGATATCTTTGTATGCAACTTCACCATCTTTGCCTATAACAAATATAGCTCTACATGTAACACCAGCAAGTGGGCCATCAGCAATTAAAACACCATAAGCATTTGCGAAGTCTTTGTTTCTAAAGTCACTTCCTACTGTGAGGTTTTCGATACCCTCAGTTGTACAAAATCTACCCATTGCAAATGGCAAATCCATAGAAACAACAGTCACGCTAGCACCACTGATGCTTGCAGCTTCAGAGTTAAATCTTCTTGTCTCGCTAGCACATACAGGAGTGTCTAATGAAGGAACAACAACTACAACTTGTACATTATCTTGTGCTCCACCAACACTTACTTCACTTAAATCTTTAGCTACGACTTTTACGATTGGAGCAGCATCTCCAACATTTACTTCATTACCACTTAGGTTTACTAAATTGCCTTTGAGCTTAGTAGTTGCCATTCTTTTTTCCTTAGAATTAAATTGTTACGAAATTATAGCAAATTCGGATAAATATTATCTTAATTAAAAAAGTTATTTATTTTTCTCTTTAAATTTTTGCACTTTATAGGTGTATATGGTTGGATGATTTTTAAAACTATCCATTGGTAATCCAGCTTTTTGCAGCAGGTGACCAAAAAAACTCTCAAATTCATGTAACTCTTCCCATACTTGAGGTAAAAATGTTGCTCTGTGTGAACCAAGTTCTAAGATAACACCATCTTCATAAGGAGTAATCTTGTTTTTCAAATCCTCTACATCATCATAGCTTACATGTAAAGGCTGGCTTAGTATAGAAACTTCTACATCTGTAAGAGGTAACTCCTCTTTTTTGAGTTTTGCAAACCTTGGGTCTCTAAAAGCTGCCGCGTAAGCATTGGAGGTAATATCTTCAATCAAAGGGCGTTGAGCAGCGAGTGAGCCTATGCAACCACGGAGTTTTCCATTTTGTGTGAGTGTTACAAAACTGGCACCGTTTTCTTTTAAAAAAGGATACTTACATGTAAGGTTTTTGATGTCTATATTTTCTTCGTAGTTGAGGGCATCTTGGATACTTTGTTTAGCGATGTAGAGGATAATATCTTTGTCCATAATAACTCCTATACAGATAAGTTTTTAGAAGGTACTCCCAAATGATATCCTTGTGCATAATCAATGTCAAGTTCTCTTATAACATCAAGTACTTCTTTGCTGTGGACATACTCAGCGATAGTTTTCATACCAAGCTCTTTTGCAAAGTTTGCTATTGTTTTTGTGATGATTTTCATATCTTCATTGACGTTGATGTTTTTAATCAAACTACCATCTATCTTTATGTAATCTATTTGTAGTTCAACAAGTCTTTCAAAGTTGGAGTAACCAGAACCAAAATCATCGATGGCAACTTTTGCTCCATAGGATTTTACCTGTTCAATAAACTTCATAACAGATTTATAGTTTTCTATACCCTCACTCTCTAAAAGCTCAAACACAACCCAAGGTCCTATCCCACTTATTTCTAACTCATCGAGTATAAACTCTGTTGTTCTTTTATCAGTTATATCCAAAAAAGAGAGATTGACAGAAAATTCTATGGAAGAATTTTTAAAAGTATCAAAAGTTTTTTTGATCAAAGAGCGAGAAAGCTTGTGATATATCTTAGAATTTTTTGCGATATGTAAAAACTCATGTGGCAACATGATAGAACCATCACTATTTTGAATACGCATGAGTGATTCGTACTTTTGAATTTTCCCTGTTTTTACATCTATAATGGGCTGAAAGTAAGGGATAATCAAGTCATTGTCCACTACCTCTTTGAGATACTTGAGGATTTGCATATTTTTTGTATATTCTTTGTCTTTATTGCTTTTTTTGTCATAGATACAAAAGGATTTTTTTGCTAGTTTTGCTTCTTTATAAGCTATCTGCGCAAGGCGAAGCTGATTTGTTTTGGACTGCGATGCCCCTATGGTCATGGTGATATCTATATCTACAGTGTTACATGTAAACTTTTCATGAGATATTTTTGTAGAAATTTCTTGCAGATAATTCTCTAACTCTTTTGCAGAAAATTCACTATATATGATGGCTGTGTAGATATCTGCTTCAAACTTATAAAGTTTTACATCGTCCACTAAAGGGAGATTGAGACTGAGCCACTGAGATGTTTTTAAAAGCAGTTGGTCACCAAAGTCGTTGCCATACAAGCTGTTGATTGACTCAAATGAATCGATGTTAAAGATGATACAGGTTGTGTCGTATGCTTTTGTAAGTAGTTGTTTTTCAGTAAAAAGCTTTAGCCTGTTTGGTAGTTTTGTAAGAGAATCTATATAGAGATGTTTTTTTATGTTGCTTTTGCTTACAACCAAATCGGTTACGTCATTGGCTAGAAACAGACACTCTTGAAGATTTTCTTTGCTGTCAAAAATAGGGATAAAAGAGCAGTTGAGGTGCACATCGCTTTTATCAGTTGTATGGAAGATGACAAGTCCTTCCCAAGTTTGCTTATACTTGAGGGTCTCTTGTATCTCCTCAGCATTTTCATTGATAAGAGCAAAGAAGTTTTTATTTTCACACTCCTCTTTTGTCATATGCATAATTTGGCAAAAAAATCTGTTTGTTTTTATGAGATTATAATTTGCATCGAGCTTTGCAAAAATACCACTGTTTTCAAAGGCTTCTACGTACTTTTTATCAGAAATCTTTTGTATAAAGTCTTCTTCTTTGACTCTATCTTCTTTTTTTGTTGAGATATAAAAATCTACACTAGCAAGTGTGATAGTAAGAAATAAAAGTGTATAGCTAAGATGAATATTGGTGCAAATTGCTGATACAATAAGAGTTAGTAGTAAAAGATATATCGCAACTTTTACAAATATGATTTTATACTTATCCAAAAAAGACTACCTTGTTATTGACTCTTATCCATGTTAGAAATAGTACTCTATCTTAATTGGCTTAAAAAATGAATAAAAAGTTAATAATTCAAGAAAATTCTTATTTGGCTTTGATAATGTAATACCTAACAATAGAGCCCAAGCTTAAAAAAAGCAAAATTTAAAGTTATTTTTACTATAATCACGTCCTTAAGTGATTTGTCGCTTAATCTCACACACACCAATCCTTCTAGGTTGCACATTTTTGTGTTGATGGGTGTGGAGGCCAAACCAAAAAAAACATTACAAGGAGTAGTTCATGGTAACTATGAAAGATTTNNACCAAACAAGACGTTGGAATCCAAAAATGAAGAGATTCATATTTGGTGAGAGAAAAAATATATATATCATCGATCTTCAAAAGACTTTGAGATATTTTAGACATACTTACAATATCGTAAGAGATGCAGCAGCAGAAGGAAAAACAGTACTTTTTGTTGGAACAAAAAAACAAG
>DKEY01000005.1 GCA_002469305.1 Sulfurospirillum sp. UBA6810
ACACCGATAGAGCCTATAAAAGCTCCAGGATTTGCGATGATTTTTTTACTCCAGATAGAAGCGTAGTAACTTCCACTAGTCATACTGCCACTAGCATATGCGATGACGGGTTTGATTTCACCCAGTCTTTTGATAGCCATACTAAGCTCGATAGAAGGTGCAAGAGCCCCACCAGGAGAGTCCACACGAAGTAAAACGCCTTTGATATTTGTATCAAGCTCAGCCTTTTCGATATCGGCTAAGATTTTATCTATGTTGTCTATTTGTGCATCCAAGTTTATCGTTGTAAGATTGGCAACTTTGAGTTTTTCTCCATCAAAAGGATTGAAAATCAAAAAGAGTATTAGTATGAATAACATCGCTTTAAAATGATTTTGTATGTAATTCATTATATTGCCTAACATTCTAAAAAATATCATAAACTCTCTCCTTGTATATATACGCTATGTGGATTTTTGGTGTGTAAGATAAGATGCAATGCCAAATCTTCTTTCGCATGGATGGTATCTGGAAGAGTACATACAAGCATATCAGCATACTTCTCTTTTGTTATCTCTCCTACATTTAGACCTAAAGCATTTGCAGCGTTACATGTAACGCTTTTGAGTGCAAGTTTTGCCAGTTTGTTTATGTCTTCTTTCTCATGTGCCATCATCATAACACGAAGTTCATCCCAAAGACTTAGAGAGATGTTGGAACTCAGACCATCCGTTCCTAGCGTAAAAGAATCTTTACATGTAAGATTTTCAAGAGAGAGTTTTCCAACCCCCAAGAGTCTATTTGAAACAGGGCAGTGTGTCACAAAACCACCAATCTCTTTTATAGTTTTTAACTCCTCTTTTGTGGCTTGTACACAGTGTGTGAAGAGTGTTTTACAACCATAAAAAAGGTCTATGTATTCACTCGCATTGCCCATAGGTTTTGCATAGGGTGAAAAGTTTGCAAAAAAGTTATAAAAATCCCCCTTGGCACTATCAAGCCACTCTCTCTCAGCAACACTTTCCATAAAGTGGGTAGAGACAATGTACTTATTTTTTCTTGCGATATCAAGAGCATTACGAGCGAGGATTGGATGAGTCGAGTAAGGAGAGTGGATAGAGATAGCAGGGATAAATCTCTCATTTGCTTCATCTTCTACACTTCTTAGTCTTGATCTAAAATCATTGAAAAGTATATCTACACTATCAGGGCGACTCCCTAAAACTTCACTAAAAAAAACAACTCTTTGAGGGCTTTTTTTACAAGCCTCAAAATCACCACCAAAACTACTGATAGCCCCAAGTGAAGTCGTGCCACTTTTGAGCATAAGATTGAGTTGATTTTCTATGGTTGCATCACTACAAGCTTGGATAAGTTCATCTCTTTTTTCTATGACACTATTGAGCCAAGTGATAAAATCACCATAAGCCAGTGTTGTTTTGTTTGCTGAAAACTCCAAATGTACATGTGCGTTGATGAGTCCTGGCATGATACAAGAGTTTTTAGGGCTTTGGATAAGCTCAAAATTTGGGAATTTATCTATGATTTCTTTACTTGTTCCAACTGCAATGATTTTTTCATCAAATGCAACTGCCCCATCTTCGACGATGTCAAAATTTTCGTTACATGTAAGAATGAAATCTGCTTTGATTATCTTCAAAAATAGTCCTTAATTTTTTTGTTATTGTAACGTAATTGTATGGGGAGTCAAAGCTAAATTTTTAAACCCTGAATTTTAAACTATTAGCTTTGAAGCCTACTAAATTAAAATTATGGTTAGAAGTGATATAATAAGACAAATTTAATTTGGGTTACGAAAAGCCCATGACAAAGGAAGTTTATGAAGATTGTTGTAATTCAAGGTCCAAACCTAAATATGCTAGGACATAGAGAGCCAAATGTCTATGGACCGATGAAGCTTGAAGAAATTCATACACAAATGGAAGCTGTTGCAAAACAAAACAATATGGAGATAGAATTTTTCCAATCAAACTTAGAGGGTGAAATCGTAGATCGTATTCAAGAGTGTTTAGGTGACGCTGATGGTATCATCATCAACCCAGCTGCTTATACACACACATCTATCGCTATCAGAGATGCGATAAGTGCAGTAGCAATGCCAGTTATCGAAGTACACATTAGCAATATTTACAGACGTGAAGAGTTCAGACAAAAATCACTTACAGCAGCTGTTTGTACAGGACAAATCAGTGGTTTTGGACCATTTGGTTATCATTTGGCGATGATATCTATGTCACAAATCCTTGGCGAAATCGCTGCAGTAAGAGCTGCTCAAGAAGCTCAAGCAAAAGCACAAAACTAGTGAATTTTATACTAAAAGATGAGAATGCCGTATATTATGAATGCGGCTTCTCTTGTGATAACGTTGTCTTTTTAACACTTGGAAGTGAATCATTTTTTATAACAGACTCAAGGTACACACATGAAGCTGCACAGTATGTTACAAAAGCTGAAGTAATCGAAGGTGATAGAAGAGACTTATATAAAACAGTACGAGACATTATCACAAAGTCAAAAGTTAAAGAGATTGTTTTTAACCCAAGTGAATGGAGTGTTGATGCTTACGAAAAACTGAGCTTGGAACTCTTACATGTAAGTTTTAAAAAAGAGCCAAATTTTTCACAGTTAAAAAGAGTTATCAAAACACAAGATGAGTTAGAGATACTAAAAACTGCTTCATATTTAGGCAAAATAGCCTTTGATGATTTTGCTACTTTTTTAAAGACGCAAGGTTTAGGAGTGAGTGAGCAAAGGCTTCATTTTGAAGCAGAGCTTATCTTTAAAAAGTTGGGTGAGCTGGATTTGAGTTTTTCTCCTATCGTAGCACTTGGTAAAAATGCAGCAAAACCTCACGCCTTGCCTACAAGTGATATCTTGCAAAGTGGTGAGCTTGTACTTCTTGATGCAGGGGTAAAGTACAAAAGATACTGTTCTGATAGAACAAGAACTTGTGAATACTCAAAAGAGATGCACTTTGGAAAAGTTCAACAATTTACCGAGAGTAAAAAACAAAAGATTTATGACACGGTACTTTATGCGCAAGAAGCAGGGATAAAAAAAGCTCGTGTGGGTATGAGGGCTTGTGATGTGGATAAGGCATGTAGAGAAGTGATAGAAAAAGCAGGATTCGGAGATTTTTTTATACATTCTACGGGACATGGCGTAGGGCTTGATATCCATGAACTTCCGATTATCGGAGCACGCAGTGAAACTTTGCTTGAAGAGGGAATGGTATTTACGATAGAACCAGGCATCTACTTACCTGATGCATTTGGAGTACGCATAGAAGATACAGTAGTTCTTACAAGTAGAGGCGCTGAGATTATAGGACAGTAATGAAGATATATAAAGAGACTTTTTTCCCTATATGTCGTAGGAAAAAGAGCCACTTTAAACATCAAAGTATCATAGGGCTTGGTGGCAATAAGGGTGATGTAAGAAAGAGATTTAGGCATCTCTTTTTATATTTGCAAAAACAAAAAAGAGTTTATGTTCAAGAGACATCTTTTATCTTACAAAATCCAGCCTTTGGATACGTAGAACAAGATGATTTTTACAATGCAGTAGCGCTAATTCAGACTTCTTTTGGAGCAAAGGACTTTTTGAAGTTTCTTTTGCATACAGAGAAAGTGTTTAAAAGAGAGCGAAGTTTTAAAAATGCACCAAGAACACTTGATTTGGATATAATATTTTTTGATAATATAAAATATAAACAAAAAAATTTACAGATTCCTCATCCCCATTGGGCAAAGAGGGATAGCGTGGTTATACCACTTAGTAATTTAAAGAATTCAATAAAAGGACCGTATAGGTGAAGTTTCTTACTTTTAGCGCCCAAACTCCAGCTGCAGCTTTGAAACAAGCACAGATAGAGTGTGGAGAAGATGCTCTTGTCGTAAGTACAAAAGAAGTTAAAAAAAAGACGATAAATACACCTGCTTTATATGAAGTTGTAGTAGCAGTTGAGAATTCAAAAGTTTTAAGAAAACACGCACAGATGCCTCTACCTCAAACTCCAAGAAGCAGAGAAGATGTCTTGGTCAATATCTCTGAAGCTGCAAAGCAGATTTCAAATATCGCCAAAGTAACAGAGTCCTCTTTGCCAAACCAAAGAAAATCACCAATCAGTATAGAAGAAAAAGTATCTGGTAAAGAAGATATCGTAGATATAAAACAAGAGATAACGAAACTTGCTGATAAGATAAAGCTTATCCAAGAGATGTTTTGGGAAGAGAAAGCTCCTCAACGTAACCACTTGGCAATTCCACCAGAGTTTTCTCAGATATATAAACTCGCACGCACAAGTGGCATGGGACCAGACCATCTGGACAATATCATGAAACTCACCTTAGAACATATGCCAAGTAAGATGCGAGAAAATTCTGAAACAATCAAGAGATATTTTCAAGTATTGCTACGCAAGATGGTACCAATCAGACGAGAGATGGAAGTACAAAAAGGCTCTAAAAAACTCATCATGTTTGTAGGACCAACAGGAGTTGGGAAAACAACTACGATAGCAAAACTAGCAGCGCGTTACTCTTACTTGAAAGAAAAAAGAGAAAAAGTGGGAATTATCACACTTGATACATACAGAATAGGCGCAGTAGAACAACTTTTTCAGTATGCGAAGATGATGCGACTTCCTATTGAAGATGTAGTGGATCCAAATGACTTCAATGGAGCACTTCGCTCTCTTAACCACTGTGATGTGATTTTGATAGATACAGTTGGCAGTAGCCAATATGATAAAGAGAAATTGATGAAACTCAATAGATTTATCCATAACAGTGATTATCAGATTGATGTTAATTTGGTGCTTTCAGCAGGAAGCAAACTAGAAGATTTAAAAGATATCTACAAAAACTTTTCATTTTTAAATATAGACACGCTTATCTTTACCAAATTTGATGAGACTAAGGTTTTTGGAACAGTTTTTTCTTTGATATATGATATTGATAAACCTGTGAGTTATTTTTCAGTTGGTCAAGAAGTTCCAGATGACTTAGTTGTAGCAAGTAGCGACTTTTTGGTTGAGTGTATGTTAGATGGTTTCAAAAGGAAGGAAAAAGATGCAAAATCAAGCAAATAAACTGCAAGAACTTGTAAAAGACGGTACTCCTCCTAAGAAAAACAAACAAACCAAGTATGTCGCTATAACGAGTGGCAAAGGTGGCGTTGGGAAAAGCACAGTGAGTGCAAATATAGCCAATGTACTTGCAAAAAATGGCTATAAAGTGGGATTGTTTGATGCTGACATCGGTCTTGCAAACTTAGATGTAATTTTAAATGTTAGAATTGAAAAAAATATCTTACATGTACTCA
>DKEY01000068.1:0-171 GCA_002469305.1 Sulfurospirillum sp. UBA6810
AAATGAAAATAGAAGTTTTAGGAACTGGCTGTGCAAAGTGTAAGACACTTGAAGCAGTTACAAAGCAAGCAGTTGCAAAGATAGGCGGATTTCACAGTGTAGAAAAAGTGGAGGATATAGTTAAGATTATGGAGTATGGTGTGGTAAGTACACCAGCACTTGTTGTTGATG
>DKEY01000068.1:231-3680 GCA_002469305.1 Sulfurospirillum sp. UBA6810
AACTCTTTGAGTTGTTTTTTGAGTGTATTTCTTGATATGTTGAGTGATTGTGAGAGTTGAGAGATATTTGGCATCTGTTCAAAGCAAGTGGAGAGAAAAACTTTTTGCAAAGTAGTTTCTATCTCTTTCAAATCACTATCTTGATGTATCTGCGTTGATAAAAGTTGTTTGAGCTGATTTTCCAGTGAGTCTGTATCCTCTTTTTTAGAAAAAGCAAAATCTATAATTTCCAAGCTTTTTCCTCTTGCGTTTAAACAAGCGCTATAAATTGTGTTGCGAAGTTCTCTGATATTGCCTTTCCAAGGCTCTTTTTTAAGACTTTCTATGGCTTCTTTGGAGATAGCTTCTATCGAAGTTTTTAACTCTTTGTTGGCTTTGTCTATAAAGTGTTCGCAAAGGATAGGGATATCTTTGATACGCGCAGAGAGATTGGGCATAGAGATACTTAAAATTGAGAGGCGAAAGTATAAATCTTCTCTAAAAAAACCCTTAGTGCTTTTCTCTTTTAGATTCACATTTGTGGCTGAGATAATTCTTCCTTTAAAACCAATCTCCTTTGTTCCTCCCACTCTGCGAAATTTTTTGGTTTCTAAAAATCTCAAAAGTTTACTTTGTAACTCTATATCCAACTCGCCAATTTCATCTAAAAACAAAGAGCCTTCTCCTACTTGTTCGGCAAAACCTATATGTTGCTTATCTGCACCTGTAAAAGAGCCTTTTTCATGACCAAAGAGTTGTGATTCAAAGAGTTCTTTTGGGATAGAAGCACAATTAAGTGCGACAAAAGGCTCTTTTTCTCTTTGAGAATTTGAGTGGATAAGATTTGCTATGAGCTCTTTCCCTGTTCCTGTTTCCCCATAAATCAAAACAGCCAAGTCATTGTTAGCAGCAATCCCAATTTTATGATAAATCTCTTTCATAGTATCAAATGAACCGACAAATTGACTTTTTTTAGTTGTGGTTATAGCTATCTTTGAAGAGGAATCATTTTTGGGTTTTTGATAGTTTTTTTCAACCAATTCTAAAAGATTTTTTTCATCAAAAGGCTTTTGGAGTATATCTTTTATACCTATTTTTGAAGCTTCTATCATATTTTCAGGTGTTGTATAAGCTGTCATGAGGATGATAGGTATATCAAAACCACTCTTTTTTATCTGCTTTACAAGGTCTATTCCCGTAAAAGATTCACTCAGCATAACATCTACGATGATAAGTTTTACAGCATGTTCTTGAAGTGATTCTATGATATCACTCTCTAGACCATTAAATTGTATAGTGTTATGTTCATGCTTTTGCAAAATCTTTGATACAGAGTAGCGGATCTCTTGTTGGTCATCTATAATAGCGATTTTCATTTAGTTCCTTCAATCGGGATATAAAGACAAAATTTTGTCATTTCATTTTCACTAACATACTCAATATGCCCACCACTAAGATACACTACTTTGTATATGCTAAATAATCCTAAACCTGAACCATCTTTTTTTGTAGTAAAAAAAGGCTTGAAAAGATTGTCTTTCGTTTTTGGCTCCATTGTTTCTCCTTGGTTTGTTATGCAAAGAAGAGATAAATCAGAAGAGATTTTATTCCAATGAAGAGTTATAACACTATCTTCATAAGCTGCATCGATAGCATTAGTGAGTAGATTCATAAGAATGAGTTCAGTAGCTTTTTCATTGAGTCTTACGAGGAGTTTTTTTGTTAAAAATGATTCTATGAGTACTCTTTTTTCATTGGCTTTTGGTGTTAAAAGAGAAACAACTTCATCCACAATAGGCTTTACATGTAAAGGTATATCCAAAGTAAAATCTATTGGTTTTGCAAGAGCTAAAAAATCAACAACTTGATGATCAATACGCATAAGCGCATTATAAATAATAGGCATATCTTCTCTATCTGGTGGAGTTTCTTTTGGCATGAGAAGCTTGAGTGGTTGCATGAGATTTTTAACTTCATGGGCAAAAGAGGAACTTATCTCTCCTAGGATGCTGAGTGAATGAGATATTCTTGCATTTTTTTCTTCTTTTTCTATGGATTCTTTTAATTCTCTCATCAATTTTGTAGTGGTTTCTATGAGCTTTGTGATTTCATCGTTTTCAAAACCTTTATAATAAGCAATATCATCCCATCTCTTTTCTATCATAGCTTGGGCATTATTAGAGAGGAGATCAAGTCTGTTGAGGAGTTTGCCCATAAATATATTGGCAAATACAAAAGATAAAAGTGCTACAGCAAATAAAAGTATAAATTGAATAAAAAAGCTCTCTTTTAAAAGACTTATAAATGTTTGTTGTTGTATTTCTAAAACAAATGAACCAAACTCAACTCCATCTTGAACAAAAGGAACTACACTAAAGAGCTGAAAGTCTTTAAACAAATCTCCTATTCTATATTTTTTTGTATCAGTATGTGCAACTATGTGTTTGTGTTTATCTATAAAACCAGCACTTTTGATGATTTCACTAGCACTTAAAGTTTTGAGAAATTTATATAACTCCCAATGATCCTTTGTGAGTATAAACTCTGATACAAACTGTTTGTTAGAATTGATATTGGTTTGGATGAGTTCGTTGATGATAAGATTTGTATTGTTTTTGTGTAAATCAACGTTGATGAGTATAGATACTGAAGAGATAGCAAGGACAACAAAGAAAATTAGTATAGCAAGTTTTATGCGAACTGAGAGGGAAAATAAAAATTGTAGGAATTTTTTCATTGGCTTTTTTCTATAAGTTCTAGCATGTCTGAAACAGAAGTATAATCTTGGTTAGATGGTTTATCAAATCTATCGAGTGAAAGTTTTTCTAAAATAGATTTTCCATAGGGGTCTTTATGCATATGTAAAAATGCTTTTTGTAGTGCATCAAATTTTTCTTGTGGCAAAGAAGATCGAACTACGATGGGAGAATTGGTAAAAGGCCCGAGTTTTTGGATAATTTTTATGCTCTGTATTGCGTTTGGGTATTTTTCTCCAAAGCGAGTATAAACAATGCTATCTACACTTGCGCCATCGACGAAACCTTCATGGACAGCTTTTATGGATTCCCCATGTTCGTAGGTGTAGATAAAAGAACGAAAAAGATTTTTTGGATCTGTTCCATTCGCATATAAAAAATAGGTTGGAGCAATAGCCCCAGAATTACTCTCAGGGTCTGTAAAGGCAAAAATTTTATCTTTAAAATCTAAAAGAGTTTTAAATGTCTGCTCTTTTTTTGTGATGATATAAGAGTAATACTGATCACTTCCTTCCACTATAGGTATGGCTAAAAGCTTGCCTGTTTTTTCTTTATTGAGCTTTGTATAGCTTGAATTGCATACATATGCAACATCTACTTTTTTTTCTTTGATGAGTGTATTCATTTGAGCGTAAGTTTTTGAAAAAAGTATTTCCACATCAAAATCATTTTGAAGTTCGAGATACTTCTCCCAATCCATAAAATTTTTCAAAT
>DKEY01000025.1:0-127 GCA_002469305.1 Sulfurospirillum sp. UBA6810
CAGATCCTTGGGAAGAGATTAAAGACCAATTAGAAGTTGGTGATGCTATCCAAGTTACTATAAGCAATATTGAGCCATATGGTGCATTTGTTGATTTAGGTAATGATATAGAAGGTTTCTTACATAT
>DKEY01000025.1:218-4003 GCA_002469305.1 Sulfurospirillum sp. UBA6810
GTTCTTCCAAAGCCATTTGAAGAGTTTAAAAAATCTTTCAAAACAGGTGATAGCGTAAAAGGTGTTGTAACTACTATAACAAATTTCGGTGCATTTGTTAAAATTGGAAATATTGAAGGTTTATTACATAATGAAGATGCTTCTTGGAATAGAAACGACAAGTGTAAAGAACTTTTCAAAGTTGGTGATGAAATCGAAGTAGTAATTATTAAAATAGATAATGAAAATGAAAAAGTTTCACTAAGCAAAAAAGAACTTGAAGATAGTCCTATCCAACAGTATGCAAAGAAACATGCAAACGGTGATATTGTAAATGGAACTATTAGAGATATAAAAGATTTTGGTATTTTTGTTGAGTTAGAAGATAATGTTGATGCATTAATTAGAAAAGAAGATTTAGGTCAAATCAATGAAGAAGATTTAAAAGTTGGTGATACTATTGAATCTGCTATAACTTTTATTGATGAGAAGAAAAATCGTATTAGATTATCTGTAAGAAGACTCTCAAAATTAAAAGAGAGAGAAGCTCTAAAAGAGATCAACAAAGAAGAAAAGATGACTCTTGGAGATATCATTAAAGATCAATTGAAGTAGTCAATGCAAAAAAAGGTACTTATAACTCTTTTTACTCTTCTTGTATTTGGTTTAGCATGGGTTTTAATTAACCTGCTAAACCAAGAAGAAAGCAGTATGGATACGGTTCATGAGTACCTCTCCCCCTCACAAAAACAAGTTGTTCAAGTACAAAAAAATCAGACTTGGACAGAAGACTTAGCACAAGCTAACAATGCTAAGTTTCAATTTCCTGTAAATGAACTTTTTATGCAGATAGACTTAAAAAGTTACGTTCCACCAAAAGTGAAATTTTTCAGATTGGTTATAGATAGAACTGACAGATACTCTCTCTTTTGTATAGTTCAAACCCTCTCATCGATGAATTTACCTTTTGTTTTGGAAAAGAAATCAAAAAATCCAGATATTTATGTTACAAGTAAAACTGAGGACTCTTTAAATACAGTTGTAAAGAGACTTAAGGAATACGATATTGAATCAAAAATAGTTGAGGTTTGGTTATAAATACATTTTAGATGTATAAATAAAAGCCTAATCTGAGTTATGTTAAAGATGATAATATGGAGATAATAAAATGAAACAAAAAAAAATAATAGTATGTGATGCGATACATAAAAAGGGATTTGAACTTTTACACAACGAAAAAGACATAGAAGTGATCGATGCTGTAAAAGTTCCAAAAGATGAACTTTTGAAACTACTTGGTGATGTTGATGTTGCTATCACAAGAAGCCCAACAGATGTAGATGAAAAATTTCTTAATAGTGCAAAATCTATGAAAGCGATAGTTCGAGCAGGCGTTGGGGTAGATAATGTAGATCAAGAGGGATGTAGCAGACGTGGTATTATAGCTATGAACGTTCCTACTGCAAATACTATTGCAGCAGTTGAATTAACTATGGCTCATTTACTTGGAACGGCTAGAAGTTTTCCTAATGCACATAATCATCTCAAACTTGAGCGAGTTTGGAAACGTGAAAAATGGTATGGTGTAGAACTGTCTGGTAAAAAGCTAGGAGTTATTGGTTTTGGCAATATTGGAAGTAGGGTAGCTGTAAGAGCACAAGCATTTGATATGGATGTTATAGCATATGATCCATATGTTTCAGCCTCTAAAGTTACAGATTTGGGTATGAAATACACTGAAAAATTTGAAGATATACTTGCATGTGATTTTATAACAATTCATACGCCAAAAAATAAAGAGACAGAAGACATTATCTCTTTTGATGAAATTGCAAAAATGAAAGATGGTGTAAGATTAGTTAACTGTGCTCGTGGTGGTTTGTACAATGAAAAAGCACTTTATGAAGGTGTTAAAAGTGGGAAAATTGCTTATGCAGGCATAGATGTGTTTTCATATGAACCTGCAACTGATCATTTTTTACTAGACTTAGAAAATATCTGTGTAACACCACACTTGGGAGCAAATACTGTTGAATCCCAAGAAAAGATAGCGATACAAGCTGCTGAAGCAGCTATAAGTGCAGCACGTGGGATTAGTTATCCTCATGCACTTAATCTTCCTATAAAAGCAGAAGACTTACCTCCTTTTGTAGAGCCTTATCTTGAACTTGTTCAAAAGATGGGATTTATGTGTGCTCAAATCAACAAAGCATCTATAAAGTCTGTAAAAATCGAAGCAGAGGGAGAAGTAGGAGAATTTGTAAAATCACTACTTACCTTTGCTCTTGTTGGCTCTCTTCAAGAAGCTATGGGGAACAAAATCAACTATGTCAATGCTGAATTTATAGCAAAAGAGAAGGGTATAGAGATAAAGTCTGAAACAAAACCAAGTTCAACAGGCTATAAAAATAAAATAACAGTAAAGTTAACTACTGATAAAAATGTTACTTCTATCAGTGGTACGGTATTTGGAGAAGATGAACAAAGAATTGTGGGGATAAATGGTTTTAAATTTGACTTTAAACCAAAGGGAAAGATGATAGTTTTCAAAAACTCAGATGTTCCTGGTGTTATCGCAGATATATCTACAATGTTAGCAAAAGCAGGTGTGAATATTGCTGATTTTAGATTAGGTCGTGATGAACATGGTTTAGCGATGGCTGTTATCCTTGTAGATGATGCTATTAGTAAAAAACTTATAGCGGATTTGACGAGTTTAGAAACTTGTATCTGGGCGGAGTACGCTGTTTTATAAAAGAATTACAGGAGTGTGTGTATGACTTTGAAAAGCAACCTAAAAGAGGAGTATTCTCCTCTATATTTTTTAGCTTCATTGGGTTCTGGTGGACTCAGTGTTGCTTTTTACATGTATATTATGTTTATGGTAGAACATCCAAAAGTTCCATTAGCAACATATGATTTTATATTTCCTTTACTTCAAAGAGGAGATATGATTTCCCTACTTATAGGGTTTGTTTTAGCTTTGATTATTGTTTTTGCTTTTATTCATTTTAGATTACTTTTTTGGAATCTAAAAGAGTATAAATTATTTAAAAACAGTGCTAAATTTGAAGCTATTAAAAAAACAAATGATGAAGTAACCCTTATGGCTATTCCTTTGACTTTAGCTATGAGCATTAATGTTTGTTTTGTTTTGGGAGCTGTATTTGTTCCTGGTCTTTGGAGCGTTGTAGAGTATCTTTTTCCATTTGCGATAGCGGCTTTTGTAGCTGTTGGCGTTTATGGTTTGAAGATTTATGGAGAATTTATAGCAAGACTAGTAACAAGTGGTGGCTTTGAATTTGAAAAAAATTCAAACTTTTCACAAATGATTGCAGTTTTTGCATTTTCCATGGTTTCTGTTGGTCTTGCTGCCCCTGGTGCTATGAGCCATTATGTGGGTGTTTCAGCAGTTGCTCTTTTTTTATCAATCCTATTTATGATTTTATCAATCATCTTATTGCTAAAATCAATGTTTTTAGGTTTTAAATCTATGTATAGATATGGGATATCCATTGAAGCTACTGGAAGTCTATGGATACTTATACCCATCGCTACACTCTTAGGAATAGCTTTTATTCGTATAAGTTTTGGTTTAGTGCATAATTTTGCACAAGAGCCTTCCTCTTCATTCTTGTTTATGTTTTCATCAGCTATCGTATCTTTACAGATAGTTGTTGGTATTTTTGGATATAAAATTATGAAAACATTGGGATATTTTGATAAGTATCTATACTCAAATGAAAAAAGTGTAACAACACTTGGACTTATCTGCCCTGGTGTTGCTTTTTTTGTTTTTGGTATGT
>DKEY01000029.1 GCA_002469305.1 Sulfurospirillum sp. UBA6810
TAAACTTAGCTTATTTCTTATTGCGTCAATTTTTTTATACAAATCCACTTGTGTCAGTTTTGAATTCTCTTTAAGATAAAAAGCAAATGAAAGTATCGGGATATCTATATCTATATCAAAGGGCATCACAAGAGGCTGCATGGCTCCTTTTGGTAATTCCCCCATATTTTGCATCACTTTATCATAGAGTTTAAGATTTGATGCTTCTTTATCTTCCCCTATGTAGTACATAACATTGACTATCCCCATATTTTCTGTTGCAACCCCATAGATATTTTCAACACCTTTTATCTCTTTTATCTTTCGCTCCAATGGTTTTACAATAACATTTTCAATCTCTTTAGGAGTAGAACCAGGCAATGCTACGATAATAGTGCCCCCACTAATAGCAATCTGAGGATCTTCTTCTCTTGGCGCAATAATTAAAGACATGTAACCTATTATGAGTATAAAAACTCCCAATATCGGAGTTAAAGGATTGTGCAAAAATGTTTTAGCAAGTTTTCCTGCTATATTTTTTGTTTGATAACCACTCATAGTTTTACTCCACTTTTACAACAGCATACATCCCAGGATAGATACTATTACTCTTTGAATCAAAATTTACTTTTACTTTAAAAGTATGTGTCATAGGGTTTGAGCTTGGTATGATAGAGTCTATGACACCCTCTCCTTTTAAACTTAATGAAGGGATTTCATATATAACTTTTTTACCAACAGTAATTACATCTAAATTACTTTCTGAAATTTCTGTAGAAATTTTTAAATTTGTTAAATCAGAGAGTATCACTGCAGGCATACCAGGCATTGCCATCTCTCCTACTTTTATATTTTTTGCGATAACTACGGCATCATTTGGAGCAGTTACTTTTAGGTATTTGTACTGATTTAAAACCTCTTGTAGTTTTGATTTTGCTTGCATTATCTGCTTTTGAGATATACTAACCATCGCTTTTAGATTTTTCTCAGCTAATTCTAGGTTTTCTACATCAAATTTAGAAACCATATCTTTTGCATATAATCTTCTGTTTCGTTCAAGATTTAACTGAATATTTTGGTATTGATTTTCATACATCTGAGAAGCTAACTGAGCTTGGCTTATAGCAAGTTCAACCTGAGCCTTTGCACTATCTATTTCTTTTGAATCAATTTCATAAAGTAAATCACCTTTTTTAACTTTATCTCCCTCTGCAACACCCACTTCAATAACAAATCCCATATATCTGCTTGTTATCATCTTTTGGTTATCAGATATCACACTTCCTGTTAGGTTTAACTCTTGTGCCTGTAAAGTCGAGATTAGCCCTACGATAAGGCTCATATATATAATTACTACTTTTTTCATATCTCATCTCCATTTACTATTTTTTCTAACTCTAAAATCTTACTACTTCTACTGTTTTGTATCTCTTTTAATTTTAAGATATTTTCTATTTCAAGGGATTGTTTTATAATCACATCATTTATAGATACAAGCTTTTCTTGGTATCTACCCAAATAATTTTGATAGATATTACGTGAAAGTTCTAACTCTTTTTCCAAAGAATCGATATCAAAATCAAAGCTTTTTATCTCTGTTTTTATCTTTGCAACTTGTAACGAGATCCCTTTTTTAGCCAAGTTTACTTGCGTTTGAACTTTTAAGTTTTCAACTCGAGCTTTTTCTATATTGTTTTTATCGATGCCACCATTAAAGATGTTCCATTTGAACTGCACACCAAGAGTATAGGCATCATGCTTGGGAAAATCATTTAAAAATTGATTATCTGCACTACCATACTCAGCAAACGCTCCTACTTCTGGTAGATTTGAGGCTTTTTGTAAATCAAGAGCTATCTTTGTTATATCTAAGCCTTTTTGAGCTTTTTTGATATCTATATTACGCTCTAATATCGTATCTATATCATAAGTAGTTGGCATCACTTTTGCATAACTACCAGCAATAGAATCAACTTTAGAATTTAGCAAAAATGATAAAAAGTGATATACAAGCTCTTTATTTGCTTTTGCCTTATTTATCATTCTTATTACATTTGCTCTTTTTGATTCTACTTCAAGTAAATCTACTTTTTTTGCATATCCTTCTTCTATCATACTTCTTGCCATATCTTCAAGTTTTGCTATATTGTTATCAATGATTTCAAGATTTCTGATATAAGAGTCTAGGAGATAAATATCAAAGTAACTCTTTTTAAGTTGAAATATTTTTTCGTTCATTATCTGCTTTGTATCAAGCTTGGATAGTTTTGAGAGGACCTCTGTGATTTTTCCATACTGTTCAAGCTTGCCCCCTGTATATAAAGGGATTTGATAACTAAGTTTTGTTTGAAAGTGCATTCTTGCTTCTGGATAATTTAAATCTTTTGGCTCTACATGTAAGATATTTGGATTAGCCATGTTAAACTCTGAAAATCCAAAATCTGCAAAACTCGCTTCTCTACTTTGCAACTTAAATCCAAACACATTTCCAGCATCGTTTGAGCGAATAGCAAGTTGTGTCAAATCTAACTTGCCATAGTTATAGCCCTTTGCAATTTGATGTTCAAAATCTTTAATCTTTTCATCAAACTTGGCTACATTTATCTCTAAATTCTCTTTTTTGAGTATCAAAAGTGCTTCTTCTAAACTCAGGTTTGAGTAAGCACTTGGTGAAGCAAAGAGAGGGATAGCAACAAATACAAACCAAAATAACATTTTCATTTAATCTTCTCCGTGATTGTTATTGTTTCTTTTAGGCTTTAACTTTTCTCTTTTTAAAAAATAAATTCTTAAAAAATCTTATCACACATTGAGAAAAATTAGAATTTATTTATTCTTTACATGTAAAACTTTTATATTGTATAAAGTCTACAAATGGCAAGAGAGGATGATATCCCTCTCTTGTGAATTATCAAGCTAAAAGTAGTTTTTTTGTTACTTTTATAAAAGTCATAATTGTTTTTATCTGTACCAATACAAAAGGTAAAAGCACTATAAAATATGCTAAAGAAAATATCTCTAAAACATTATTTTTCAATAGACCAAAATATATAAAGAACATACCAAAAACAAAAAAAGCAA
>DKEY01000160.1:0-8136 GCA_002469305.1 Sulfurospirillum sp. UBA6810
GAGTCTAAAAACTCTAACTTTCCAAGAACCATAAGGGAGCGTTGTGGCTCAATCTTGACGATAGAAGCTTTTAAGATGGCAGGGATGAGGTCATGTTGTATAAAAGTAAACTTTTCATTTTGATAAAAAGGGAGTTTTATAGGGTCTATATTGATTTGGATGATACCCTCGTTAAAACTTGCTACCTTTACCTCTTCAGTGATAGGAAGACCTTGATAAAAGTTGAAGAGTTTCACCGTAGAGAGTTTAGAAAATATATGTTTTAAGATAAGTTTTTCGTTTTGATTCTCATAAAAATCAAAATCTTTTGTTCCATAAAAAATCTTGTTTTTGGTTGAGAGTTTAGACATAACATAGTATCTATCAAGTCTATCAAGAAGAGATTGATAGTCATCACTCTCATCAAGTAAAGTTATGCCAATCTCCCTTAAATCTACATTGAATTTGAATTTTACTTTTTTAACAAGTTGACTGATGATAGATTTTGCTTGATGGAGTTTACAGTCTCTTAAAAATATCAAAAATGTATCGTTTTGCTGCTGTAAAATAGAGTTAAAATCAGAAAAAGAGTGGATAAAAGCTATCAAATCTTTGAAGAAAAAACCATCTTCGACATCAACTTCATAGTAAAACTTGACTACGCTCAAAGATGAAAAGTGAGTTTTAGAAAACTCTATATTTGCCTCTATGATTCCGCGGTTGAGATAGTTAGTGACTCTTGCTTCTTTTGATAGTGCCATGATGCTTCTTTATTGATAATTTTAAGCTATATTATATCTGAAAAATTACTGTTAAAAAAGAGTCATTTAAAGTGGACATTTTTTATCCAAATTGATATAATTTTTCAAACGAAGAAGGGAAAATATGAGCGAAAAATTTGAGAATGATTTAAAAAAATTATATGAGATTATAGGGCAAAGACAGGTAGAACTTGGAAAGTATTTTGAGATAGTTGAGACTGATACATTGGAGTTTATAGAGATAAAAAAGCAGATAGATCAGTTTTTGGTAGAAATATCTCTGCCTCTTACAAATCAAAATAGATTAGCTGCTATCAGTAGGCTTGTGAGCCTTAGAGATGAACAGCTTGTGCAAGCTTTAAACAAAGAGGGATTTAGTGTTAAAGAGATAGAACAAAAAAGAAGGATAGCTTATCTGTGGGTAAAAAACTTTCATCTTGTGCGCCATGAAGAACTTTTGGCAATAATCAAAAATGAAAATTTGCTAAATAGTTTTTATCAGCGACTTTTGAAGGGTGTGCATGATATAGGTATTGTCCTTAGTCTATGGCAAGATGATTGGAATGAACACATCATCAATACTATAAACCCTAAGTTAAAAAGCTTGTACAAAGAGGAAGTTATAGCATTTTTAGAGAACAATGACTTGTTTGATAAAGATGTAGATGGCAAAAAAGCAGACAGGTCATACTCTGTTTTATCTCAAAAAGAAGAGGGCTTTGAAGTAAAGGCATATGCCGAGTTTTTTGCTGAAGATGTGGCAACTATACTAAAAAAGATTGAGCAACTTGTAACAGATTTGGGTGCATTAGAAGATGAAGATACAAATCAAAAAGAGGCATATATAGCTTACTTTAATGCCATAAAAGAGGCTTTTGGTGAGTGTGATAGAGATAAACTTTTACAAAGATGGGCTGATGTAGATAGGGCTTGGATGCGAGTTACTTCTCCTCTTCAAGTTGGGCATCCACTTGAGTATTATGAAGACCATTATAGAAAAGCAGTTGCGCTAGAGTGGGATGTAAGACTGAGTAATCCAGAGACAAAAGAGGCAAAAAATGCCTATGAAAATATCCTTGGCATGTACACTTCGTTGTTTGAAAAACTAGGGAAAGAGAAAAAAAACATACTAGAACTAACTCTCTCAAATCTCAACAGAGTACAACTCTACATAGGACGTCCAGCACTTTTTTATGGAGCCGAGTTCAATGGGCTTTTTTCAGCGCAGGTTGTTCCAAATGATGAAAATGTAAGTAAAGAGGAGGGTAAAAAGATATTTGCTTTTGCAGACAATATTTTAGATTCTCTTCGCTCAAAGCCATTTTTAAAAATCAGCCGTGAAGTTTTTGGAGAAGAGTTTATCAACAAAGAGAGAGAACTTGTCTTTAAAAAAGCAGATATGTGGCATAAAGTTTATGAAGTGACAACGATAGGACACGAGTTTGGTCATATCCTTTGGCTTGATGGTGATAGCGAAACTTTGATGAACAAAAGTGGTGTTTTCAAAAATATAGAAGAGTTTAAAGCTACGATGGGTGGTTTGATGGCATTTTTTGCCAATGAAGATGAGAGTATCAAAGAGTATGTTTTAAATGATACGATAAAAAGAGCAGTCGGACTTATCGCATGGATGAAAACAGATGAAGTGCAGCCTTACTACTGTGAGGGGCTTATCCACCTGAGTGGACTTTTTGAAAGTGGCGTTTTAAGCTTTGATAAAAGCTTACATGTAGATATTTCAAAGTATAGTGAACTTAAAACATGGTATAGTAAAACTTATGAAAACTTGGCTTTACACTACTTGGCTAAAAAAGATGCAAAAGAGTTTTTAGATAATTTTGCCAAAAAAGAGGATGATATATATATGCCAACTTCTTTACATGTAAAGAATTTTGTCAATTACTATTGGCAGTTACACCAAGATATCGGAAGAGATATTGATGAGTTAAGTCATAAGTCAGATTGGATTTAAGGAAGAAGAATGAGATATCTAGTTTTTTTAATTGTACTTGTTTTTAGTGCAGGTTGTGGACCAAAGTATGTTGTAAAAAACCAGTACATAGCTCCTCGCGATGCTTCAGGGCTTGCGTGTACTAACACTTGTGCAAGGGACAAAGCCCTTTGTTTGCAAACGTGTCAAACAACCTACCAAGTATGTGAACAAGATGCCTACAATAGAGCAAAAGATATCTCAAATCTCGAAAATCTCAAATATGACAAGGCATATACAAGCTACCTTTATGAGCTAAAAGTACATAAAAGAGAGTTGTTTTTATGGCAACAAATTTTTGATAAAAAATATATGGATTTTAGTTATTTTACTTCAAAATGTGAAAAAGATAGAGACAAATTTGCCTGTGCAAGAGGGCATGAGCTAAGGGATGAGTTGGGGCATATGAAAAGAAACAAACCGCTCAAACCAACTGCTCCACATAAGCCAAGATATGCAGATATCTACAATCAAGAGTTGCAGCAGTGCTCAAAAAGTTGTAACTGTGAGAGTATCTATGACAGCTGTTTTGTCTCTTGTGGGGGAGAGGTAATTCCTTTTAGGATGTGCGTGTCAAATTGTGAATAAAAAATTGTAATTTTTTATCCTTTATCATATTGATTTAAGACAAAAGCGTTATAATCGGTTTATAAAGCCTTAAAGAATTTAAAGTGAAAAAACACGTAGCAGAACAGACCGTTATATTTTTTAGTGTATCCAAGTGGCTCATCCTCTCTTCCGCAGTAGGTATCATGATAGGCGCGCTTATGTCTATCTTTTTAAAAGTCCTTCAAAAAGCAGAACACACCAGAATAGAAATCCCTTTTAACTACTACTATCTTCTTCCTTTTGCTTTGATGCTGACTATTTGGATAGTGCGTACTTTTGATAAAACAGCTACTGGACATGGAACAGAGAAAGTTATCGAGGCTGTACATAAAAGAGATGGAAAGATAAATATAACAGTCATTCCCGTGAAACTTGTAGCTACTGTTTTGACTATCTTTGCGGGTGGTTCTGTCGGAAAAGAAGGACCTGGCGCTCAGATAGGTGCGGGTGCTGCTTCATTTGCAGCTGGTATTTTGAATTTTAACCCAACAGATAGAAAAAAACTTGTTATCTGTGGTATCAGTGCTGGTTTTGCCTCCGTATTTGGTACACCCATAGCTGGAGCAATTTTTGGCATAGAGGTACTTATCATAGGTGTTATCATGTATGATGTGCTTTTACCTTCATTTATAGCTGGATTTGCAGCCTTTACCACAGCTCAGTTTTTAGGGGTTGAGTACACTTACTTTGATATTCATTTTTATAAAACTTTAGATTTAGATTTACTTCTCATCGGACAGGTTGTTATAGCAGGGATATTTTTTGGACTTATATCAGATTTAACTATCACAAGCATTTCTAAAATGGAAAAATTCATAAAAGAAATCCCTTACAATCGTTACTTAAAAGCTTTTGTAGCAGGTGTCTTTTTGGTCATATTGGCAAGCTTGATTTCTGAGAGATACTTAGGACTTGGACTTGAAGTTATAGCAGATGCCCTTGACCCACAAGGCTACTTTTCACAAGATATCTCTTGGTATGATTTTTTACTAAAAATTCTTTTTACAGGGGTTACCTTGGGTGCTGGCGGAAGTGGTGGTATCGTAACACCTATCTTCTTTATAGGTGCAACGAGTGGGGTAACTTTTGGACATATACTTGGAGACAATGTTGCTTTGTTTGCTGCTCTTGGTTTTGTGAGTGTACTAGCTGGTACTACAAACTCTCCGATAGCTTCTATCATCATGGCTGTTGAGCTTTTTGGTGTGGAGATGGCACATTATGCGGCTATCTGCGTGGTCATCTCTTTTCTTATTACAGGGCATAGAAGTGTGTTCCCATCTCAAAAGATAGCTCTCACAAAAGCTGACAATATAGACATCGGTGAGGGAGTCGATATCGAACATACGCCGATAAGTGTAGATATGAAAGATATTGAGCGTATTCGCCACTTAAGAAGTACATTAAAATACAAAAGACTCAAGTGGCAAATTAAAAAGTTTCACCAAGATGATGGAAAATCTTAATTTCCTACTAAAGAGGCTGCCACTACTGCATTACCATTGATGTTTTTAGCATGTTTTTTGAGTTTTGCATAGATAAAAGCGATATTCTCTTCACTGATGCTTTTTTTAGCTTTTGGATTGAGCACAAGTAAGGCGGCACTAGTTGTCATCAGTCCAAACTTTTCTTCTATACCATGTCTGTTTTTTGCGATGATATAACCTTTTTCCCTATCTTCTTTACTATAAAAACTCTCAACATCACATGAAAATTTTTTCAAAATATTTGCTATGACTTTATGCACACTTGCAAAAGAAGTTTTTTCATCACTTTCCCAGCCAAGGAAAAAGTCATCGCCTCCTATGTGTCCAGCCAAAGAATTTGAGGGAAGCAAATTTTGACCTTTTTTGATGCAAGTACCTAGGAGCTTTATGACTCTATCGCCATTTCTAAAGCCATAGTAGTCATTAAAAGGTTTAAAGTTGTCCAAATCAAAATAGACCAAGATATGAGGTTTTGAGCTTACTGTGGCTGAGGATATGTATTCGTTTATGACTATATTTCCAGGAAGTCCCGTGAGAGGATTTTGGTCTCTTGCATTTAAGATATTTTTTTCATTGACTATATCTAAGAGGATTTTAGCACTTAAAAATCCCAGATATTCTCCATCGTGTGTGACGATGACACCTTCATTGTCTTGTCTGTTAGCATAAATCCTGAGTATCTTATCAAGAGAGTCGTTGATATCAACACATCCGCAATCAACCACCATCGTTTTTATCTTGCCTTTTGTGATGTTAAAAAGGAGAGACCTTCCATATGGAGAGTAGATGTACTCTTTCAAATCAGCTTCTCTTATGATACCAGCAGGGGAGTTGTCATCTCTGATGATAGGGATTATACTGGTTTGCTTTGTATTTTTAAAAAGTTTAAAGATATCATCAAGAGAGTCATTTTCTTTCATGATTTTTAAGTTTTCAATTTTTTGTGAAAGTTCTTTGTTCAAAGAGATACCACTTCTCTTTTCCTCTTTGTGTATCACTTCAAGTTCACTATATTTTGCTTTTATTTTTTCTATCTTTTTTGTAGGTTTGGCTATGAAGTAACCTTGTGCCATATTGCACCCAATAGCCTTACATGTAAGAAAATCTTCTTTCGTTTCTATGCCCTCAGCCACCGTCTGGATGCCAAGGCTTTGAGATATATCTACTATGCTTTTTACAAAGAGTTGTTTTTTTCTACTTGTTGAGATGCCATCTATAAAAAATCTATCTATCTTTAAAAAATCAGGCTCTGCATTGTAGAGGATTTGAAGACCAGAGTAGCCAACTCCAAAATCATCAATAGCCATGCGATAACCTTGTTGTTTATACATATTCAGAAGAAGATTATCAACTCCTGCAAAGACTTTACTTTGGTGTTTTTCAGAGAGTTCAAAGCAGAGTGAAGCCGTTGTGAGTCCCAAGTTATATAGAAGCTCTTTAGTGTATCCTGGTCTAAAATCAGGCATCATAGTCGTTCGGTTGTCCATATTATAAAAAAGTTTTATCTGTTTTGCAAAAGGAATTTGTGTAAATTTTTTGATTGCTATATTTCGCAGTTCCAAATCCAAACTATATAGAACATTTTCGCTAAAAGCAGTATCAAAGACAGAATCTATCGTAGCAAATCCAGCTTTGTCATAATCACGTATGAGCGCTTCCACCGCATAAGTTTTGCCTGTATAGATATTGACTATGGGCTGCAGTGCATAGTCAACGTTTTGAAGTAGCTTTTTATATTTATCATCTAAGCTCATCATGGTGTAACTCACTATTTTTTTTATTATGGTATATCAAAGATATAACCAAATAGTTACGAAACTAGAGTTGCTTATATAAGTTAAAGGCTATAAAAAACATGACTCCTGATGTGAAGAGGTCGAGGTATCTCCAAGTGATTGGTTGTTGAAAGAGAGGTATGAGTGTTCTACTTCCATACGCTAAGCTAAAGAAAAATACAAAAGAGGCACTCATCGCGCCAAAAGCAAAAACATTTTGTAAGTTACCTACGTATTTACTTCCAACAGTTCCTATGAGGATAACAGTATCAAGATAGACATGGGGGTTTAAAAAGGAGAGTGAAAGGAGTGTTAAAAAGACTTTGATCTTTGATGGTTTGTGCGAAATAGTATCTACTTGCATAGAGTGTGTTTTAAGTGCAGATGTGAGTGAGAGCAAACCATAAGCGACTAAAAACAAAATCCCTAGTATGGTTATATAAAACAAAAAGGAGGGGAATATTTCTAAAAATTTCCCCACACCTTTAACTCCTGCAACTATCAAAGAAGCATCTATCAAAGCACAAGTAAGTGCCACTAAAAATACATGCTCTTTTAAAAGTCCTCGTTTGAGTACATAAACATTTTGAGCACCTATGGCTAGGATAAGCCCAAAGCTTATGAAAAAACCTTCGATAAAGGTATTAATCATTTATATATGAACAACAATAATCAGTGATAGAAGTTACTTTGAGTGAAAATTTTGCGTTTGCTTTGACAAAAAATTCTTCGCCACCTTTGATACTCTTCCATATACTCTCATCAGGGAGCAATACTTCAAGCTCTCCTGCGAGTATCTCCATCACTTCAGCTTTATCTGTACCAAATTCGTAATTTCCTGGCATCATGATACCAAGAGTTTTTTTCTCACCATTTGCAAATAAAACTGTACGGCTAGTAACTTTGCCATCAAAATATACATTTGCTTTTTTTATCACAGTAACATTTGTGAATTTATCCATAAAAGAGCCTTTGTTAAATTTTTGAAATTATAATGAGAATGAGCTTAAAAGGTTAAGAGTTTCAAACACATTATAAAAAAATCATTTGGTTATTGGTTATTATGTAATGTGTTTGAAATCTTAGATAATCGTTAAGTTATTTGTGTAATTAATCTAAAGGAGTGGTGGTTAGAGGCAGAATCGAACTGCCGACACGCAGATTTTCAGTCTGCTGCTCTACCGACTGAGCTATCCAACCACCTGTTTAAGAGATGAAAGTATATCTAAATAACTTTAATATTAGCTTATGTTTGCTAATATACATTTTCAAGGAGAAAAAATGGATACAAAAAAGTTTATTTCATGGAATGTTAATGGCATAAGAGCTGTTGATAAAAAAGATGCCCTCAAGTGGATAGACAATGCAAATGTCGATTTATTGGCACTTCAAGAGATAAAAGCAGAAGCTTCTCAGATACCAAAATCACTATTTGAAAAAAGTTTTAAAACTTTACATGTAAACTCTTCTTGCAACAAAGGGCAATCTGGAGTTGCACTTTTTAGTGATATAGAGCCTTTACATGTAGATACTGC
>DKEY01000160.1:8154-12444 GCA_002469305.1 Sulfurospirillum sp. UBA6810
TTTTTTCAATGTTTACTTTCCAAATGGCCAAAGAAATGACGAAAGACTTGTCTATAAGATGGAGTTTTATGATAGGTTTTTAGCACACACTGAAGCCCTAAGAACACAAGGCAAATCTATCATCATTTGTGGTGATGTAAATACAGCTCATACGGAGATAGACATCGCTCGTCCAAAAGCCAATGAAAATACTTCTGGCTTTTTAAAGATGGAGAGAGAGTGGATAGATAAGTTTTTAGCGCATGGTTATGTAGATACTTTTAGACACGTGCATGGTGATATAAAAGATAGATACTCTTGGTGGAGTTACCGTGCCAATGCAAGAGCGAACAATGTAGGCTGGAGGATTGATTATTTTTATGTGAGTGAGGATTTAAAAGACAACATAGTTGATGCCCAGATACACGATGATATAGAAGGAAGTGACCACTGTCCAATTAGCTTAGAACTAAGTTTTTAAACATATCTCCTCTGTGTGCATAAGAGCTAAACTGATCTAGACTTGCAGCAGCAGGGGAGAGGATAGCCACAGTTTGCAAAGTATGGTTTTTTTTCATCAATTCTACTGCTACACGCAACTCATAACAAGCGTGTACAGTTTTTCCTATCTCTTTTGTGTGGTTTACTATCTTGTCTGTGTTTGAGCCGATGGCAAAAACTTCTACATGTAAAGGTTTCATGGCTTCAAAAAGTGCATCAAGTGGCGCACCTTTATCATCACCACCTAAGATGATAAGCATCTGTTTGTCTTTATATCTCTTAAGTGCTTCTATGGTTGCATCTACATTGGTTCCTTTGGTATCGTTAACCCAAAGTCTTCCCTCTTTGTCTCTAAACTCTTCTAGCTTATGAACGTCGGTTTTAAAGCTATTTATCAAAGCATAATCTATAATGTCATAGAGGATTTTTTGAACACTCATTGCAAGAATTGCATCTTGTAAAAAAGGAGGTTTAAAAGATACTTTTTCTATCTCTATGCCCATAGTTTTTGCTAAGTCAAACTCATCATCATAAGTTACTTTATAAGCCAAAGTCTCATAATCGGCATATTTTTTAGGGAGTATGACAACACTTCCTTCTCTCATACGTTTCATCGGGCTGAGTTTTGCTTCTTCATAGGTTTCAAAACTTCCATGCCAGCTTATGTGATCAGGTTTTATAGGTAAGATGACGTAGATATTTGGTCGAGCTTTTTTTGTGTAGTGAAGCGTGAAAGAGCTTGTCTCAAGTATCCATAGAGGTGCTTTTGTATCTAAATTTGCCAAAGGCTCGCCAATGTTTCCTCCACAAACAGAACCTTTTTGTGTCAGTAGGTGTTGGAGCATCTGTGTTGTTGTGGTTTTGCCATTGGTTCCTGTGATCCAGATGGAACTAGGCATATCATCAAAAAAATAGTCATATTCACTGATAAGATTTCTTGCTTTTTTTACCATCACGTGTGAGGGAGGAAAACCAGGACTTGGAATCTCTAAGGTGCTTTTATGTGCATCAAACTCTGAAGTTGGAAGTAAGAGGTTGCCATACTCATCAATGCTTTTTTCTTTAAATCCATCATCAAAGATGGAACAATTTACTAATCTTTTTGCGATAGCTTTTGTAGTTTTTCCATGTCCAAAAAGTGATATCATCGAAGCTTAATCTCCATGAGAGCTATAAGGTTTGACATGAGAGCCAGTATCCAAAAACGCACTATTATTTTATTTTCCGCCCAGCCTTTTATCTCAAAGTGATGGTGGATAGGTGCCATGAGAAAGATTCTTTTTTTACGTGTTTTGAAACTCCCAACTTGTAATATAACAGAGAGCGTTTCGAGTACAAAAACAAAACCGATAAGGATAAGCAAGATTTCATTTTTGGAGATGATAGCCATATATCCTATAAATGCACCGATGCTCAAGCTTCCACTATCTCCCATGAAAAGTTCTGCTGGATAACAGTTGTACCATAAAAACCCAACAAGAGAGCCTATGAGTGCAGCTGAGATGATGACAACTTCTCCTGCACCAGTAATCTTTGGTAAGAAGAGATAGCTACTAAGTACAGCGTGACCACCGATATAAACAAATGCGCTTAAAGAGAGTAGCGAAAAGATAGAAGGCACTGTCGCTAAACCATCTAAGCCATCAGTTAAATTTACAGCGTTACTTGATGAAATCATAACCAAAGTCCAAAACAAAAGAGCAAACCACTCCATTTGCAAAACAGGATACTTATAAAAAGGAACATACAAGGCACTATCGATACCAGAGGTAAAAAAGACGATAGCACTCACTAGTAAACCTGCTAAGATTTGCAAAGTCAGTTTTCCTCTTTTGCTAAGTCCCGCTTGATTTGAGTTTCCGAGTATCTTTGATAGGTCATCTTTTACACCAATCAGTCCAAAAAGAGTAAGTGTCAAAAGCCCTGCTATGGCAAATTTATTGTCAAGTTGGATACAAAGTAGTGAAGCGAAAATAGTTGAGGATATAAAAAAAAGTCCACCCATCGTAGGTGTGTTTGATTTTTTTTGATGCGTTTGAGGGGCTAGGGAGTATATCGGTTGTTTTGCATTTTTTGCCTTCGCCCACTTGATAAATCTAGGGATAACAAATATGGATAAAACAAATGAAACAAAAAAAGCGATACCTGCACGCACTGTAATATACTGTAAAACGTTGATAGAAGTTAGTTGATAAAGCCAGTAGAGCATCAAAAATCCATTTATATTTTTTTAAAAGTTTTATTTTAGTAAAATATTACTTATAACCTAATTTAAAAAGGGAAATTTTGAGCAAAAAAGCGATACTAATTATAACTGATGGCATAGGGCATAACAGCTCTTTGAATGCCAATGCTTTTGCAAAGGCTAAAAAGCCAACATATGATAAACTTTTTGCAAGTGTGCCTTACTCTTTAGTAAGCACTTCAGGACTGAGTGTAGGCTTGCCTGAGGGACAGATGGGAAACTCTGAAGTCGGACACATGTGTATAGGAAGCGGAAGAATTTTATATCAAAATTTAGTAAAAATTTCTATGGCATTGGAAGATGGAAGTTTGATACAAAATGAGCCACTCCAAAGTCTTTTACATGTAAAGGGAGATATCCATATTATCGGGCTTTTAAGTGATGGTGGTGTACACTCTCATATAGAGCATATCTTAGGACTTTCCAAGATAGTAAAACAAAGTGGTAAAAAAGTTTTCATCCATGCAATTACAGACGGAAGAGATGTTTCTCCAACTTCAGGATTGACATATCTAGAGCAGTTACTGCAAATTTGTGATGAAGATATCATTTTAGCTTCTATAAGTGGTCGTTTTTATTCTATGGATAGAGACAATAGATGGGAAAGAGTACAAAGAGGATATGATGCTATTGTCAACATGAAACCAATTTGTGATAAATTGCCACTACAATACATAAATGAAATGTATGCAAAAGAGATAACAGATGAGTTTATAGAACCAATCTCTTTTGGATATGGTATGAAAGCGCAAGATGGAGTTTTGTTTGCAAACTTTAGAAATGACCGCATGAGAGAATTGTCAAAAGCAATAGGATTTGAAGTTTTTGAAGAATTTGAAAGAGATGTTATTCCCTCTAAGTGTATAACAATGACTCAGTATGACAGCTCTTATCCTTTTGAAATCATGTTTCCAAGTATTTCTCCTGCAAATACTTTAGCAGAAGTTATCTCAAAAAATGGACTTAGTCAGCTTCATACAGCTGAAACAGAAAAGTATGCGCATGTAACTTTCTTTTTAAATGGCGGTGTTGAAACGCCTTTTATCAATGAAAGTAGAGTTCTAGTGCCAAGCCCTAAAGTAAAAACTTATGACATGCAGCCAGAAATGAGCGCAAATACAGTAGGTGATGAAGTTATCAGAGGCATACAGAGTGGATATGACTTTATCGTTGTTAACTTCGCAAATGGCGATATGGTTGGACATACGGGTGTTTTTGAAGCGGGGGTAAAAGCTGTTGAAGCTGTGGATACGCAACTAGGTCGTATCTTTGAAGCAGCAGGTGATACATACTCTATCGTCTTAACAAGTGATCATGGAAATTGTGAGCAAATGTCCAATGAAAGTGGAGATATGCTTACAAATCATACACTTTTTGATGTTTATTGTTTTGTAAAAGCAAATGGTGTAAAAGAAGTAAAAAAAGGCGGACTCAATAACATAGCTCCAACGATTTTAAAACTCATGGAGTTAGAAATCCCAAGTGAGATGGATGAACCTTTAGTTTAATGTGAGATAATTGATAAATATAAACTTTTTACCTCATTCTCGAAATTATGTCCTATA
>DKEY01000002.1 GCA_002469305.1 Sulfurospirillum sp. UBA6810
GCTTTTTTATTTCTTGCTATTGTTTCACCCATCTTAATCCACCAACATTATTTTTAATATATTTTTTATTTCATTTATCTGTTTTGCTGTTAATTTAGCATCTATCTTTTTTACTATTCTTTGGATAGAAATAGTTCTAATCTGATCTAACACAACAAAACTCTCTTTTTTTAACTTTACTCTCGTTGGATAGTCTTTATACTTTGAAGTCATTGGAGCGACTATCACATTGGTGTAGTTCATCTCATTTGGAGATATTATCAAACATGGTCTTGTCTTTTGTATCTCACTTCCCACTGTTGGGTCTAGATTAACTATAACCACTTCGTATTGATTATAATTCATCCCATTCTTTCAAATCTAAATTATCTTCTATCAGTAGAGTATTATTACTATTTTTAAACTTCTCTTCCCAGCCATCTCGCGGATTATCCACCACATCTAAAACGATAGCATTATCTTTTACATGTAAGTCAAAAGAGTTAGGTTTATTAAACATTTTCAATATACTTGCAGGAATTCTTATCCCTTTACTTGTTCCTATATCTATAAGTGAAACTTGCATAGTAACTCCTTTTTTATATAATTATATTATAGTTATATGTTTTTTGTCAAACCAACCATAAGTTAATGCTTTATTCCTAACTTATCCATTAAAGCATTCTGTTCTTGTATAGGTGTTCTATACGTGAAGTTATCAATTACTTGTTTTGTCTGTATTGCAAGTATTTTTGCTAGTCTTGTATCTCTTTCAATATTTTCAAGTTTTTTCTCAATATTTTCACTACTATCAACTCTCATATAGTTTATGCCAAAACTTCTTAAATAAGTGAAGTTTTCTGCATTATCAATCGTATTTAATATTTTAGCTTTTAATTTTTGCTTAAATTCTTTTATTTCTGCATAGCTTTGTGACCTTGGATATATTAAATGTTCTATTGGTCCAATATCAAAACTAAATTTTGTTTCATTATCATTAGTTATAATTACAGGCTTATCAAAAGCTATTCTTAAACCTAATTCAAACATTACATTTGGATTTTTACAACTAACATCACATATTACTATAGGATTTTCAAATAAATTTGTAACAATATTCTTGTGAATAATACCTGAGGATTCACTCTCACTTACAATTTTTGATATAAATCCACAATCCTCAATGACTTCATCATATATAGTTCTGATTTTTTTCCAATGCTCTTTAGAGCACCCATCAATTTCAGATATTGGCATAACTATTCCACAAGTTAATTTTTCACTTTTCAATTTATTTCCTTATTAAACTAAAAGAAAAAAGCTACTACCACTTCCGCTAAAAAACCAGCCTTTTTTACGATAATTTTCAAGTTCAGGATAGACTCTCATAGATGCGCCAAAGAGGTCATTGAGGGTTAGGTCATCATAAGTGTTTAAAAGCTCAAGGGAGCTCATATCTGCCATCTTTTGTGCTAAAGGCACATCTACTTTATAATGCTCTCTAAAAGCTTTATAAACTCTAGCCGTATCGCACTTTATATCAGGAGTAAAAGTCTTTACATGTAAGCTTTCTTCTTCATACTTTTGCACCACTTCACCGATGCCACTTACATTGGCACTTTTGTAGCCATAGATGAAAAATGGCACATCTGCCCCAACACATGCTCCGATGCTTGAGAGTTCTTCTTTGCTAAGGTTTACATGTAAGAAATCATTGAGCATCAAAAGAAAAGTAGCCGCGTCACTACTGCCACCACCAAGCCCTGCAAATGAGGGGATATTTTTTTCTACATGTAAGGCATAATTTGCACAAAAATCTTCTATCTCTTTTTCATAACCAGCGTTTTTAAAAGCAACCAAAGCTTTATAAAGAGTGTTTGATTTTATCTCGCATCCAAACTCACCGACAAGTTCAAACTCCATATCTTTTTGAGTTTTTGGCAAGATATGAAGGGTATCGTAGAGGTTATCTACAAGGATAAAACGCGAGAGGATTTCGTGATAGTTTCCTCGCATACCAACAACTTTTAAAAAGATGTTGACCTTTGCATAGGCATTACGTGTCATTTCTTCGTTATCTTCTTACTGAGTGAACTTAAAGTAGCTTCATCTACTTTGGCACTTGCTTCTATGTTTGCTTTTTTGACCTCTTCTTCGAGTTCTTCTCGCAAGATGAGCATATCGTGTGGTGCATCAAAACCCAGTCTCACAACACCCTTTGAGATATCTATAACTCTAACAGTCACCTTTTCATCTAACACTATCGCTTCGCCTATCTTCCTTGATAAAATTAGCATAGCTTCACCTTATTTAATATATATTCTACTTCATTATCTTTTATCTCTAAAAGAGAGAGTTCATCAGCATGTACTATCTTATAAAGTCCGTCACTTGTCTGCGCAAAATCGCTTACATGTAACTTTCTTCCTAAACTTATATCTGCTATATCGCCTAAATACTCGTTATCTTGTATATCTATAAACTCCAAAGGGTTTAACTCTTTTTCATCTTCATAGACAAATGCACCCTCACTTAAACGCTCAAGATATGTCAAACTTCCATCAAAGCCAAATTTTTTAGCGATAATCTGCCCTATACTTCTTATATACCCGCCCTCACTGATAGTTATCTCAAAAGTTAAAAAAGGATGCATATAGTGGAGGATTTTAAAGTCATAGATAGTGCTTTTTATCTTTTTAAGCTCAAACTCTTGCTCACTTCTTGCTAGTTTATAAGCTCTTTGTCCATCTACTTTTTTGGCACTATATTTTGGAGGAAGATACTCAATCTCCCCTTTCATGCTTGAAGCGATGATATCCAAAGAACTTGGAGCAAAAGGCATGATGTTTTGGACGCTTTGTATCTTTTCACTATCGAGTGTTGGAGAACTTGCACCTATCCACAAAGTAGCACGATAAGATTTTTGAGTCTTTTTTAAAAAGCGAAATAGTTTTGTAAACTGTCCAAAAGCGACTATCAACACACCTTGAGCAAAAGGGTCAAGTGTGCCTGAAAATCCAGCTTTTTTTACACCATATTTTCTTTTGATTTGCCCTAAAAATCTGTTTGATGAGAGACCTTGAGGCTTATACGTAACAAATAAACGGTTTATCGACATTTTTAGATTTTCTCCACAAAGGAAGCAAGGATATCTCTTTTTACCCCACCAAAGTTAATCTTGAGTTTAAACTCTCTTTTGACTTTGCTTATCTCAAAGATACGTCCCATCCCAAAAATCTTATGCTTTACTAAATCACCTTTTTTAAAAGAGGTTGTTTTTTCTAAGATGAGTGAGCCTTGACAAACTCCAGATTCTTTTAAAAATCTACTCTTAGTAAGTTCTGTTCTGCGACCTTTATAAAATCTACTCTCCGAAAAGCTTAGGGTAAGTTCCTCTTTTGCTCTTGTGATAGCAACATATCCTAGTCTTCTCTCTTCTTCTATATCACTTCCATCGCCTATGAGTGGGAAAAAGCCCTCTTCCATACCTATAACAAAAAGGTACTCAAACTCAAGACCTTTTGAAGCGTGTATGCTCATGATAGAGATGTTTTCCCCATCTATATTGTCTTGGTCACTTTGGAGCGCCAAATCATTTAAAAAATCATCTATACTCATGTCAGGATTTTGTTTTATCAAGTCTCTAAAAAGACCAAAAAATTCATCTATATTTGATACACGTTCAAGTGAATCAGGAAGCTGTGCATAGTACTTTTTGATGCCAAACAACTCTTCAATCTCATCTATGACATCATATGTTGCTCGTGAGGCTACATCTTGGAGTGTTTGTATGTTTTGAACAAACTCATAAAGAGCATTAAAACACTTTTTACTCATAGAACTTTCTAGTTCATCTGCACTTGTGAGTATATACTCATAGATTGATTTTTTGCTCTCATAGGCTGATTTGATTATCTTATCAAGTGTTACTTTACCCAAACCTCTTTTAGGTCTGTTGATGATTCTTTTTATAGAGAAGTCATCGTTTGGATTTGCGATAATTCTAAGATATGAGATCATGTCTTTTATCTCTGTTCTCTCATAAAATTTCACACCACCTACCATGTTATAAGGAACACCTGCTCTATTCAATCCCTCTTCTAAAGAACGGCTCAGAGCATTGATACGATAAAGTACAGCGATACTCTTTGGGCTGACACCTTTATCTATAAGTGCTTTTACTCTTTTTGCTATGATAGTGGACTCATGGTTCTCATCGGCTGACTCTACCACTTCTATCGATTTGCCCTCACCTTTTGTACTGTTAAGTACTTTTCCTATCCTGCCACGATTGTGTTCTATAAGTTCATTTGCAGCTTTGAGGATTTTTGAGGTTGAGCGATAGTTATTTTCAAGCTTGACTACTTTTGTGTTTTCAAATGACTGCGAAAAATCTAGGATATTTTTTATATTTGCTCCACGCCAGCCATAGATACTCTGGTCATCATCACCAACAACACAGATGTTGTTATGTGTCGTACAAATCTTTTGCAAAAGTTTATACTGCAAGTCATTGGTATCTTGGTACTCATCTACCATAACATACTTATATCTTTCGCTTATCTCTTTTGCCAACGCTTCATCTGCTTCAAGGATTTGATATGGTAAAACAAGCAAATCATCAAAATCAACCAAGTTGTTATCTGCTATATACTTTTCGTATTTTTCATAGAGTGCTGCTATCTTTTTGTAACTTTCTTGTTCTGCTTTTTCCCAAGCCACTGCTGGATTTATCAAAGAGCTTTTATATCTTGAAATTTCACTTGCGATTAAACCGATAGGTAAATCCGTACCAAAACTTTTGAGTATCCTTTTCTTATCATCTGTATCGATAACTACAAAGTTGTTTTTTCTTCCAAGCTTTTCTATATGAAACTTTAAAAAGAGTAACCCAAACTTATGAAAAGTACAAAGCAGTGGAGGATAAGAGATACCCTCAAGCATACTCAAAGCACGCTCACGCATCTCATTTGCAGCTTTATTGGTAAAAGTTAAAGTAAGAGTATTTGTTGGATCAATCCCCAAAGAGAGAAGATATGCAAGTCTGGATGTTATAGTTTTTGTCTTTCCACTTCCTGCACCTGCTAAAATCAAAAGAGGTCCGTCTATGTGTTTGACAGCTTCTCTTTGAGCCTCATTTAAAGCTTCTAAATATTTTTCCATAACAATCTCTTCTTTAATTTAATATATGTTGTATTTATTATACCAAAAGTTTATAACATCAAATTTAAAAGTTAAACAATAAACTTTCTGTGAAAACTTCTTAACACTAAATTGAAAAATAAAAAAGAAGTTTCTCTGAAAAGTTTATAACATCAAATTTAAAAGTTAAACAATAAACTTTCTGTGAAAACTTCTTAACACTAAATTGAA
>DKEY01000048.1 GCA_002469305.1 Sulfurospirillum sp. UBA6810
GTCTGAGTCTTCCTTTTTGTGGACGCTCATATCTGAACATAGGACCATGATAAAAGTATCTTCTAAGACCGCCAGCTTTGTCATACTTTGCACTGATAAATGCTCTCACAACACCAGCAGTACCCTCAGGTCTCATACAAACGTCATTGCCACCTTTGTCTTCAAATTGATACATCTCTTTGCCAACTATATCACTACTCTCTCCAACACTTCTTTTAAATAAAGCGGTCTCTTCAAGTATAGGTGTTTCGATAAAGCTAAAGCCATAGTTAGTAGCGATTCTTGAACAGTTTTGAACAAAATAAGTATATTTCTTGCTACTTTCATCAATGGTGTCTTTCATGCCTCGTAATGGATTAATCATATATAAATTCCTCTATTTGTTTATAAATTTCTTCGATACTTTTGGATGAGTCAACTAACAAAAACTCTACATGTAAAGTTTTTATAATCTCTTCCATAATGTTTTGCACATTTAGAAGATACTCTATACCTCTTTGTTCTATTGTATCTTTTTCTTTATTTCCCAATCGTAATGTAATCAAATCATAATTTGTTTTAAAAAGAACTATTTTATCTGGTAATTTTCCATCCAATGCAAATTTGTTAAGCTGAATCAAAAAATCAACTGATAACTCTTTGTGGTTTGCTAGTGCATAAGCTATCCCAGAGATAAAACCTCTATCGCTTATGATAATTTTTTCACTGTGAGGCTTTATAACCTTTGCATAGTGTTCAGCTCTGTCAGCTAAAAAAAGTAAAAGTTCTGCATTGAAAGAGATTTTTTCATCACTCTCAAGTAAAATTTCCCTTAACTTTACACCTACGTCTGTACCACCAGGTTCTTTTGTTTTGACGATGTTCGGTTTTCTTTGTTCAAAAAGCTCAACTTGCGTGCTTTTTCCTGTTGTATCAATGCCTTCAAAAATTATGTACATGAACTATCCATTAATTCTATTATCTCTTTTGGTACAAGGTGAGAAACATCACCTTTATGTCTATATATATCTCTGACCACAGTTGAACTTATAAACGCACTTTTAAGACTTGGCATAAGGTAAACGGTGTCTATTTCATTGTCTAGTGAAGTATTTGCATATCCTATTTGCAGCTCATACTCAAAGTCACTTACTGCTCTTAGTCCTCTTACTATGGTTTTAGCACCATTTTCTCTACAACACTGGACAGTTAAGCCCTCAAAAGAGATAATTTTCACGTTTTTAATCCCTTTTGTTGCTTTTTTTGCCATCTTAACTCTTGTCTCCAAATCAAACATGGGAGCTTTTCGCTTAGATTCAGCTATAGCTACATAAATTGTGTCAAAAATTTCACCAGCTCTTTTGATAACATCTAAGTGCCCATTTGTTATAGGGTCAAATGTACCTGGGTATATAGCAGTTTTTTTACTCATAATTTATCCTTCCCAACGTTTAAAAAGCGAATGTTCTATACCAAGTAAATCAAACCACTTTCCGATAAAAAATCTTTCCATATCTTCTATGGAGTTTATATCAGCATAGTATCCAGCAACGGGAGGTGCGATAATGACTCCAAGGTTTGAAAGTTTCAACATATTTTCTAAAGCGATAGAAGAATAGGGCATCTCTCTAGGAGCTAGTAAAAGAGTTCTTTTCTCTTTTATCATAACACTTGCAGCTCTTGTTATGAGATTGTCTGCAATTCCTACTGAAATCTTTGCAAGAGTATTCATACTACAAGGGATTATGACCATCGCATCAGTTTGAAAAGAACCAGATGCAATGCACTCTGAGATATCAAAATTATCTAGTATTTTTCTATTTTCTTCTTTTTTCATGACCACATGGGAGTGTTCAGAGTAAACGATAAAGGCTTCAATTTCCTTTGGGAGATATGAAACAAACTTTTCACCAAGCCTGACACCACTTGCTCCACTGATTCCAATAATTATTTTTTTCATTTTAGTATCATAGCCTCACTATGAGAAAAGAGCTTTGCATCAAAAAACTTGTTTTGCTCTGTTCTTATTCGTACTTTATCCCCTATATTTGCATCTTCAAGGATAATAGAATCTATCCCTATAACAAGACTTCCATCAGCGATATAGGCTCTTATTTGCTTCCCTTTTAGGATATCTTTTTTTATTTCAAGTTTATTGTAGCTCAATAGTTCATCTGCACTGATATAACTCTTTGTTATCAGGTTTTTTTCTATATCGCAACTGACAACATTTGATGGTAAATTATCAACTTTTACATTTACAAGTTCAAAGTCACTTTTTGAGAGAATTTTATCGTTATGCATATTATTTTTAGCTTTAAATACAGATATCTGAGCATTTATAAGGTAGTTAAAATAAATCTTTCTATCTCGTGTTTTTGTTTTAAAAAGAACCCAAAGCGTACCACTGTCGTATCTTAAACGACTAGGATTTATCCCAGCATCCATAAAGACATAATCTTTAAAATCAAAAGGTAAGCTAGTCTTTGTAGAAACCTCTATGTTTTTTATCTTTATGCATGGGTATTCATTTTTGTATAAAGAGGCTACTTTTTCTTCTAATAACTCTTTTTTACCACTGATATAACAGTTTCTTTTAAATGTGATGATGCCATTTGTTTTATCTTCTACGGTGATATTGTGTTCACTAAAAGCACTNNTTTACATGTAAGGTTGGAACATCAAACTTTGAAGTTGATTTTGGGATATCTATAACTTTAAAATTATTGAGTTTTTTATCAAAATAGTTTGCAAAAACAGTAGATTCATCTTCTATACAATAGCTACTTTGTAAGGTGATTGGATTTGCATAAAGTGAGGTAGTTAAGATAAAAAATAATATGGAGCGGGAAACGAGGTTCGAANNCTCTACCACTGAGCTATTCCCGCATCTTTTTGGAGGTTGAAATAATAACAAAAAAAATCCCCTATGTCAAATAGAAATACACTTAAGATTTCTATTTTAACACAATTTTAGGGGAATTAAAAGTTTTAAACTTTGAAAACGTCAATCTCTTGTTTGAGATCACTAGTTGCCTCTTGTAAATTTTGAGAAACTTTAGTGAGATTGTTTGCAACTTCTTTATTTTTATGAGTAATTTCAGTAGCTTTGCTCACACCATCTGAAAGATTTTTAATCTTACTAGAGATCAATATACTCTTATCTTTTGCTATATTTGTAATCTTGAGACTTTTAGCTGTAGATTCTTTAGTTTCAGTTGCCATACTAGAAATTTCATTTGCATCTTTGTTGAGCTTTACAACCTGGTTAGAGTTTGCTTTTATATGTTCACTAACTTGTGTAACACTTTGAACAACTATACTTATAGTCGCATCGATTTCTAGGAGTGATTTTTGTGTTCTTTCAGCTAGTTTTCTAACCTCTTCAGCAACCACGGCAAATCCACGTCCAT
>DKEY01000173.1 GCA_002469305.1 Sulfurospirillum sp. UBA6810
CAACAGCTTGTTGGACTTGTAAATCACCAGATGTTCCTCGTTTAATCGAAGAAGATGGTGAGTTAGAGTACTTTACAGGTAAGTGGGCTCGTTATGGTAGTGAAGTTGTTAACTCAATCGGATGTGCTGATTGTCATGACAACAAAACTGCTGAGTTAAAAGTTCGTCGTCCATACCTAGACCGTGGACTTGAAGCTGCTGGTTTACCAACATTTGCAGAGTCAACTCACCAAGAGAAGCGTTCACTTGTTTGTGCTCAATGTCACTCAGAATACTACTTCAAGAAGACTCCATATAAAACAAAAGATGGAAAAGATGCTACTGCAGCAGTTGTTACTTTCCCATGGGCCGAGGGCTTAAAAGCTGAAGATATGGAAAGATACTATGACAACATCGAATTTAGTGACTGGGAACACAAACTTTCAAAAACGAAGATGTTAAAAGCACAACACCCAGGTTATGAGATAGCAAGTACTGGTATCCACGCTCAAAAAGGTGTTTCATGTGCTGATTGTCATATGCCATACACTCAAGAGGGTGCTGTGAAGTATTCTGATCACCAAGTACAAAGTCCACTAGAGACTATGGACAGAAGCTGTATGCCATGTCATAGAGAGAGCGAAGAGAAGCTCAAAGGCATCGTAATGCAGAAATTTGACCGTAAAGAGTTCTTAATGGAAATCGCTATGGACAACCTTTCAAAAGCTCACTTAGAGACAGCGAAAGCTATCGAAGTTGGTGCTACTGATGAAGAGTTAAAAGAAGTTCGTACTCATATCCGCCATGGACAGTGGAGATGGGATTACTCTATCGCTAGTCATGGTTCATTCTTCCATGCACCAGAAGAGACTCTAAGATTATTGGCTTCAGCAAATGAAGAAGCACAACAAGCTCGTATCAAGTTAGTAAAAGTTCTTGCAAAACACAATGCGATGGACTTTATAGCTCCAGATTTTTCTACTAAAGAAAAAGCTCAAGCACTAGCTGGTGTAAACTTACAAAAATTAGTTGATGAAAAACTAAACTTTAAAGCGACACTAGAAAAAGCTTGGCATGAAGAGGCAGTAAAAAAAGGCAACCTAAATATGTCATCACGTGATGGCGTAGATATGAAGTCTTCTTACTTCTCAAAATAATACCTATCCTCAAGGGAGTTTTCTCCCTTGAGTGATATTATGGTAAGAGTATTTAGATACTTTTACTATAATATCATCATAAATGAAAACAAGGATTTAGATGTATAGTATGTTGCGCTCAAATCGCACTATGATGATACTCCTTTTTATACTAGCTTTTGGCGGGGCTTGTGGAACATTTATAGAAAATGACTTTGGAACTCTCAGGGCAAGAGAGCTTGTTTATAATTCTATCTGGTATGAGAGTGTTCTCTTTCTCTCTGCCATCAATCTTTGTCTCATCTTATACAAAACAAAAGCCTACCAATTTTTTCCAAGATTTCTCTTACATATTGCTTTTGTGGTTATCCTCATTGGTGCAGGACTTACCAGATATTTTGGGTATGAGGGCATTATGAGTATCAGAGAGGGAGAGAACTCAAATACTTTTCTTATGAAAAAAGAGGCTTTACATGTAGAATCAAAACTCCCTTTTTCTATCCAGTTAAAAGATTTTCAACTAGAGCACTATCCAGGTAGTAAATCACCCTCAGAGTATCTTAGCATAGTCACCCTCATAGATAAAGCAAACGATATCTCGTTTGATACTACTATCTACATGAACAATACACTAAGCTATGGAGGGTATAAGTTCTTTCAAACTTCTTATGACTTAGATGAGAGGGGGACGATACTCTCTGTAAACAAAGACCCTGGAAAAGTAACAACTTATGTGGGATACTTCTTACTTTTCTTAGGACTTATTTTAAATTTCTTTGATAAAAAATCAAGGTTTTATGAGCTTACATGTAGAATTAAAAAGATGCAACTCGCTTCCATAACTCTTTTGCTCTTTTGTCTTGTTTCTACACCTTTACTAGCCCAAGATGACTATACAAAAAACTACCTTGTTGAACATGCACAAAACTCACAAGAGTTGGCAAATGAGTTTGGAAAACTTGTGACACAATCACGCATGGGAAGAATGAAACCATTAGATACACTAAGCAGCGAGATACTCTATAAGCTCAGTGGAAAAAACACTCTTTATGGCATGAATCACAACCAAATCATCTTAGGTATGTTCTCAAGACCTAAAATCTGGCAAAAAGTAGAGCTTATCAAGATAAAATCTCCCAAGCTCAAAAAGTTTTTAGGCATAGATGAGAGTAAAAAACTCATAAGTTTTGCTGATTTGTTTAATAAAAAAGGTGAGTATAAACTTGAGAAAGAAGTTATCCAAGCAACTCGTGTGATGCCTGCTTTTAGAAGTACCTACGAAAAAGATGTTATCAGAGTTGATGAGCTGACAAATATCTCTTTTATGGTTTACAGGGGTTCTGTTTTAAAGATATTTCCACTACAAGAGAGCGACAACAACCAGTGGGTTGATTTTAAAAACTTTTGGGAGAGTGCAAGTAGCGATGCAGCCAAAAAAACACAAATAGCCGCACAAAGGCTTCTTGATGCTTCTTTTAACCGCAACTATAACAGCGCACTTCCGTATGTACAAACCATTGCAGAGTATCAAAAAGAGTATGGCAAAAAAGTGATGCCCTCTCATGAAAAACTGGAAAATGAAATTTTACTCAACAAAGCAAAGATATTTCCAAGGCTCACTCCTATATATATCATCTTAGGATTTTTACTTTTTCTCTACTCTTTTGCTTCACTCTTTTTCAAACAATTAAACCACGAAAAAATACGCCTAGTCATAGTTAGTCTCGTCGTACTCCTCTTTTTAGTGCATACTTTTGGTATGGGCGCTAGATGGTATATCAGTGGTCATGCACCTATGAGTGATACTTATGAGTCTATCGTTTATATCGCTTGGTCAGCAATGTTTGGTGGCGTGATATTTTTTAGAAAATCTATCTTCGCTTTAAGTGCTGCTATCATCATCGCTGGTATCTTTATGTTTGCAGCGCATCTTGGACATATAGACCCAGAGATAACCAATCTCGTACCTGTTTTAAAATCTTTTTGGCTCAGCCTTCATGTCTCGATTATTACGGCTAGTTATGGTTTTTTTGCTCTGGCATGTGCGCTGGGATTTTTTACGCTTATACTTTTTACATGTAAACGCTCTTCTAACATTACAAAGGCCATTTTAAGCTTAACCGTGATGAATGAAGTCGTCCTTATCTTAGGCTTAAGCCTTTTGGTGATTGGGAACTTTTTAGGGGCGATTTGGGCGAATGAGTCGTGGGGACGTTACTGGGGCTGGGATCCTAAGGAGACGTGGGCGTATATTGCGATTATTGTTTATACGATTATTTTACATGTAAGGCTGATTCCAAAACTCTATTCGCACTATCTTTTTGCCGTGCTCTCTTTGTTGGGATTTAGTTCTATTTTAATGACCTATTTTGGGGTGAATTTTTACTTAGCGGGGATGCACTCCTATGCCACGGGGGATCCTGTTCCGATTCCTCTGTGGGTTTATGGTACACTTTTTTGTGTCACATTGCTGATTCTCGTTTCATATAAAAACAAACATTTAAAGGAAGAAAAATGAAAAAAATAACAACGCTTTTAGCCTCACTCGCTTGTAGCATAAGCTTATATGCAGGTGATTTGCATGAGGGTGTCATTAAAGATGTCATTCACGGTGGCGGTTATACATACCTAGAAATTGAGGATGCCAAAAAGAGTTATTGGATTGCTGTGGAGGGGGTAGATATTCCTAAAGGGTTGGAAGTACGTTTTCAAGAAGAGATGCGTGCAAAAGACTTTCATAGCAAATCGTTAAATCGTACCTTTGATGAGTTAATGTTCGCTTCAAATTTACAGTACCGCACCAACGTTTCTGAGAAAGGAAACTTAGAGCTTATAACCGCAGTAGTCGAACGCTCACCCTATCAAAAAGAGGGGTCGATGAGTGTTAAAGAGGTGTTACAAAAACGCCCAACTTTGAGTGGAAAAAGTGTTTCGGTGAGTGGAAAAGTTGTCAAAGCTTCACAAAATATTATGGGGCGTAATTGGGTGCATATTCAAGATGGAACAGGCGAGGGAGGCGAGGTCGGGCGTGTTGTGTTTACCTCAAAAGAATTACCTAAAGTAGGTGATATCGTAACAGCAAGTGGTATTGTCGCCATTGACAAAGATTTTGGTTCGGGATATATTTATAAGATTATTGTAGAAAATGCTACTTTCCGTCAATAAATCAATCGTGAAGAGGTGTCAATGGCTTGTCTTGGATGTAACAAACGTGTCGCTTCGTTACCTATTTTTGATTCATTAGCGCCTGAGGATATTGAGCATATCGCCTCTTTTTGTACGATAAAAGAGTATAAAAAAGGCGATGTGCTCTTCTATGAAAAGGATAGTAAAGATGCTATTTATTACATTATAGAAGGCTCTGTGAAGTTCTATAAAGTTGATCGTTTTGATAATGAAATCTTCCTCTACAAGCTTTACTCAAACTCCCTCATTTTCAATGTCTCCAAGCTCATTGATAGCTTTTTCATCAGCTGTTACGCGAACGCCGAGTTTTTGGAAGACAGCATAGTGCTTTGCATTCAAAGTGAACCGTTTCGTGCGATGATCTATGCGAATCATCGCTTGATGACGAAGATTTTGGAAGAGTCGTTTAAGATGATTCAGCAGATGCAGTGTATCA
>DKEY01000081.1 GCA_002469305.1 Sulfurospirillum sp. UBA6810
GAGCTGGGATAGAAAAAGGAGTTGCAAGTACAAAAGCTTTTGCTACACAAATCTTAACACTCTGGATGCTCTCCCTCTACCTTGGAATACAAAAAAAGAGTATTGATACTGCTACCCTTCAAATGGAGATTAAAACCCTTTCTCATATACCAACTGTTTTACATGTAAAAGATTCTATGCATGAAAAAATCAGACGTCTTTCAAAAAGATATCTTCATGGGCATGGTTTTTTCTTTATAGGTAGAGATATTTTCTTTCCTCTTGCACTAGAGGGAGCATTAAAACTCAAAGAGATTAGTTATCTTCATGCAGAGGGTTATCCAGCAGGAGAGATGAAACATGGTCCGATAGCACTTGCTGATAGTGAACTTTTTACCATAGCACTTATGCCTCGTACTTTACTTTATGAAAAAACAAAAAGCAATGTAGAGGAGTTAAGTGCCCGTGATGCTACTATACTAGCTATCTCTCCCCAAGAGTTTGAACTCGCTGATGATTTTATAAAAACCTCTTTACAAGAACATCCTATGAGTGAATTTTTTGAGATGATGGTCATAACGCAACTACTTGCGCTTGAAATAGCAGTTAGGCTTGGCAATGATGTCGATATGCCAAGAAATTTAGCAAAATCCGTTACAGTGGAGTAACATGAAAAGAAAACTTACCTTTATCATACTTGGCTCTATCCTTGTTTCTTATCTTCTTATGATAATTTTTAGTGCTATTAACATTAGAAATATTGGATTAAAAAGCGCTGAAGACAAAGCCAAAATCACAGCAGAGCTTGTCAAAGATGGGTTAACGTCACATATGGTAAGTGGTATCATGGAAAATAGAGCCTACTACCTTAAAAAGATAGAAAACTCTCCAAATATAAAATCTTTGTGGGTTACAAGAAGCCAATCTGTTAAAGATCAATTTGGTGAAGGGTTTAGCAATGAAACCCCAAGGGATGCCATAGATAAAGATGTTATTCTTACAGCGCAAACATACAAAAAAGTTTATGAAACTTCAAATGAAGCCTCTTTGCGAATCACTATCCCCTATATCGCTACGCAGCATGGTGAACCAAACTGTATGAAGTGCCATGATGCAAAAGAAGGTGATGTCCTTGGTACCATAAGCATGGTAGTAGATATCAGTGAAACTAGATTTAATGGTTTTGTCACTTCTTTGATTATTTTTGTAGTGACTATTTTTATTATGATTGCTGTTTCATTTATCATTAACCACTACATGAAACCTGTTTTAAAGTTATTTGAATCGATAACTTATGTTATGGGTAAAGCAAAAGATGGTGATTACTCAAAGCGTGTACAGAACGTAGATGACGGTGAGGATTATAAAAATGTCGTTTTTTGGGTTAACTCTTTACTAGATAAATTACAAGACACAGTTGATGAGATTGAAAATACTGTAAAAGAGTTTTTAACAGATAAAAATATCAAAGAAACTGATGTTTTAATTGAGTTAAAAGAGTTAGTACGTGAGATATCTAATATACACAAATTTAAAAAAACTATTGAATTTGATGAAGATAAAATCCAAATTTACAAACGCATTGGAACTATCTTAGAAAACAATATAAATATCAAAGATTTTGTGATTGTTGAGTCTGATAAAAAGAGTAAGATAAGCAACAAAACTGTCTATATATCTAGTGATTTTACGATGAAAGATATAAATCCTCAATGCAGAGCCCTAAGAACAAAGCAGATTGTAAACTCAACTCAATTTTCTGGCATATGTGATGGGTGTAACAATACAAATGACCACTATATCTGCATCCCTTATACAATCAGTAATGATTTAGAAATCATGATACATGTAACAACAAAAGATAAAGAAAATGTACAAAATGTACACGATAATCTCCCAAGGATTAATGACTATATCAATGAAGCAAGACCAGAGATAGTAAGTAAAAACTTAACAGAGATACTACGTATATCTTCCACAACAGACCCTCTCACAGGACTTTTTAATAGAAAATATCTAGATGAATATATTGATAAAGCCATAGCTCAAGCTAAAAGGACTAACTCTACTTATGGTGTTATGATGATTGACATTGATTATTTTAAAATGGTCAATGATACATATGGACACGATATAGGTGATAGAGTTATTAAGATGTTATCAAAAACCCTCAGCAAATCTATCAGAGAAGCTGATATCGCTTTTAGATTTGGTGGTGAAGAGTTTTTAGTGCTTTTATACAACTGTGACAGTCAAAAAGTAGAAGAAATAGCTCAAAAAATAAGACTTGCATTTGAAGCGCAAAATATAGAAGCAAATGATGGCAAAATCTTTAAAAAAACACTTAGTATAGGAACATCTTTATATCCTAGCGATACAGACTCTATCTGGAAAGCTATCAAATATGCAGATATCTCTTTATATAAAGCAAAAGAGAGTGGCAGAAACAAAGTAGTAGCATTTAAGAGAGATTTTTTAGATAAAAGTGGCATTGCTGAAGATTTTTAACTTTGATGTAACTCAAGGAAAAGATAAAAATAATTGTATATATTTTCACTAAGGAGCGAGTGTGCGATATATCATTTTTTATCTTTTCATCTTTTTTTTTATAGGTTGTGAACAACAAGAAACAACAACTGTTACGGCACAACCAGAACCAAGCTCACAAGACAAGCACTCACAAATCAAATCCATAGAGAGTGAACTCTCTTTGATAAGCTCTGTTGCCTACCAAGAAAACTACATCATCCAAATCATCAATCATGGCTCACCAGGGATACTAGGCTATAAAGCTGGGGCTATGGAGGGTGGCTATGCACATGAAAGTGATGCACACAATATCGCTAGATATGTACTCACTTTGAGTGGTCAAAAGAGTAGTGATGACATACAAGCTAAAAAATCTGAAATTTTTTATACAAGTAACTGTGGCGGTTGTCATGGGCATGAGGGAAAAGGTCTAAATGGCGCTTTTCCAAATCTCACTATAAAACCTCTTTTAGGCATTAGTATGAAAAAAAAGAGTTTAGAGTTAAAGTTGCAAAGTCTTAAAAACTCTTTATAGATTTACAAAATCTTTTTTATTTTCTATGACTTTATAAAGATATCGTTTTGTCTCATCATATGGGAGTCTTAAGCGTAAAGTCTCATAAACATCTGAGGGCTTTTTCGAGTTGATGATATCTTTTGCTCTTTGCCTATCACTATGAAAAGTTCTCAGCACATTACCACTTCCTGTATTGTACGCACTGATAACACAGTACTCTCTTGAAATGCTATTGTTTATCCCTACTAGATACTGCTTATCTATGATACTAAGATAGGCACTGCCTAATTCTATATTGTTTTTTGCATCAAAAAGATACGAGCGAGTTGGCGTCCACGACTTCCCACTTATATGCTTATACGCATCAACTCCTGCACTGTTTGGCACTATCTGCATCAGTCCTATCGCTCCAACATTGCTCACTGCAAACTGGTTAAAATCACTCTCTGTTTTGATGATAGCATAGACAAGATTTTCACTCACGCCATGAATCTTTGCATACTTTTGCACATATGGCTTAAACTTTGCCACTCTTATATTTGCATGGTCTTTTACCATAGGAATCTGTACGTAGTAAACTTGCTCTTTTTTAGCACCATTTGTGATAGTTTTACTTTGATAACTCTTTTTTATCAAAATATCTGCAAATCTATTGGCTCGCCACTCATAACGTATATTTTTGCCTTGGTCATCTTGCACTTCACCTAAGAGATAAGGTGTATCGCCTAGTTTTATTTCATTGGCATTGAACAAATCTGCACTTCGTGGGTCTTGTGGCAATAGCAAAGTTGTGACAATAGCCTTTTTTAAACTCTCTTGTGGATTTTGAGTATCAAGTGTTTCAACTGTCACTATGCCACTATCAAAGTCCACCATCGCCCTACTCTTGTAGTTTTGCATATATTTGACATACTCTTTTTTACTTGGAGTTTTGACATTGTCCTTACCCCAATTTTTAGAAGCTTCACCGATAAGAACAGCGAAAAGCTCCCCTATACTTTTGTCGATAGACTTTAAATCACTCTCTAACTTTTTTGGATTTGTAGCATACTGCACACCTTTGTTTGTTACAAAGCTTTTGAGCACAACTTCTGGGTTTTTACTCAGGGCTGCACGGGTAAGAGACTGATAGTCACTAGCACTACAACCTAAAAATACAACACTACATGTAAAGAGTAAAAAATAGTTCTTCAAAAAAATCCTTGATGATATAAAAAGTTTATATTTGTTAATTTACAATTATAACAAAAGAGCCTTTTAGATATAATTTATCATTACAAAATTTGTTGTCAATCTACACTAACGAACAACATTTGCAGTGGAAGGGTCAAGATTTTTAATCTTGGGGTACCCACCTCGAAACCGTTTGAGTTAGTATAGGATTGAAATAAATTTTACCAAAGGTTTTTCATGAAATTTCACCGAGCCTATGTTGAGATTACAAATATCTGTGGCTTAGAGTGTAGTTTTTGTCCAACAAAAACAGCACCAACGACAACAATGAAGCTTGATTTTTTTGAAAAAATACTGCATGAATTAAAGCCCTATACAAATGAGATAGCCTTACATGTGATGGGTGATCCACTTACGCTTTCAAACCTCAATGACTACCTCGATATAGCTCAAAAACAAAATTTTAAAGTGATGATAACTACAAGTGGCTACTATCTTAAAAATCATCCAAATCTTTTTCATCCAAGCCTCAAACAGATAAACATCTCGCTCAACAGTTTCAACAAAAATACGCCCAAGATGAGTTTTGAGGAGTATATAGAGGGAGTATTTGCGCTTTGTAAAGCTAGAGTTGATGATGAAGTTTTTATCAATCTTCGCCTTTGGAATTTAGATGAAAACAACACTGAAGAGAGTTACAACCAACAAGTTTTTGAAGCTTTGGAAAAATTTTTTAAAATCAAGATAGAGACACAAGCAAAAACATTTCGACTTGCCAAAAAAATCCTTCTGCATTTTGATAGCTACTTTGAGTGGCCAAGTCTTAAAAGCACTCACTTAACTCATGGATTTTGTCATGGACTGAGCGCTCAGATAGCGATTTTAGCCAATGGCACAGTTGTTCCTTGTTGCTTAGATGCTGAGGGTATTATAAGTCTAGGAAGCTTACATGTAAACTCTTTATCAGAGATTCTCCATACAAAAAAAGTAAAAGATATCCAAAAAGGATTTCAAAAAGGCAAGGCGGTAGAAGAGCTTTGCCAAAAGTGTAGTTTCAAGGATAGATTCAATGAACTACTTTAGTGGAGACCGTTAAATATTTAGTGGCATTATACTTTATCACATAATGTGTTACTTAGTTAAGTTAACAATAATGATTTTATATCACACCTATTTTTCTCAACATATAATCTACTTTTTGCCCAATGACATTTCGTTTTTTCCATAATAAAAATGCAACGATACTTGTAATTATTATTGAAGATACTTTTATAATAATTGAGCCTGTGAAATATGGCACTAATTCATTTAGTGCCACATATATAGCGGCAATAATAGCGATAACCGCTGAGTTATTATCTTTGATAATCTCATTAGTTTTAACTATATTTTCTTCTATTGTTTTCATCAGAGAATCTATTCCAAGTGCAGCTTTGATTTTTTTATCTATTACAACAGGTTGAAATGAATCTGCCACTTCTTCTGAAAAATACTTCGCTTTTAAGATAAATAGATTTTCTAAATTTTCTCTTGATTTGTTTTGTTGCATAAAGCTATCATCAATAATCAATTTGTCTAAATCTTGAAGTCGCAATTTAATGTAAAAATCTATTAAAAATATGAGATATATCTCATTATTGCTTTGATGAACGATTGATCTTCCTCCATCATTTACTGATATAAATGCCAAAGAATTAAGGCTTGCAATACCAGACCATAAACTCCATAATCGTATTCCATAGCTTTTGATATTGCTTCTTATATAATCTAAATCTTGTTCGAATTTTCTATTAACAGCTATGAAGTCATTGGCAGTTGAGAGATGATTAGAACATATTTGCAGTACATTCATAGCTACATCTGTTTCATGTTGAAGTTCTGGATACGCAAATAAGAGATTTGTCTCTAAATCTTTTTCAATATCTGCATGTATTGCTGTAATATATTTTGCATATTTTGATTTTC
>DKEY01000009.1 GCA_002469305.1 Sulfurospirillum sp. UBA6810
TGTTCCAACTATGTCGTGGGGTGAGGTTTTTCATCAAACATGGCTTTGTTCTTTAAAAGTATAAATATTGTTTTTAAAAGCTTATTGGCAACAGCGATAACAGCTTGTTTAAATTTTTTACCTTCTTCTCTTTTTTTATTGAAGTAGGTATTAAACTTTTCACAAGAGCGTATAGTACCGATTGCCATTTGCCAAATAGTTCTTCTAAGGTTAGCATTACCTCTTTTAGAGATTTTGCCCCTATAGTTGACTGAAGTACCACTCTGCCTAACAGATGGGTCAATTCCAATAAAAGCACATAATTGCTTTACGGAGTTGAACTTATTGATAGAGGATACTTCAACCATAAAGTTTTTAGAAGTTACTGAACCGATACCAGGTATTGACTGTAGTAGTTCAATATCATCATTGATATCAGTATCTTCTAAAGAGTTTTGCAGCTCTTCATCAAGTATAGATAGCTCATCTTGAATAGTTATTAATCTTCTAATTTTAGAAGTTAATACCTTTTCAAGATATTTATCGGAGATAGCAATAGAGTCTTTTGCAAGTGAGAGTATCTCATCTGCAGAGATTCTAACTTTGTTACCACTGGTACTATCTAGTAATTTTTGAATTTTCTGTTTCTTCAAGTTTCTAATAGCTTTACGGCTAGGGGCTTGTAGAAGCAGATTTAAAATGCTTTTTGTAAAAATGTTTGTGTTCTTTAACAGTTCTGGAAATAATTGGACTAAAGTAGCTTTTATTTCAGTTTTAAGTCTTGCAATATCTTTAGATAAAGTTTCTCTTTCTCTAATGAGCGGTCTCACACTTTCAATAGTGTCAGAAGTAGCAAGATGTAATGACTGATATGATTTTAAACTAAACAGTGCAATGGAAGTAGCATCTTTTTTATCGTTTTTAGTTTTTCTAAGAGTAGTAGAACCAATAAAACTCTTTATGAGTATTGGATTTATCACTACACTTTTAAAACTGTTCTCTAATAAAAAAGACAATAGTGGTAAATGGTATATACCGGTAGCTTCCATTGAGACCAAAAGCTTATCTTTGGAATAAGATGATAAATACTCTAAAAAAGTATTAAAACCGTCTCTATCCATTGTTAGCTTCTCTTGCAGTTTAACTTCCCCACTACTCTCAAGTAGTGTAAAATCAAAGCTATCTTTACTAATATCTATTCCGCAGAATTGTTCATACATCACAAACACCTTTACAAGTTATTTTTACATGTAAACAGATAAGCAACCTTGCTTTTATCCTATCTCCATAATGACAGAGGCTCTAAGCCTAATCAACCTATTGGGATTATGAGCAAGTGATAGACTCCTTGGAGATTTAATAGAACTCTAAAGCTCTATCATTGATCTAAAAAAAATGTGATCATCTTGCTTATCTCTTTACATGTAATTATATTAAATTTATTAGTAGGAGTTAAAATGCAAGTTGTTATTGATGTTAAGGAAGGATATGCTACTCAGTTTTTAGCGATTTTAAAGTCATTAGATAGTCGATTTTTTAATCACGTGAAAATTGAGAAAAATAGCCAATTTATGCACGATAAAGCTTCTTTAGAAAAAGAGCTTGAAGAGCTTAAAAATGATAAAGCAACGATGCTATCACTTGAAGAGTTTGAAGTCCAAATGAACAGTGTACTTGATGAATATGCGCATTGAATTTAAAGCGAGTTTTGTTAAACGCTTTGAAACACAACTGCGCTTTATCGCAAACGATAGCCCTCAAAGTGCTCTAAAATTTAAAAATGAACTCTTAAAGCAAATTCGCTCACTTAGCGATTATCCCCTAAAGTGTCGAAAGTCTATCTATTTTGACGATGAATCCATCCGTGATTTAGTCTACAAAGGCTACACGATTGTGTATTGCATTAATCAAGATAAAATTGAGGTTTTTGGTTTAACAAAATGCCAAGAGAACATTGTAGATTAAAGGATAATGACATCAGGAGTCTTTACATGTAAAAAGACTCCTGATTTAATTTGGGCGTTTTCGATGTAATCAAGTTTAAGGGCAGGCTCTAACTTCTTTAAAAATCTTCCCCCGACTTTCCTTTTTTTCTGTGTTACCATTTATTTACATAAAAATTACGCTTACCCTTTATAATGCCAAAGAGAAATTGAAAAAATTTCTTAAAAAATGGTACTAAAGAGCTACCATAAGTCAAATGTGAAGAAGCTGTGACATTCATCACCTTCGAAATATCACACAAACGCATTATAATGCATACAGTATGCGTGAAAGAGGAAAGAGATTATGAGAGAGAACAACGTTAAGATTATTACCAATGCGACCAGCTATTTTATGCACCAATACACCAAACACTATTTACATGTAAAAAATCCCGCTGATAGATTGCCACCACCGCCTGAAGATAAAGAGTATCTGTTGTACATTCATGTGCCTTTTTGTACCATGTTTTGTCCCTACTGCTCCTTTAATAAATTTAACTACACCAAAGAGGCAGCAACCCACTATTTTAAACATTTGCATGAAGAGATTTTACATGTAAAGGCACTTGGCTATCGTTTTAACTACCTTGTCATTGGGGGAGGAACGCCACTCATTGATGAAGAGGAACTGATTCAAACCATTGAACTGGTGAAAAAACTCTTTGACATTAAACATGTCTCCTGTGAGAGTGACCCTAATCACATTCAACCCAAAACGGTGCTTCGCCTCGATGGTTTGGTCGATCGCCTCTCTGTGGGAGTCCAAACCTTTGATGACACGCTCTTGAAAAAACTCGGACGCTATGAGAAATTTGGCTCAGGCGAAGAGGTGTACCGAAAAATTGCTTCCATGCTGGGTATTTTACCGATTACCAGTGTGGATTTGATTTTTAATTTTCCTAATCAAAGCAAGGAAAATCTTTTGTACGATATTGAAACCCTCATCAAACTCTCGCCAGAACAGAGCAGTTTTTATCCGCTGATGACCTCATCTATGGTCAAAAGCAGTGTGACTAAAACACTCGGGAAATTTAGCCTTACCAATGAATATGAGTTTTTTAACATCATCAAAGAGTCTCTTAAGGAGTCTTACCCCTCTCGTCATGGTTGGTCATTTTCCAAAGAGAAAGAAGCGATTTTTGATGAGTACGTCATCGACAATGAAGAGTATGTGGGTGTGGGTTCTGGCTCCTTTAGTTTTCTCAA
>DKEY01000151.1 GCA_002469305.1 Sulfurospirillum sp. UBA6810
AGACGAAAACAGTTGTACCGTTTTGCGCTACAAAGATATCACAAAAATTTGTCCCAGCAGTTGATTTGATATCTACTGGATTTTCTCTTACTCTTACAAATTGTTCGTTTTTATAAAACTCTTTTAAAATATTTTTTGCATCAATTTCACTGTTTGCCTTAAAATAAATACTCACAAGCATACCTCTGGTAACAGGGATAAGATGTGGTATAAAGTTTACTTCAAAATCTTTACATGTAAGAAGTTTTAACTTCTCTTTTATCTCTGGCGCGTGTCTATGCTTTAGTGGATTGTAAGCAAAGATATTTTCATTGATAGTAACAAACTGTGTCGTTGGATTTGGTTTCTTTCCAGCTCCACTTACACCACTTTTTGCATCTATAATGATAGGAAAACTCTCATCTATATAGTTTATAAACGGTAAAATTCCTAAGAGTGATGCCGTTGGGTAACACCCTGGATTTGCTACAAGAGAAGTTTTTGCTATCTCACTTCTATAAATCTCTGGCAAACCATAAACTGCTTTTTTTAAATTTTCTTTATCTTCATGTTCACAGTAGTGCTCTTCATAAGCTTCAAGTTCTAGTCTATAATCCGCTGATAAATCAACTACTTTTACACCAAGTTTTATCAAATCCTTGGCAAAACTCATCGCAGCTTTGTGAGGAAGAGCTAAAAAAGCCAAATCAGCTACTTTTTGTATTTCACTTGCTTCACTTTTTTGTACATCAAACTCTATAATATCCTTAAGGCTTGGATGTAACTCACTGAGCTTTTCACCGCCTTCACTTGTTCCGATATAGGTAATTTCAAAACGTGGATGGCTTATAAGCATTTTTACAAGCTCAATCCCTGTATAACCACTAGCCCCTATGATAGCTACTCTTGTCATTGTATTTTCCTACTTAAAATCTATCTTTTTATAGCATACTTCAAGCACTTCAAACTCTTGAACACCTGATGGCAATACTATACTTACTTCATCCCCTTCACCTTTTCCCATAAGCCCTTTAGCCAATGGGGTGTGGTAAGAGATAAGTCCAACTTCTGGATTGCTCTCTGTTCTTCCAACTATCGTATATGTTGATTCTTCTTCTGTATTTGCATTTTCAACCTTTACAGTTGAGCCAAATCTTACTTTATCGTGTGTGTAAGTTGATGGATCAATCAGTTGTGTATTTGCTAGTAAATTACTCAGTTCAGCTATACGAGATTCTATGAAAGCTTGTTTCTCTTTTGCAGCATGATACTCTGCGTTTTCCTTTAAATCTCCATGGCTTCTAGCTATGTCTATCTCTTGGACAATATTTGGTCTCTGCACTTTTTTCAAATCATCTAATTCATCTGTTAATTTTTTAAATCCAAATTCTGTCATCGGTTCTTTTATCATCATTTCTCCATATTTATAATTTACTCTATTTGGTCAATTATTATACATTAATTAACTTTATCATTTCATCACGTGAACCATGCTTCAGTATTTTTTTAAGCTTCATAGCATAATCAAAGAACAATTCTCTGTCCATTTCATTATACTCTTCCAAGAGGTTTTCACATGTAACTTCATCTTGCAAAAATTCTACATGTAAAGGAGGTTTATCTGCAAAATCAAAAAGTATATTTGCAAGTCCCACATGCTTTAGTTTTACAAACATCTTCGCTATCAAATAATCAAATGCTTTTGCTTTGTAAGATAAAACAAAAGGGATTCCTATGAGTGCAGCTTCGAGAGTTGCAGTTCCTGAACACACAAAGGCAAATTCTGCTTTTAAAAAAGTTTTATACGTATCTCTTGAAACGTCAAACTCTTTGATATCTCCATATATCTCTTTTATCTCTTGTGAACTAAAGTGAGGAGGAATTACTAAGACATTGTTTTTTTTGATTTTTGAAGCTACTTCCTTGTATATGGGCATAAGTGATTTTATCTCACTCTTTCTGCTTCCTGGTAAAAACGCAACATACCCAGTATCTTCATAATGAGTTTTAAATTCACTAATTTCATCTAAAAGAGGATTTCCAACATACTTTGCTCGGTTATAAAACTCTTGTTCAAAAGGAAGGATAGAAGCCAAAACATCACAGTATTTTTCTACTTTTGCGACTCTTTTTTCTTTCCAAGCCCATACTTGAGGAAGTATGTAGTAGATGATTTTTGCATCTGGATTTTTTTCCTTGATAGCCTTTGCCAAAGGCAAATTAAAAGCTGGTGAATCCACCAGTAAAACTTTATCTACATGAAAACTAAGTTCTACCATATCTTTTATAGCTTTTTTAGCAAGACGTATCTTTGGAATAGCATCTAAAAACCCCATAATAGAGAATGATTTACTAGGAAGTAACGGTTTTCCAAATCTCTCATCAAAGATACCAAAAAGTTCACACTCTTGTGCCTTTATAATTGGCTCAATATGCAAATTTGCTGAAGGTTCAAGTGCAGATACTAAAAGTTTCACAAACTACTCCATATGTTATATCCCTAATAGTTTACTAAAAAATCCTTTATCTTCTACTTTTTGTTTTTTTCTCTCATCTACAAAAGTTGGGTCTGGTTTCAAAAGAGCTTCATTAAAAGGCTTAATATCTTTTTTCTCATGTTTTTTTGGTCTATATACTTGTGGTATTTTTCGATTTATTGGTGCTTGCATCATACACATGGTAAACTCCTTTGTGTAATTTGTATGCTTCATCTTATCTAATATGCGTTTAGTTTATGTGTATTATTTTGGGTATAATTGCCAAAATTCTTACATGTAAGGCTCTAATAAATGCAAAAAAGAATACTCGTAACTAATGATGATGGATTTGAGAGTGCAGGATTGCATGCTTTGGTAGAAGCTCTGCGTCCTTTAGGACATGTAACTGTTGTAGCACCAACTACTGAGAAATCAGCTTGTGGACACTCTCTAACACTTACTCGTCCTTTGCGTTTTGTTCAGATAGCTGATGATTTTTTTAAACTCGATGATGGAACTCCAAGTGATTGTATCTATCTCTCCAAATATGCTCTTTTTGAAGAGGGGAAAATGCCTGATTTAGTTGTGAGTGGTATAAACAATGGCTCAAACATGGGAGAAGATATAACTTACAGCGGAACTGCTAGTGCTGCAATGGAAGCTGTGCTTCAAGGAATTCCAGCTATCGCTATCTCACAAGTTTATGATGGTGGTCCCGCTTCCATCCAAAGGTATGGATATACTTTGGCACAAAAATATGCCCATGATATAGCAAAGATGATACTTGAGGGTGGTTTTCCTTTGGGAGAGAGAAGGTTTTTAAATATAAACATCCCTCCTATAAAAGCAGAAGATTGCAAGGGGATGAAAATCACTCATGCGGGATATAAGATGTATGGCAATGATGCACATCTTCATAGAAATCCTAGAGGAGAAGAGTACTACTGGATTGGTACTCATGTGCTAGAGTGGCAACCAAGCCAAAATGCTACATGCGACTTAAGTGCTATTGAGCAAAATTATGTTTCAATCACTCCAATAAAGCTAGATATGACTGCACATGATGATATACAAAGATTAAATGATTGGATAGCAAATGGATAGATTTCAAAGATGCCAAAAACTTTTTGGTGAAGACTATACAAAGATACAAAATGCAAAAATACTTCTTTTTGGAGTTGGAGGTGTAGGTGGACACTGCCTTGATGCACTTTATAGAACAGGCGTTAAAGATATCACTATCATAGATTTTGATACATATGAAATTTCAAATCAAAATAGACAATTAGGAAGTGATAACATAGGAGCTTCCAAAGTAAAAACACTTATGGATATATACAAAGGGATTAAAGGATTTGATTTAAAGGTCACACCTGAGTGGATAGAAACTTTTGATTTTAGTCCTTATGATGTGGTGATTGATGCGATTGATGATATTCCTGCGAAAGTTGCTATCGCACAAAAAGCACACAAAAAACTTATCAGCTCTATGGGTGGAGCAAAAAGAATAGACCCTACAAAGATAAGGATTTCAAGTATTTGGAAAACTCATGGAGATGGTTTTGCAAAAAAATTTAGATATGAATTAAAGAAAGTAGGCTTCAACAAAAAATTTGATGTTATTTTTTCTGAAGAACTCCCTGTTGCTACATGTAAAGAATTGGGAAGTTTTGTAGGTGTTACTGGAAGTTTTGGCTTATTTATCGCTTCACATACTATTGCCAAGGTGTTAAAACAGTAACTTCTGCACTTTCAAGTTTGATAGTTTTTGAGAGATCTTTTCTATACAAAAAGATACTCTGTCTTGAGGTATAAAGATGGTCTGCGCTAAAAGTTGTAGAACCCAATTTAAACCTCATATTTTCTTTGAGAAAAATTTTCTCTCCAACCAACTTTCCTATAGGTTGATAAATCGTAGCAGCTGAGAGAAAAATAGCTAGGAGATACACTCTGATAAAAAATTTGGCATACCCACTATATAAAATCAAATAGCCTACTATAAAACCAAGAGGTAATAGTATATAAAAGTTTTGATTGTCTATAAAAAAGATGTTGAAATACTCTTTAATCATATAAAAATCTATATAGTTGATTTTTAATCCAATAAAAAAAAGAAAGTCTAAAATAGCGATAAAAGCTACTCCCATCAAAAAAGCATTTGTAAATCTTGCTATCATCGAAGCCTCCTTAGTTTAGAGTTAGACATCTTATATATCGAAGATGGTTTTGATTCAAAAAAACCTCTGCTATCTTCAACTATTATATCAGCTTTTTGCTTTGCATAGTTTTCTTCAAAACTTTTACATGTAAGATTTGCTGAGGATGAGTAAACCCATCCAAGTTTTCGTAAAAATTTTTGATGATTTTCCTCTTGTACTACTCTTATAGCTTGTTTATTGGGATATATAAAAGTTGTTTTATTTGAACGTCTTACTTGCTTTTTAAACGCAGTAGGTACTCTTACAAAGTTTTTAAGACTCCTTAGAGAATCAACACAAATCAAAAATGGCTGATTTTTATCTCTTTGTTTGGAAGTAGCAAGCTTTAGAGAGTTTTGAGAAAGAAAACCAGCAGTCGTATCTGTTTGCACAAGATAGACTAACTGCTGGTTTAGTGGCATTATTTTAAATAATCTTGAAGTGCTTTTGGTACAAATGCACTCTCTGCTTCGCTATCTGTAAGTGAAGCAACCGCAGCTGTTGCTGCTGCTAGTGTGGTAAAGTATGGTATCTTAAATCTCAATACAGATTGGCGTATCTTTTTAGCATCATCTTTTGAGGATTTTGCATCACTTGTATTGATAACAAGTGCAACATCACCATTTTTAAGCTTGTCTTCTATATTTGGTCTGCCTTCACTTATCTTATAAACAAATTCTGCATTTACTCCAGCCATTTGAAGTGCTTTATGAGTTCCGCCTGTTGCTAAAACTTTAAATCCTAGTTTTTCAAAACCTACACCTATGTCTTTTGCATATGCTTTATCAATATCTGTTAATGATATAAATACCGTACCACTCGTTGGTAGTATATTGTTTGAAGCGATTTGTGATTTTGCAAATGATGTAGCAAATGAGTTGCTTATACCCATAACTTCACCTGTTGATTTCATCTCAGGTCCTAAAATCAAATCTGCACCTTGAAGCTTATTAAATGGGAAAACTGCTTCTTTTACAGCCACATGCCCTTTTGATTTTGCTTTATAAATTCCATCTTCTTCATAAACTACATTAAACTTATCATAAAAATGAAGTGCTTCTTTCAAATCCCCTTGGAACATAACTCTCGTTGCTACCTTTGCCATAGGAATTCCTGTTGCTTTTGAGACAAAAGGAACTGTTCTACTAGCACGTGGATTTACTTCAATCATATATACATCGTCTTGATAAATTGCATATTGGATATTCATCAAACCAACAACACCTAGATTGAGAGCTATTGTTTTTGTTTGTGTTTCTACTTTTTTGATGATGTAATCACTCAAGCTAACAGCAGGGAGAGAACAAGCACTATCTCCACTATGGATACCAGCTTCTTCGATGTGTTGCATGATGCCGCCGATATATACATCTTTTCCATCACAAATAGCATCAACATCTATCTCGATAGCTCTATCGAGGAACTGGTCTAGTAAAACTGGCGAATTATGAGAAACACTTACAGCTTCATTCATATACACTCTAAGCTCTGCTTCATCATATACGATACGCATAGCACGTCCACCAAGAACATAAGAAGGACGTACAAGTACAGGGTAGCCTATCTCTTTTGCTTTTTCTATCGCTTCTTCTTCACTTGTNNATTTTTCTCTATCTTCTGCCATATCTATTACCCGAGCTGTTGTTCCGATAATTTTTCCACCGATAACAGTTAATCTTTTTGCAATTTTTAATGGTGTTTGTCCACCAAAGTGAACGATGATACCATCTGGATTTTCAGCTTCTACTACACTTCTTACATGTTCAAAATCAATAGGTTCAAAGTAAAGTACATCACTTGTATCATAATCAGTTGATACAGTTTCTGGATTACAGTTATACATGATAGTCTTTACACCCATGTCACGAAGGGCATATGAGGCATGAACACAACAATAATCAAACTCGATACCTTGTCCGATTCTATTTGGTCCACCACCGATAATCATAACTTTCTTTTCTTTGCTTACTTCTTTTTTCTCTTTTGGTAAAATACTAACATTTGTAGTCGAATATAGATAAGGTGTTAGTGCTTTAAATTCTGCACCACATGTATCTACTTCATTGTATTCTAGAGTTATTCCAAGCTTATTTCTTGCAAAATAGATATCGTTTTGTGTTAGTTCTATGTTATCTTCTTTATTGATAAGCTTTGCTATCATCTTATCGGAAAAGCCCATCGTTTTTGCTCGTCTTAGAAGTACTGCATCATTGAGTATATCCATATCTATTTCATCTTCAAAATCAATAATCTCTTTGATTTGATTTAAAAACCAAGGATCAATTTTACTCCACTCAAATAAATCTTCTACACTATACCCTCTTCTGAAAGCTTCACCTACATATAAAGCTCTATCACAATTTGGACGACGAATCTCTTTTTTCAAAAACTCATCATTTGCTTTCATTCGCTCAAATCCACTTAGTCCTGTTTCAAGTGAGCAGAGTGCCTTTTGGAAAGACTCTTTAAAAGTACGTCCTATCGCCATAACTTCACCAACACTCT
>DKEY01000141.1:0-2715 GCA_002469305.1 Sulfurospirillum sp. UBA6810
TGCGCCTAACTCTTCAGAAATATTTTTAGCATAATACAAAGCAGAAGGACGACCAACATAATCTTTTAGATAGCCATCAACTTCAGTCCAAAATGTTTCATCAAAGCGAATTTGTTTATAAAAAGAGTCTAATTCTAAAAGTACTGGCATCAGAGTTTCAGGAACATAGCGTCCTCCAAAGATACCAAAGTGTCCATTGAAATCAGGGTCAAATTTAGAAGTTTTAGGTATATACATCAATCAATCTCCAGTACAGAGTAAACATTGGTAGTTTTTTTGATTTGTTCATCCCCTTTTAAAAAAGTAAGGTTGAGTAGAAAACAAGCTTCATAGCACTCTGCTCCTGCTTTATTGATAAGGTTTACAGCAGCATTTGCAGTACCACCAGTAGCAATCAAATCATCAATAAGTAGAACTTTTGGTTTTTCTTTATCACATTTGAAAGCATCTATATGAATCTCAATCTCATCAACACCGTATTCTAGGGAGTATTTTTCAGCTATGGTTGTGTAAGGGAGTTTGCCAGGTTTTCTGATAGGAACAAAAGCACATCCAATCTTTGCAGCAAGTGCTGCTCCAAAGATAAATCCACGGCTCTCGATACCTGCAACAAAATCTATACTTTCACCTTGATACTTTTGGCTTAAGTGGTCCATCAAAAAATTATATGCTTTTTCATTTCCTAAAAGGGTAGTTATATCTTTAAAAATTATTCCTGGTTTTGGAAAATCTTTTACATCTCTGATACTTGCTAGTAGATAGTCTTTATCTGCTTGGTTAAGTGTTTTCATAAAATTGGCTCCTATTTGAAAAGTAAAAATTTTAAATATATGAGTATAGAAAAAAGAAGAGCAAAGGATATATAAGAAATAGCTTCTATACCCACTAGAGTAATGCCTCTATCTTTCCTTCTAACTCTTTAATGTGCTGACGTAATTTATCACTTTCCATTCTGTATTGTGAATTTCTTGTACGTAGTGATTTAAGATCGTTTTTTACTTTGCTTAGCTCATCACTTAGTATATCTATATTGCCAAGTGAGCGTTGCAGTTGTACTTGGTACTTTCTGATAACGACTTCAGCATCTCCAAGAGTGTTCTTTACAACTACACTTCCTAGTTTTTCTTTTCTGAGGAGCGTTCTATAGTAAAAAACCATAATGATTAGGTAAACACAAAGTGACGCCAGGGTAGTTGTAACAATCCACTCTAACATGGTTAAATCTCTATTTTTTCTACTCTTTGAGAGTGTCTTCCACCTTCAAAGTTTCCATTGCACCAAGCATCTATAATAGACTCGGCAACACCAAGACCTACTATACGCTCACCAAAGCATAGTACGTTTGCATCATTGTGTGCTCTTGCCATCGATGCGGTATATGCATCATGACAAAGTGCCGCACGGATACCAACATGTTTGTTAGCAGCCAAGCTCATACCGATGCCTGAACCACAGATGAGTATGCCTTGAGTTCCTTCATTTGCTAAGACTTCTAAGCAAAGTTTATGCGCAAAATCTGGATAGTCAACTCTATCGCTATTGCTTGGTCCTAAGTCTATAACTGCATGACCTCTTTGCTCTAACATCTCTATTATATTTGGTTTTATTGCTACACCAGCATGGTCTGTTGCGATAAAAAATTTCACAATAATCCTTTACATGTAATAGCTTGGATTATACCATAAGGATTATTATAAAAGGATAACTTTATCCAATAAGTAAACTAAGAACATACCTAATAGGAGCAAAAAAGTATGTTGAGAGTGGAGTGGCTATAAAAAGGATAAGGATAACCATACCGTATCTATTAGCAGCTTCTAGTAAGTTTGCCAAAGCATCCCATCTGTTCCAAGAAGCAAAGTATGCAAGTGCATGTGAGCCATCAAGTGGAGGAATAGGGTAGAGATTGAAAATACCAAGAACTACATTGTAAACAACCGTTTGAAAGATAAAATAAACTAAAAATAGTTCTGTAAGTGAGCTTATGGAGTCTAAATCTATATATCTTAAGATAACAGTTGCTATAAGTGCTAAGCTAAAGTTGTAGTAGATACCTGCTAAAGAGACATTTATGGCACCTTTGTAGCCACCATTTCTTATCACTTCTCGCACATAGATTGGCACAGGTTTCGCCCAGCCAAACATAAAAGGTGCACCACTGATGTAAAGGATAGCAGGAACCAAGATAGTTCCTATAGGATCTATATGCACAAGGGGGTTTATACTGAGTCTTCCTGCGCTTTTAGCAGTGTAATCGCCATAGCGATAAGCCATATACCCATGCATAATCTCATGTCCAATGATAGCTACCATAAGCGCAAGTATGGTAGCTATGAGTTGCAGTATTTCTTTATTTTCCATCTAAAAAATCAACATCATTTTCAATAGTAGAGATAAATCTTCCCATACGATTCCATCTGATTTTATAGTCTTCATCCCATGAAAAGTAGATAAACCAAGGTTTTCCTACAACCAAAGAGTAAGGTACACTTCCCCAAAATCTACTGTCATTTGAGTGGTCACGGTTATCGCCAATCATATAGTATTCGTTATCTGGAATTTTCTTATAGTATGCATTAAAGTTAGCATTCATATTTTTAGGAAGTTCGTCTATGATAGTTGGTTGCATATCAAGGTCTCCAACTGCTAAGAACATTTTCATTTGAGAAAAAAGGTCAATATCACTATCGTATTGGATACCTTTATAGGTATTTT
>DKEY01000141.1:2801-7285 GCA_002469305.1 Sulfurospirillum sp. UBA6810
TCATCCCCACCAACGGCAAAACATCTTTTGACATAGTGGATTTTTTCATTTTTAGGGTATCTAAAAACTACGATATCACCACGCTGTGGTTTTTCTCCTTCTATGAGGTGTCCATTGCCATTGAAATCTGGAAGTATAGGTAGCTCAATCCAAGGGATATGTGGAGTTGGTACGCCATAAGAGAATTTTTTGACAAAGAGGTGGTCACCGATAAGAAGAGTTCTTTTCATACTGCCACTAGGAATTACAAAGGCTTGTGCCACGAAAAATATCACTAAAAGAACTATGATAACAGTTCCTGTCCAAGAGTTTGAAAAATTGATAAGTTTTTTGAAAAAGTTTTTCATGATTAACACAGTCCTCTACTACGCTTTGCAGAAGTTACAGTATTTTGTAAAAGCATAGCTATTGTCATAGGTCCAACACCACCTGGAACTGGTGTGATGTGTGAACATTTTGGCGCAACAGCATCAAAATCTACATCACCTACGAGTTTTCCACTCTCTAGTCTGTTGATACCAACATCAATCACTATCGCACCCTCTTTGACCATGTCTGCACTTACCATGTTTGGACGGCCTATACCAACGACAAGTAAATCAGCTTGNNAGTGTTTTTTCTTTTAAGTTTTTTGTCTTAGAGTGACAAACAGTCACAGTAGCCCCAGCATTTAATAGTAAGTTCATCATAGGTTTTCCCACGATATTGCTTCTTCCCATGACACAAGCATCAAGACCTTCAGGATTGATGCCATACTCTTCGAGTATTNNTCATAACGCCCAAAGGAGTACAAGGAACAAAGGTTTCATTTCCTGTTACAAGTTTACCTACATTGTATTCATGAAAACCATCTACATCTTTTGAAGGGATAATCGTTTCAAGAACTTTTGAAGTATCTATATGTTTTGGTAGAGGAAGTTGCACAAGTATGCCATGAATCATATCATCAGTATTTAACTCTTTAATAGTATCTAAAAGAGTCTCTTCACTTGTAGTTTTATCCATAACTATTTTTTTAGAATAAATTCCAATAGCTTCACACGCTTTCTCTTTTGAATTTACATACGTTTGGCTAGCAGGGTCTTCTCCTACTAAAATTACAGCAAGACCAGGAACCAAGCCTTGTTTTTTTAGCTCAATATTTTCTGCACTTAAGCGGTCTTTGATTTTATTTGATAGAGCTTTTCCATCTAGGATAGTCATGTTTTATAACCCTTAAATATTTTTTTGGATATTATATCTTCTTTGTAATAATACTTAAGTTAAAGAGAGGATAATGAAGTTTTTTGCCTGTATGCTTTTATGTTTATCATCTTTGTTAGCGGAAGATTTTATAACAAAAATGGAGTATGCAAAGATGTTATACTCAAATCCAAGAGGCATAGGTTGCAATCAGTGTCATGGTGAAAAAGGCGAGGGTTTGGTAATCGCAAGATACAAAGAAAAAGGCAAGCAAAAAGAGTTAAAAGCTCCTGCTATTACAAACTTTACAAAAGAGAACTTTTTTAAGGCACTAGATAAATCGCACTCTGTAATGCCAAAGTATTTTTTAACAAAAAATGAGATTGAAATTCTTTACTTTTATGTTACAAGTGAAGTAAATAGATAAAAATATGAGGGAAATTATGAATTATACAAATAGTCAAGCTGCATTTGAAAAGGCTCAAAAAGTTATTCCTGGTGGAGTTGATTCTCCTGTGAGAGCGTTTAAAAGTGTTGGTGGTACACCACTGTTTATCCAAAAAGGTGAGGGTGCATACTTGATAGATATAGATGGTAACAAGTATGTTGATTATGTTCAAAGTTGGGGTCCGCTAATCTTTGGGCATTGTGATAAAACTATCGAAAATGCAGTGATAGAAGCAGTAAAGCAAGGACTTAGTTTTGGAGCACCAACAGAAGTTGAGACACTTTTAGCTACAAAAATTTGTGATATGTTTGAATCAATCGATAAAATTCGTTTTGTAAGCAGTGGAACAGAAGCTGTTATGAGTGCTATCAGACTAGCACGAGGCTTTACATGTAAGAATGATATAGTAAAGTTTGAAGGGTGTTATCACGGGCACAGTGATTCTCTTTTAGTGCAAGCAGGAAGTGGTGCTGTGACTTTTGGAACACCAAGTTCTCCTGGAGTTCCAGCTGATTTGACAAAGCATACACTTTTAGCAAAATACAATGATATCCAAAGTGTAAAAAAGTGTTTTGAAAATTCAAATGATATAGCGTGTATCATCATAGAACCAATAGCAGGAAATATGGGCTTTGTTCCAGCGACAGAAGAATTTTTAAAAGAATTAAGAGTTCTTTGTGATACACATGGTGCTCTTTTGATTTTTGATGAAGTTATGAGTGGATTTAGAGCCTCTTTAAAAGGAGCACAAGGTCTTAGCAGTGTAATCCCTGATATGGTCACTTTTGGAAAAGTTATCGGTGGAGGTATGCCTGTTGGTGCGTTTGGTGGTAAGTTGGAGATTATGAATAAACTCTCTCCAGATGGACCTGTGTATCAAGCAGGAACTCTTAGTGGAAATCCTGTTGCCATGAGTGCTGGACTTGCTAGTCTAAACAAAATCCAAGAAAATGAAAATTTATATAGCTCTTTTGAAAAAAAGGCTCAAAGGCTAGTTGATGGACTTAAAGAAGCAGCAACACAAAATGGCATAGCTTTACAAACAGATGTAAGAGGAAGTATGTTTGGATTCTTTTTCAATGAAAATCCAGTTTTAAATTTTGATGATGCTCTTCGTAGTGATACTACAACATTTGCCAAGTTTCATCAAGGGATGCTCAAAGAGGGATTCTACTTTGCATGTAGTCAATTTGAAACAGGTTTTATCTGTGACGCTATCACTGATGCAATGATAGAAGAAACTATAAAAGCTGCTGATAAAGTTTTTGGAGAAATTAAATGAAAACTCTTTGCAAAGCAAAAGCTTTCTCACAGAGAGTGACAAGCACAAGAGTGAGAGGAATTTTTTCTGGACTTGTTCAGAAAAAAGGAGAAATTAAATGAGTCAGCCTCCAAAGTATAAAAAAGTAGTAGAGGGAGCTGAACAGCTCTCTTTAGGTGTTTCGATTGTTGTTGCAATTTTGATTGGTGTTGGACTTGGAATACTGATGAAAAAAGCTTTTGGATATGATTGGCTTTTATGGCTAGGAATCTTTTGGGGTGTGAGTGCAGCAGGACTTAATATCTATAAAGCATATAAAAAGCAGATGAAGGCACTCAAAGAACTTGAGGGCGATGAAAGATATAAGAAGTATCAAAACCAAAATGATGATGATGACGACGAATAAGATAGCCTTTATATATCTTTTTGTTGATATAGCTCTTATCTTAGTATCTTTGGTTTTTGGAGGCTATTGGCTTATAAATACACAAATAGCCTTTATCTGCTCGATGCTCATCGTATTTGCTTCTTTTTACTCTTATAAGGGGATGATAGAAAAAAGACTTGAAGAGGGTGATAGTGGAGATGATAGAGATTTGTTGGATACTATCGGTGATAAACATGAACTGTTTGAAGAAAAACAAGCTTCAGATTTAACTGCGCAAGAATTTAAAGAGATTTATAAAACTGAGAGAAAAAAAATAGGAGGTTTGAAAAAAAGCTTTTCAAACCTTTTTAAAAGTTGGAGTGGTGCTTTAGGTATATTAAGATTGTTTGCGTATTTTATACTTTTTATAGCCATAATGGTTATGATAAGAAAAGAGGTCTTTGAAGCAATTCCTTTTCTCATAGGACTTGGTGTTGTACCTCTTTGTAGTATGCTTTTAGGGTTTTTTATAAAAGATTAAGAAGAGACAAGTGCTGTACTGATAACTGTTGTACTTTGCTGAAATCTTACGATACAGTTACTCTTTGCTGCATTTTCTTCGATGATTTTTTCTTGGGAAATATCTCTATTTTCTGCTTTAAATGTTACACAAAATATCGGATATTTTTTATCATTGAACTTTATATACTCACCCGTTAGTAAAGAGAGTCTTGTTGTGATGACATCATTGTCTTTATATGAGTTATAAATCTTGTCTAATAATTTGGTAAATGATTCTATCTTGATTCTTATATCTGGAAAAGTAGGGTCAAATTCTTTTACAAACTTAGAGTTACATCGTGTTGCAGCAGCACTTATACATAAATCTAGAAGAGCATAGAAGTTTACACTATCGCCATACTCTTCTATATTTGTAAACTTTTTTGCAGCAACTTTATATAGTTTTATACCTATTTGGCTCTCATCAAGATAACCAACAGTTATAGCATAAAACTTGTATGAGCCAAACGCCAAATCAAGAGCAGTAGTTTTAAACCCATACGTGTGACTTGCATAAGTTTGCGTTATCTCATAAATCTCTTTTGTACTCACTTCGCCAAGAAGGTATTGAGCCTCTTGGTTAAGAGATTTGACTCTTCCATCACTATCAAATACGACAAAAGGATTATAGTCGTGCTCTATCCAAGACTGCTCAAATGTCATAA
>DKEY01000027.1 GCA_002469305.1 Sulfurospirillum sp. UBA6810
TGGTGGACAAGAAATGGCGAAAAGATGAGTAAAAGCAAAGGCAATGTTGTCAACCCAAAAGAGGTAGCAGATGCTTATGGTTTAGAAAACTTTAGATATTTTATGCTCAGAGAAGTACCTTTTGGACAAGATGGAGATTTTAGCAAAAAAGCACTTATCGACCGTATAAACTCAGACCTTGGCAATGAATTTGGAAATCTTCTCAATCGTATCATCGGCATGAGTGGCAAATATAGTGAATTTAAAATAACTTCAAAAGATGTCAAAGCTTTACATGTAAAAGAGTTGAGTGAAGTAGAAGCACTGCTAGATGAAGTAGAAGTAAAACTCAATGACTTACAGACAAATAGATATTTAGAAGATTTATGGAAAGCTCTTGCCATCGCAAATGGAGCGATTACTGCGCATGAACCATGGGCAAAAATAAAAAATGGCGATATAGATGGAGCACTTGGTGTCGTAGGACTTGTGGCAAATATCTTGGCTCGTGTTACGATTCTCGTAAGCCCTGTGATGCCTAAAACTGCGGCTACCATAGCCCAAGCGCTTGGCTTTGAGATAAATACACAAAGCTATGAAAAAATTATCCTAAACAAAGAGCTTTTAGCAGATTTTATCATCGAAAAAGTACCACCACTTTTCCCAAGAATTGAGGAAGAAGTGATGCAAACTCCAGAGCCTACACCAATTGAGCCAAAAAAAGAGGAGAAAAAAACTCCAACGCAAACAAAAGAAGAGTCTATCATCACGATTGACCAGTTTTTCCAAACCTCTTTAAAGATAGGAACTATCTTAGAGGCTGAAGAAGTGCCAAATAGTGATAGACTTTTAAAACTCAAAGTAGATTTAGGAGAAGATACTCCACGCCAAGTGGTAGCAGGTATAAAAGAGTACTATGCTCCAGCTGATTTAATCAACACTCAAGTTTGTGTTGTAGCAAACCTCAAACCAGCAAAAATCATGGGACTTTTAAGCCAAGGTATGCTTTTAGCAGCCAAAGATGAAAATGGCCTTAGTTTAATGCGCCCAGAAAAACCAAAAATGAGCGGCTCATCTGTTGGATGAAAATTGAAAATTTAGTAAGAATTACAGCAGGAACACTTTTAAATAATCCTGCTGTAAACTCGATAGAAGATATAAAAACAAACCCTCAAAAAATCACACGTGGCAATCTTTTTATAGATATCAATGCTTCCTTAGAAGATATAAAACTTGCTATTAGCAATGGGGCATATGCTATTATCTCAAAAGTAAGAAGTCTTTTTTTGGATGATGAAATTGCTTGGATATATGTTGAAGATATAGAACTTGCCATCATAAAGCTTTCAAGATACTATACAACCAAAAAAGATTTGCATTTTATCCAACTCTCGCAGTTGCACTACTCTCTCTTAAAGTGCTTAAGATTGAGTATAAAAGCACAAACTCTGCCACAAGAACCAAAAGAGGCACTCAAACAAATCTTACATGTAAAAGAATCTACAACTTTTTTTACTATTGATTCTTCTTATGTTGATAAAATAGATCCTACATCTTATAAAGCACAAGAGAAAATTGAGCCTACCAACCTCATCTCAAAAGGTGCATTTATCTCCTCATTTGTGTATAAAAATCTTTTTGTAAATGAACTGAGACTCACCTCTTTTTTTGTTCCTCATCTTCTTGGTTTATTGGATTATTTGGATAGTTTAGAGATAGAGTACAGTTTGGATAACTTTTCAAATTTTGGACACTTTTATCCACAGTTTGTCGATAAATCACTCAATAAAAAAGAGTTTGGCATGAGTGAACGGGCTTTGATATTTGAATATGATAGTAAATTGTTTGAAGAAGAGCTTATTTTTTTAGAAAAGAGTGGTTATCTTGAATCCACTATATTATTTATACCAAATAATATCAAAATCGAATCAAAATTTAAAAAAATTATATATAATACGCCCACTGATTTGGCTGGCTTAAAAAACTTTGATTTTAGATACGCGCTTGTATTTGGAAACAAAGAGGACTTTGAATACAACTTCAATACACATATAGACAAACAAATGAAACTTTTTTAAAGAGAGAAAATGATACATATAGACAATACAACAGAAGTTTCTCTTGATGTTGCACTTCTTGAGGAAATTACAAATAAATTTACCTCAAAAGATATAGAACTGCTTATCATTGATTCACAGCAGATGCAAGAGATAAATTTGGAACAAAGAGGTTTTGATAAAACTACTGATGTTTTAAGCTTTCCTCTTGATGAAATGCCTCATACTCCACTTGGTTGTATAGTCATAAACTCTGAATTATCACAACAAAAAGCCCAAGAATTTGGACACTCACTCACACAGGAATTAACGCTTATGTATATACATGGTCTTTTACATGTAATAGGTTATGACCATGAGAGTGACGAGGGACAAATGAGAGCAAAAGAGGAAGAACTCATAAGTGAATTTAATTTACCGCAAAGTCTTATAGTAAGAATGGGAGAATAATTTGGAATATATAATTTTTATAGCATCAATGGCTGCTTTAATCTATGGTGCAAATCATATTATCGTAGAATCAGAACGTATAGCCTTACATTTTAATATATCATCATTTGTTATAGGAGCAACTCTTATAGCCATCGGAACAAGTTTGCCTGAGCTTGCTGCTTCGGTTGCAGCAAGTAGTGCTGGAAAATCAGACATGGCTGTTGCCAATGTTTTAGGAAGTGTTACTTTCAATATCTCTTTGATTTTAGGGATTATTTTTCTTGTTTCAAAAAAAATAAATCCTACAAGAGATTTGTTTAAAACAGATAGTGCTTGGTCTTTATTTCCTTTAATGGTCTTTTTTATCATGTCTTATGATGGAGAGATAGGTACATTTGAAGGCTTTTTATTTTTATTGTTGATGGTAGGATATTTACTATTTTTAAGTAAAGATGCTAAAAACTTTGAAGAAGAAGTTGACAGAAGCTTAGTAAAAGAGAAGTTTAACTGGACAAAAACTCTTATCCTTTTACTTATAGGATTTGCTTTAGTAATTGGTGGAGCAAACTATACTATAGAGAGTGCTTCTGCCATAGCAAGAAGTCTTGGTGTTACTGAGTGGGTCATCTCTTTGATACTTATAGCCTTTGGTACAAGTTTACCTGAGCTTGTTGTAAGCATTGCAGCTGCTAGGAAAAATAATGCTGATATGATTATAGGCAATATCATCGGTAGTAATGTTGCCAATTTTACTATCGTACTTGGAAGTGCCGCTATTGTAAATCCACTCAATGTAGATTTTTCAAAATATGGTTATGATATCTTATGTGCGGGGACTGCTTCTATCATGCTTGTTTTCATAACAGCCAATAAACTCTATAACAAATCTGCTGGAATTGGGCTTTTGGTTATCATAGCACTTATGCTTCAAAATAGTCTTAAACCTTTTTTCTAGTAAGCTACTGTTTGATATACCCTTTTTCTAAAAGCTTATCATATATCTTGGAGACCACTGAACCAGCAGCGGCTCCACCATGTCCTCCGTGTTCTACCATAACGGTTACAACATATTGTGGGTCTTTATAAGGCCCATATGAGGTGAACCAAGCATGTGAACGTTTAAAATACTCTAATTCACTCTCTTTCATGCGCTCTTTTTCACCTTGTGGAATGCCAACAACTTGTGCCGTTCCTGTTTTACCAGCAATCTTAACTTTTGTATTTATATAGCGGTGTCCTGTTCCATTTGGGTGATTTACAACTTCATACATAGCTTTTCTAATAGTTGGCAAATATCTTTTTTGTACTTCATTAAAAACTGTTTCATCTTGTCCATAGTCTATTTCCAAACCATCGACACTATCAACAAAATGTGGTGTTACCCCATATCCTGTTGCTAAAAGTGCAGTATGACGTGCTACTTGCATAGGTGTCACCAAAAAATAACCCTGCCCAATAGAAGTGATAAGAGTTTCTCCTTGGTACCATGACTTTTGATACTTTTGCATTTTCCAAGTTCGACTAGGAACTGAACCTACAAACTCATAGGGTAAGTCAACATTGGTTTTTTGTGCAAAACCAAGTTGTTCAAGTACTGGAGATATCATATCGATACCTACTCGCAAACTTCCCTTATAAAAGTAGTCATCACAACTCTCTCTTATCGCACGATTTAGATTTACTGTTCCATGTCCATCATGTTTCCAACATCTAAAATTTCTACCACCTAACTCAAAAGAACCCGTACAGTAATAATTTGTATAAGGGGTAAGGATATTTGATTCCATAAAAGCGATACCAACACCCATCTTTATAATAGACCCTGGTGGATAAAGTCCATTTATGAGTTTGTTGGTAAAAGGATGATTAAAATCATTTGCCAGTTTTGTCCACTCTTCATGAGATATCCCACTTACAAACTGATTTAAGTCATATTCAGGAAAACTACCAGCTGCTAGAACTTTTCCATTTTTTACATTCATAACGATGATAGCACCACTTTGTCCTGCAAAAAGCTCAGAAATATACTGTTGCAATTCCAAATCAAGACTCAATCTCAAATCATTACTTGTTGGTAATCTTTTATCTAACTCTTCAATCTCTTCGTTAAAAGCGGTGACTTTTGTTCTTTTTTCACCTTTTTGCCCTTGTAAAACTCCATTATAATACTTTTCGATACCTGTTCTTCCTATGTATCCTACAAGCTTTGCAACTTCATCTTCTTGAACATCTTTTAAATTTGCTTTTGCAACATATCCGATAACATGTGAAGCTAAATCTTTATAAGGATAGTATCTTTTTGATGCTGCTTTTATCTCAAGATTTTCTCTTTGTGAAATTTTTGAAAACTGTTTTATAACATCATCATAGGTAATGAAATCGATAACTTTTACATACTCATGTGAATAGGGAGAATCTCTTTTTATATATGTTTTTTTAAGCTTTTTTCTATCAAGATTTGGTAAGTTATCTGCTAAAAAGTCTATCTCTTTATCTAAAATCTTTTTGTTTCTGCTTGAGCTAAGTTGTGGTGCTATCCCTATGCTAAAACCAAGTTTATTTACAGAAAGTGGTTTGCCATTGATATCTAAGATTGAACCTCTTGAAGGCGCTAATTCTTCTACTTTTATAGCATTTTGTTTTGCAATCTCATCATAGTAAGTATTTGATTTTATACTTATATAGTAGATGCGAACAAGTAAAAGAAGCCAAAAAAGACAAAAAGCTATAAGTATAAATTTTATTCTCAAACTCTACCTTTAAAAATCATCATTGATATAATCGAGTCAATCACTATATAGTAAAGGTATTCATTTGAAAAACTAGATATATCTTGATTGAGTAAATACGCTATAAATGCATTGATAAAATAATGCCCAATATAAGCAAATAAAACATAAATAAATAAAATACAATTTACACATGTAAAATTATTTCTTATTTTATCTACAAAAAAATTGTAAAAGAATATAAATGTAAACACATAAGAAAAGAGATAAAAACCTCTTGTAAACTCATAAGAAATCAGATATAAAAAACTAAGATAAATATAGTAGCGTTTTTTGTCATCATGAAAATTAAGGATAATATACGTGAAAAAAACACCTACAAACGTTGGTAATAGCGTATATAAACTTCCCATAATTTGGAGTAAAACCAAAAAGGCGGAAAATAGTATAAACCCTAAATAGTTTTTATCAGAGCTATTTCGTCGCATACTGGAAAATGTTTACATTTTATACAATCAGCCCAAATTTTATGAGCAGGCAGTGACTCCTTTGGAATCTCTTCAAAACCTATGGATTCAAAAAATGCTTTTACATATGTTAGAGTAAAGATTTTTTTTACATCAAGAGCTTTGCCCTCATTTAATAACTCTTCAACGATAGCTTTTCCTATGCCCAAACCCCTGCACTTGTCACTAACAATGAGGCTTCGCACCTCTGCTAAATCAAATGCATGAAAATGCAGTGCTCCAAATCCAACTATATTGTCATCGTCATCTTTTGCTAGGATATATGAGCGAATATTTGTTGCCATTTCATCAGCACTTCTAAAAAGGATGATGCCTTTTTTGACTTCATCAAGTACTAAATCTTGCATCGCTTGAATATCACTTAGTTTTGCTTTTGTGTACTTTATCATACATTGCTCCCAAATAAAGAGACAAATATCTTCTCAATAGCACCTGTGATACCTCTTCCATTGCTACTTGAAACCAAATGAGCAGTTGGATATATCTTTTTAAGAGCACTAACATCTTTTTGTTTTAATTTATCTGCTTTTGTGAAAAAAACTATGATTTCTTGATCAGCTCTACAAATCTCTTGAAGGTATGCAGAAACTTCTTTATCTATCTCAAGACTTGGATGTCTTGAATCTATAAGATGCACAAATACCCTTATAGAACTTCTTTTTTTGATAAATTCAGTCAAATTTCTTTGCCACTCATGCTTCATAGATTTTGAAACTCTTGCATATCCAAAGCCAGGTAAATCTACCAATCTAGCACGATAGTCATTTTCATCTTTTTCAAAAGTTATATCAAAAAAGTTTATAAGACGTGTTTTACCAGGAGTTGAAGAACTCTTTGCCAAACCTTTTTTATTTGTCAAGGCATTTATGATAGAGCTTTTACCAACATTACTTCTACCGATAAAAGCAATTTCACTTACATCATTTGCAACAGTCTCTTCTATGGAAGGGGCAGAGAGTACAAAAGTAGCATTTTTGATTTTTATCACTTCTTTTTATCCTCAACTTTAAAGATAAACTTTACTGGCTTGTTGCCACTACTATCTACCTCATATCTTCCTGTTGTTTGATTTACAAATATTTTATCCCCATATACTTTCTTATCTGTGATAATTTCATGTAAAAAAGCATTGCCTATGAGTTCATATTCATTTTTGATTGGGTCATATATCATTTTATCAGATGAAGCAAAATATTTCTTATCATTGACTATCATATCAGCTTTAGCATCACCAGTTGCTGTGTATTTTAAGGGTTGTCTTTTTGCATCAAAGTTGATAGTAACACTTTGTGCTACCAATCTATCTTTTTCTTTAGTCACTACTACATCCCCTGTAAAAACAGAGATTTGTTTCACTTCATCTGCAAAAAACTTTTTTGCCACTATTTCTACATTTGCAGCATTTGCTATCATACACGTTAAAAATATAGTTATTAATAATTTCACTTTTTATCTTCCTCTATAATCGCTTTTATATTTGTTGCATCAATTTTGCCGTCTTTCATTTGATATACAAATGAATCACCGTATGTAACCCCTCTGTTATTGGAGAGGACAAACTGGACATCTGATTTTAAAACTTTTGTATCTAAATTATACTTTACTTCATCACTGACTAAAGATACTCCATCACTTCTTTTGTACTTTGCATCATCATAAAGTTTTAAATCTCTATTTTTCAAAATCCCTTTGTTGGAATTGATTGTATCTATGAGTCCATTTTCTGCTTTGTTTAGGATATAAACCTTTGAAAATTCATCGTATTTTGAATATCTCTTTACAACCTCTGCCATAACAATAGTAACAATACCTTCTTTTGTAACATCATAGTTTTGCACCATTTGCATTTGTATTTCAGGAAGTTTATTCAAATTTACTTTTGTTTGAACATCATATGGTTCTTTTGTAAGCAAAAAAGCTGTCACTAAAACAAAGACAACAACAAAATAGTATAAAAATTTTACTGCCAAGGTTTTAAAAACTCCCTAGTTTTTCCTTCTTTTTCAAGGATTTTATCTATCATCTCTCTAGCTGCACCTTTGCCACCTTTTGCATGTAAAACAGTAGTAACACTTTGTTTTACTATCTCCATCGCATCATTAGGAGCAAATGACCAGCCAACACTTTTAAGTAATCTCAAATCATTAAAATCATCACCAATCGCGGCAACATTTTCTAAAGTCAAATTCTCTTTCTCTAAAATCTCTTCTAGAATGGCTTTTTTATTTTTTACGCCTTGATAAAGATATGTGAGTTTTAACTCTTTAGCTCTTCTCTCTACTACTTTGGAAGCACGCCCTGTGATTATGGCACTTTTAAGTCCAAGCTTTTCCAAAGATATCATCGCAAAGCCATCTTTTACATTAAAAACTTTAAACTCTTCTCCACTTCCATCATAGATTATACCACCATCTGTTAAACAACCATCCACATCAAATACTAAAAGCTTAATCACAACACACCTTTTGTACTTGGGATACCAAGAGAATCATTTTTCACTAAGGCACGTCTAAGTGCTACCGCAAAAGATTTAAAAGTTGCTTCTAGGATATGGTGTCTGTTTTTTCCTCTTTGAGGTATGAGATGCACAGTCAATCCTGCATTTACAACAACTGCTCTAAAAAACTCTTCAGCCAGTTCTGCATCAAACTCTCCAACTTTACCATCTAAGCATACGTCGTACACTAAAAATGCTCGATTGCTCAAATCGAGTGAACACTCAACAGCAGCTTCATCCATCACAACCACTGCATTTGCATATCTCTCAACATTTTGGATTGGATATATTGCCTCTTTCAAAGCTTGTCCCAAAACAATACCAACATCTTCAACACTATGGTGAAAATCTATATGAGTATCACCCTTACATGTAAGATTTAAATCAATAGAAGAGTGTTTAGAAAAAGCTTCTAACATATGGTCAAAAAAGCCTATACCTGTTTTGATATTTGATTTGCCACTACCATAAAGAGAAAGTTCTACCGTTATATCTGTCTCTTTTGTTTTTCTTGTAATTTTTGTCATTTTTACTCTCTTACTATAAATGCTCCACCAAATTTTCCACCTTCGATGAAATCTCTCGCTTCGCCTTCACTTTCAAAACCACTCAGCCAAACTCTATAAAGTGGTAAGCCCCCCATCTCATGCTCTTTTATTATAGCTTTATATCTATTTTCTACGTAACTATTTGCATCTGTATATCTTTGTGCACCATCTTTGTTTCTAAAAGCACCTATTTGTACTAAGTAGTTATCCATGACTACACTTTGCTTTTTATTCATATCTCCAATGACACCATTAAACCCTATAACTTCTATCCTCACAGGTGCCGTACCTTGTGCAACAACATCAAGCCTACTTGCAGCTGCGTATGAAAGGTCTATAATCCTACTTTTTACAAAAGGGCCTCTGTCATTGACTCGAAGGACTACTGTTTTATCATTTTTTAGATTGGTTACTTTAAGCATTGTATTCATAGGCAATGTTTTATGAGCTGCTGTCATATCATNNTATCATACATATTATAGTATTCACCATTTGAAGTTTTTTTGGCATGAAAATCTTTTCCATACCAGCTCGCGACTCCACTAAAATAATCCCCCATACTTACACTCGTAGGATAATACGTCTTTCCCATAACTGTATAAGGTCGCATAGTAGCTCTATGCATATTTGGAGAGTTTTTTATCTCTGCTTTTGGAGCGACATAACTGCTTCCTACTGGTTTATATACATACTGACTTGTGCCACATCCATGTAAAAAAAAGGCTAGGAGAACTGTTCCTAAAACTTTAATAAACATACGGAATAACAAGTCTTTCTCCAGGAATTATCGTTGAATTCTTTTTGTTATTTGCTTCTAAAATTGTATTGATTGCTACATCAAACTCTCTTGAAATCTTACCCAAGGTATCGCCTTGCTTAATCGTATAGTTTCTATTTCGAGGCTTCACAACAGGGATGACTATGGTATGGTTGATACTGAGGATATTTGATTTGAGTTTATTAAAATCTTTAATCAATTTATAGGAAACTCCATATTTTCTACCTAAAGAGTACAAAGAATCACCTGATTTTATCGAATGAACATAAAACCTACCGTTGCTCTTTGTGGCATCAAACTTTTGTTTAAAGTCTGTTTGTTTATCGTATGGGATATATATGTGATAGCTATCAGAAACAGGAGGAACAAAACCATAACGTAAGTGGTGATTATAGGATTTCATTTCATTGAGTGAAATTCCTATACTTTGAGCAACTTCATCTAAAGTAGTACCACCTTTGACTGCAACCTTTGAGAAGGTATTTGTACTTCCTCTGTTCATAAGATAGCCTGCATCATTTTCAACTATAAAATCTGTACTTGTTGAGAGGTTTTGCATCATCATAATTTTTCTTATATAAAGCCTACTCTCTCTTGGTAAATACTTCTTTTTTATATTGAGAAGTGTTGCCAAATCATCTGTTCCAGCTCTTTTTATAGCTTCCCCAACTCTTCCCTCGCCACAGTTATAAGCGATAGCAGCCAAATACCACTTTCCAAATCTTTCATGTAAATACTTTAAATATGTTATAGCAGCTTCTGTAGATTTGATAGGGTCACGTCTTTCATCAACATATAAGTCTATGCTTAAACCAAATTTCTTCGCGGTATAGGGCATGAATTGCCAAAGTCCAACAGCCTTGGCACGTGAGTACGCTGTTGGTGCAAAATTTGACTCAACCATTGCAAGGTATAAGAAAGCATCGGGGATTCCTGCTTCTTTTATCATGCTTCTTAAAACAGGAACAAATCTATGTCCGTTTTCTAGTGTTTTTAAAAAGTGTCTAGTTTTATAAGTGTTTAAATCCTCTTTCATAGAAACATATACTGGATCTAACAAAAAAGTTGGTTCAATATCAAGGGATTTTAAAACTCTTGCTTGGTCTTGGTAGTTGCCTTGTGTGCTTAGAAAAGCAAAAAGACCCTGGTACATCAATAGAATGAAAAACAATATCCTAAACATCAAACTCCTTTTTGTACATAAAGCAATTATGATACCTTAAAAGCTCTTTGTAAATGCTTTAAAAAGAGTTCTTGCATTTGATGTTGTGATGCCCTCTATCTCTGCTTCACTTTTTCCTAGTATATTTGCCATTTTTTGAACTACATATTTTGTGTATGCAGGTTCATTTCTTTTTCCTCTAAATGGTTCTGGACTCAGGTAAGGACCATCTGTTTCTATCAGTAAACGCTCGAGTGGAATTTTAGGTAAAACTTCTACTAATTTTTTTGCATTTTTAAAAGTTAAAACTCCTCCTATACCAAAGTAAAAACCATGTTTGCTAAGTTCCAAAAGATGCTCACTAGAGTTATAACAGTGTAAAACTCCACCTATTTTAAAAGCATCATTTTCTATGAGGATTTTTTTGCTATCTTCATTTGCATCTCTTATATGAACGATGAGAGGTTTTTTTACTTTTTTTGCAAGTTCAATGTGTGCTTTAAAAACAGAAGCTTGTTTCTCTTTTTCTTCTCTTTTTTGAACTTCATCTTCAGGCAAACGATAATAATCAAGCCCACACTCACCGACAGCTATGCACCTTTCATCTTCAAGATACTTTAAAAGAATTTTTTCATCGTACTGGTCTATATGATAAGGATGGACTCCAGCTGCATAAAAGACATTTGATTTCTCATATGAAATTTGACGTGCTCTCTCTAAGTC
>DKEY01000120.1 GCA_002469305.1 Sulfurospirillum sp. UBA6810
TATGTGTAATAGGACTTGGATATATAGGACTTCCCACGGCTGCGCTTCTAGCAAATAGAGGATATGAAGTGCATGGTGTAGATGTAGTTCAATCAACGGTAGATACTATTAATCAAGGAAAGATCCATATAGTAGAACCAGAGCTTGATACATTTGTAAGAAGTGCAGTAAATAGTGGGAAACTAAAGGCGAGCCTCACTCCAACAGAGGCTGATGTATTTATCATAGCAGTACCTACTCCATTCCACGAGGGATATGTACCAAATGTGGATTATGTAGTAAGTGCTACAAAAGCAATATCTTCTTATGTGAAAGAAGGTGATATAGTGATATTAGAATCAACTTCACCAGTTGGTACAACTGAACTTGTAGAACAAACTTTAAAAGAAGTAAATGTAGACACAACTAAACTTTATATTGCCCACTGTCCAGAAAGAGTACTCCCAGGTCATATCATGAGAGAACTTGTCGAAAATGACCGTATCGTAGGTGGTATTAGTCCAGAAGCTACAGCAAAAACGGTGGAGTTTTATGAGACATTTGTAAGTGGAGCAGTTCTAAGTACAGATGCAAGAACAGCAGAGATGGCAAAACTTACAGAAAACTCATTCAGAGATACAAATATAGCCTTTGCAAATGAATTGTCAATGCTTTGTGATAAATTTGATATAAATGTATGGGAGCTTATAAGTCTTGCAAATAGACATCCTAGAGTAAATATACTTCAACCAGGAGCTGGTGTAGGAGGACACTGTATAGCAGTCGACCCGTGGTTTATAGTACATGCAGGTGGTGAAACTGCAAAGATGATACGAACAGCTAGAGAAGTAAACAACTATAAAACAGAATGGGTAATAGAAAAGATAAAAAATGCAGCATTAAAATTTGAAAATGAAAATGGAAGAAAAGCAAAAGTAGCTTGTATGGGATTAGCTTTCAAACCAGATATCGATGACTTAAGAGAATCACCAGCACTTTATATAGCTAGAAGACTTAAAGCTGATGGATTAGATATATTAGCAGTAGAGCCAAATATAGAATCTCACAAAGAGTTTGAGATAGTAGATTATAAAGAAGCTTTAGAGCAAGCTGATATAGTTACTTTTTTGGTAGCTCATAAAGAGTTTAAAACTCTTGAAATAAAAACAAATTTGGATTTCTGTGGGGTACTTAACAAATGATTCAAGCAATTATAAAAAAAGGAAAAGTTTTAGGCGAAGAAACACCTGCACCAAATGTTTCAAAGGGTTCTTTGCTCATAAAAGTCGTAAATAGTTGTATATCAGCTGGAACAGAAATGAGTGGTGTTACAAATAGTGGTAAGTCTCTCATAAAAAGAGCTATGGAACAGCCGGCACAAGTTGCAAAAGTAATCAATATGGCTAAAACTGTAGGACTTCAAAAAACTATTGCCAAAGTTAAGGGAACTCTTGATGCAGGTAATGCTACTGGCTATTCTATAAGTGGTGTAGTTATAGCTATAGGAGATGGAGTTGAAGGTTTTAAAGTAGGCGATAGAGTAACTGCGGCAGGGGCAGGAATAGCTAATCATGCAGAATATGTAGATGTACCACAAAATTTAGTTATGAAGATGCCTCAAACTTTAGATTTTAAAGAAGCTTCTACAGTTACACTTGGTGGAATAGCTATGCAAGGTGTACGAAGAGCCGATATGAAATTTGGTGAATTTTGTGTTGTTACTGGAGCCGGAATACTTGGACTTTTGGCTGTTCAAATGCTTAAACTTAGTGGTGTAAGAGTTGCTGCTATTGACTTAGATGAATCAAGGCTAGGAGTAGCAAAAGAACTTGGAGCAGAGATTGTTATAAATCCGACAAAAGAAGATCCAATAAAAACAGTTGAAAGTTGGAGTGGTGGTTATGGAGCAGATTGTGTACTTTTTACTGCCGCTACTAGTTCATCGGCTCCATTGTCTCAAAGTTTTCAAATGTGTAAGAAAAAAGGGAAAGTTGTACTTGTTGGTGTTGTCGGTATGGAGATAAATAGAGCTGACATCTATCAAAAAGAACTTGATTTTATGATTTCAACATCTTATGGACCAGGAAGATATGATAAATCTTATGAAGAAAAAGGAATTGATTATCCATATGCTTATGTAAGATGGACAGAAAACAGAAATATGACTGAATATCTTAGATTGGTTAGTACAGGTGATATAAAGCTAGATAAACTTATCAATGGTGTTTATCCTATAGAAGAGGTAACTTTAGCCTATGAATCTTTACAAGCAGACAATAAACCTCTTATGGTATTACTTGATTATGGACAAGTTGAACTAGGTAAAATAAATGAATACCTAAATCAAGATAAAAAAGTAATACTCCATACAAATGCTAATAAAAACAGATCTATAATAAATGTAGCATTGGTTGGTTCAGGTGGCTTTGCTACAGGTATGCATATGCCAAATATTGAAAAACTATCAAACAAATATAAACTTCATGCAGTTATGAGCAGAACAGGACACAGTGCTAAATCTGTGGCAAAACAATATGGTGCTACTTATGCAACCACAAATCTTGA
>DKEY01000133.1 GCA_002469305.1 Sulfurospirillum sp. UBA6810
ATCAATTCGTCCTTTTAATCAGTAATGTGGTGTTAAGCCACGTCTTTTTTAAACTCTTCGACTGTCATTTTCACAACATTTTCAATGGTATAAAAAGATGGCTGTTCAACATTGGCATCCAAGTATTCCAAGACAATTTTTGTCAATTTGTCTTTATGCTCTTTGAGTTCAAGCTCACTGCAATAGTTTTCAGAATAATCATCACCTTCATGGCTTGCTCGGTCTGTCATTGCATCGATAATATCATCTGCTATAAAGAAGTCAGCGTGTTTATAATGTACGCATGTACCTTTGTAAACATGTGTGGCATCTTCTCCATCTTCATCTTCAAGTTTGCCTAAAATCGCATCTAATGAAAAGAAGTCTTCTCCATTTAGGCTGTATGCAAATTCTTCCATTGAGTCCGTCCTTTGATTTATTTACGCTCAGAAATCATTTTTTCTAATTCTTTTTTAGCCCAAAATGGCATCTCAACGCTTCTTTGCAAATAGAAATCATCAACGGCACTGTAAAGTTCTTGATTTACCAAAATAGCTCTTGTTGCGATTCTAACGATTAAATTCTGCATTTTGCTTGACATTTTTTAGCTCCTCAATCAGTAATCATGTATTAAACAGCCACTTTTTCAAAGTGTTCTTTTTTGAAACAGATAGGTTTAAGACAACCATTTCTTACGCTTCTGCCTTTTATCTCTTTGCCATTTTCAAGGATTGGAAAATCCCCAAGGATATTAAGTGGATTTACGTACCCTACTGTGTAAATCGTGTCTTTATTTAAATGCACATCAATTTTATCAAAGTCCAAAGTAATCGCTTTGACTTTATCACCTTCTTGAAATGTTGTTTGCATCATCAATCCTTTAACTTTGTTTTCTTAACATAATTATAGCCCAATCACTCCATGAAAGTCAAGTGATTATCTTTTATTTTTAGATATTCATGTGTATTTTAATCGAAGTCATCATCTAAAAATACATCACTGATAACTGCATACTTCTTAGCATGGAAACCGATCATCTTTTCAGTGTCCGCCCTATTCTTATGCCCCATGATTGCTTGAATGGCTGATAAGTGAAAATGCTTACCATCCTTTCTATGGTTATAAAGGTACACGGCAAGGCTTACCCTTAACAATGTGGCGTTCATCTCTTTACGTTCGATTTTGGCATACTTTAGCATGGTTTTAACAAGCTCATTCACTTGTGTTGTGCTCAGCATTTCATCTTTATTCGTAGGCGCATAGAAAAGGTAGCCTTTTTCGTTCTCTTCTTTAAGTTCAAGATACCTATTGAGGTACTTGATAAGTTTGTTGCGAGGTAGCTCAATGTCAATAGTACGACCAATGCTTTTTGATATGTAAATGCTCTTCTTATCTTTGATCAGGCTCTTACCTAATTTCAAGCTCACAAGCTCTTTGGGTGTAATACCAGAATAGAGCATAATTCGACAAATAAGAACGGTTCTACATTTCTCAAATTCGTTTTTGTATTTATCGTATTGTGGAAGCATTTTAGAGAACCGTGCGAACTCTTCATCGTCCATTGCATCATACACTTTTGGTTTTGACTTTTTAAGTCTTGCACCCTCATACTCAATATTGAATTTAAAGCCGTCTGTATTGGTGTTTTCGATAAACGCAAGCACTTGTAAGGCACAATCAACATATCCCTTTTTAGAACTATCTGCAAGCTTTAAGCTATCCGCAAAATTGTAAATCAGATCATCATCAAATTCTGTCAAGTCGGAAGCATTTTTGAGTGCAAAAGGATAAAACTTTGAAACACTATTTAAGAGCATAGAGATAGATTGTAAACCGTGTTGCCTTAGCTCTTTACAGATTGACTGAACCTTTGCAAAATCATTTGCATTAAGAAGTAGATCACGGTACACGATAATATCATCAATCGTGTTTTCTTTTGAATTTTTGAACAACTCTAAGACTTTATGAGCTAAATATGCTTTAACCCAATGTAGTAGGTTTTCTTGGTAGGTTTTGAATGGTTTTAATGGTACTTTTCGCATTTTTTACCTTGTCTTTCTTTATCGTGTAATCATACAGAAACATTCATTTTTTTCTGTTTTTGTGGTATTGCAAATTCTTTAACAGCAAGCTCTGCCATGCTTGGGTGTGATATTCTATTCCTTTCACCTCTATAATGTTCTTCAAAGTGTTTATAAAACACATTGGAACGATTCTGCCCACCTCTCGCAATAGATATAGCCTCTGCATTACCACTCAATAATTGATCTCGTCTCCATACATATTCAAGATAATGTCTATTCCGAAATGTATTGATTGTAAACTGCCTTGCATTTTTGCCAAGAAGATCTTTGGCAACTTTTGTGAGTTCTTCAAGTCCACCTCTAAGATTTTTTATCCATGAACTTACGCCTTTATAACATGCGAAAGAATCATGCAATTCCGTAGTCCAAATATGCCCGATACGTGTTTTATCTTGTTTGAGTGTTTTTGCTTTTTGGAGAATTTTTATTTTGCCATCTCGATTAAATGATACTATCCCAACGTGTAAAGGAAGATCCTTTGGAATAGATTTATCCTCAAAGAGAGCCAACCATACTTCATCAGCACTTTGGGAACTTGCTTCAAGCTGTTTTTTAACTCTTACGAATGAATCGGTTTCCGCTTTAATCTCAACAAAAATCATTTTTTTCTCATCAAAAACCGCTAAATCAACAATCGAGTTTTTACCCCACACACCGCCAATACCAAATTCAGGTACAATAATTGCGTTAGGGTGTCGCTTGTGTAGCCATTTAAAAACAACTGTTTTGGCATCACCTGCACGAAAAGCATTTATATTAGCTTGCTTGCGTTTATGAAAAGTAAGCACCGTTAAAGGGATAATCTTTTCAATAAGATCATACATAGAGATATTTTGAGGAATAGCAGGCATCATGCGTTCATATTTTAGAACACGTTTTATATCATTCTCTAAAGATGTTTCGCTCCACTCACTGTCATAGTGAGTATGCCAACAATCATCTCCAATAATTCTAAAATTAAAATCACCTCTCTCATAATTTTCTAACTCATGTTTTAATTTACGCCATGCGTGCCAACCATCCAAAAGCACTTTTTTGTGGTACGGATCTACATTCTTTGTAAAAAGTTCGCCATTTTCAAGCCAAAATTGTTGTCCTGTTTTAGCTTCTTTCCCATCATAATAACGTCCTTTGGCAAACCATACAACATAGCCATCATTTAAAAGATTTTCAATCATCCAAGGGAGTTTAAATTTTGGATCATCTGTTTCATTTTCCCATAAATACATACGTTTATTCATGTGATTTCTCATTTGTTTTTTTTAAATTTCTAGTCCATTCAATATCGCCTAACTCAAATACAAAAAAATCACCTTTTCCAAGAGGAGTTTCAATACCTCGCCTTAGTTCAATACTTTTGCATTTAACCAACATAGTAGGAACATCATGCCCATAACCATTTTTAAATTCTATGAAAAAATAAGGAAATGGAATAAACTCAACAACATCGTGAAAATCCTCAAAAACCGTACTCCCAATTCCGCACAACCTCTTAACCCAATAGGGCTTAACTTCTCGGTATTCTTCTTTTTTTGTACCACTAAGGATCTGATTGAAATATTCACGCTTTAGCGTTAAAGGTAAGACGTTGCTCATTGTTTTACACCTTATCATTTCTTGCGATTTTTCTTTGGCATTGAGAACAATAAGCAAACTTCAAACTCTTATAACTTAGACCATCGTGCGTCCCCGAATTATCTGCCTCGCTTCCATCAAAATTGACATGTGTTGCAACAATTCCCGATACTTTACTTTTATAATAGAACGTCTCACAACCACAATACGGACATTTAGTCAGTTCTGATACGTTAGGTAGTTTTGCCATAATCAATCCTTTGATGCCTTTTTATATTTTTCGATTTTCTTTAAACACTCTTTACATGTAATCTTTGGCATCGTTTTTTTGTCTGTATGTGGTTCGATTTCACCATAAGGTATCCATGTTGGCTGAGAACAAAGATACTCGTATGGCTTTCTGCTCATTCTTCCAATTTTAATAGCTTCAGTAGGCAATAAATGATAAACGGACGAACCATAACAGCCATCACCGTGAGACTTTTCAGAATAACCACTTTTGACTGGTTTAATATTAACTACAAACGAGAACGGTAAATCGTATTGTTCCCAAAACTTAATACGTTCCATCTCGTTTTCAAGTGAAGCTATTTTTGATAGTGTATTTTTTATTTGGAGATGATTGTCTTTGATTTTCGATTCGTTTGCTTTATGAATTTCATAGTCATGTTTTTTGGCAACATTAAAGAATCGTCCGTCAAACCAAAAGATAAGTTCTTCTCTTTTATCGTTTCTAAAAAAAGCATTAATTACGTTTTCATCTTCATCAAAGTAGAACTTGTCGGTATTGCCATTGTCGAGAGAAACATAGATGTCACCATTCTCATAAAATGCACTATGCTCTTTATTGAAGTGTAAAAGGAAAGGATTAATGAAATTTTGAGAAACACGAAATAATTGTAAGCGATAGCTTTTTAACTCGCCTTTTTGCTTTAGCAATAAAGAATACTCTTGCCCTAGTTTCTCTAGCTGTTTGATTAAATCTTCCATGCAAAGACTCCTATAACTTTTTCTGCTTAAATTATAGGACATTCGGGCTTAAATGTCAAGTGATTATCTGCTATATTTAGATATTCACATATTTTACAAACCCGTCATTACTGCTCAGTTTTCAATATTATAATAAAAGAAAAAAATATGTTAATATTCCGTGTCATTAAGTTTTTATTTCATGGCGACTTCTTTCTTTTGTGACCTTACCTCTATGGGGACCATAGAGGCTGAATATAAGTAGGCACTGGTCACATTAGATAAGGAGGACGCCATGAAATGGCTACAACTCATCCTTGATGTTTTGATGTTGATAGTTGCTATTTTAAGTTACTTTAAATAGCTGAAGCTTAATGCGCCCCCGTTAATTCGGGGGTTAAAATTTACATAATCCTCTAGTTGTATACCCTCTTTTCTTAATTTTACGATCCAAATGAATTGTTTTGATAAGAGTGGTGCAAAAGAACTTTTCTTGTCATATAAGGAAAAATTGAATACATGGAGAAGGTTGTTGAAAGACTTCATCGCGTTATCGAAACGAGCTGGTCTTTAATTAGATAGCACACAATTAAATACAATATGTATACTTTACGATATGAATATTACTGTGCCTTAATTTAAGGCATTAGTCCTAAAACGATAATGCTCTCTGAATAGCATCAAATCGCTCGGCTTTGTCTTTGTATTCTGCAAGCTCTTCTTGGTGCTTCAATTCAATCT
>DKEY01000069.1 GCA_002469305.1 Sulfurospirillum sp. UBA6810
ATCGCCTCACATGGGGCTGGAAAGTTCAGTGTGGATTATTTTGTATTTTCAAAGAAAGAGTAGGCTAAAATAATTTAGCCAAATAAAAAGAGAAAAAATGAAAATTTTACTTTTAGAAGATGATCCGATTCTTTCAGATATACTAAGCCATCATTTGCTCGATAGTGGTTTTGAAGTAGTGTGTGTGATGGATGGTAAAAAAGCTCTTGATAGGGCTAGTGATGAAAAGTTTGATCTGTTTTTATTTGACATCAATGTTCCTTCTTTAAGTGGTTTGGATGTTATCAAAACTCTAAGAGAGTATGACAATACAACACCTGCTATCCTCATCACAGCATATCAAGATACGGCACACATGAAAAATGGTTTTGAAAGTGGTTGCGATGACTATATCAAAAAGCCATTTGAGCTTGAAGAGTTAGATTTGCGTATCAACAATATCAAAAAAAGATTTTCTATCGAGAGTGAAGAGAAGATACTCATAGCAGATGCTATCACTTTATATCCAGATAAAAATAGCTTACATGTAAAAGATATAGCATACCAACTCGCTCATAAAGAGTGTGAAATCCTCATCTATCTTAGCACAAGAAAAAGACGTGTCATCTCCTCTGAAGAGTTGATGCAAAATCTTTGGACGTATGAAGAGATGCCAAGCGATGCAACCATACGTGTGTATATAAAAAATTTACGAGATATAGTCGGCAAAGATAGGATAAAAACTATACGAGGAAGTGGGTACTACTTTGAATAAAGAAGAGAAAACAGCACTGATAAAGTTTTTAGTTATCTATATGCTCTCAGCCACCATCCTTATATCCATTATCGCATTTTTGTACTATAAAAAAGAGATAGTCTCTATCGAAGATAAGTGTTCTATGGAGATGACAAATGCAGCTTTGATGATAGAAAAAGAGTTGATGCATGCACAGATGGAGGGATTGACGTATGAGTTTAATCCCCCAACAGATAACTTACATGTAGGACTTTTTGATAAAAATGGAAATGCACTTTATTCAAATTTGGAGAGTAAAAGTGTTCTGTTTTCAGCAAAAGCATATAAAAACAATACCCATGAATTTCACATAGATACTTTAGATATGCCTGTTTTTGGGATAAAGTATATTGTGATTGAGGGGCAAGAGGGTTTTCGTGAGAGATTTAAACTTTTAGCGCTTATCAGTGTAGTTTTTGTGATTTCTCTGATTTTTGTTGGGATTATCGGCTACTTTCTCACTAGATTACTCATAGCTCCGATAAAAGAGAGGATGGAAAAGCTCAATGCTTTTATCAAAGACAGTTCACACGATCTCAACACCCCAATTTCTGCTTTGATGATGAGTGTTTCCTCTTTGAAAAACAAAGAAAAAATAGAACCAAGAGTTTTAAACCATATCACCATCAGCACCAAACTCATCTCTCAGATTTATAACTCACTCTCTTATATAGCTTTCAATGACAGAGATGTTTACATGGATGAAGAGTTTGATTTAAAAGAAGTGGCAAATGAGTGTGTTCGCTTCTTTGAAGATATCGCAGGGACAAAAGGAAACAGCTTACATGTAAGCTTGCAAAGCACGCTTGTCTTTATGGACAAATCTCGTATCCAAAAGCTCATCAATAACCTGTTATCCAATGCTATCAAATACAGTTATGCCAACACTGTTATCGAAGTAAAGTTGCAAGAGAGAGTTTTGAGTATCAAAGATAGAGGTATAGGCATCTCAAAAGAAAATCAAAAATCTATCTTTAACAGATATGAGAGAAAATCAAGCGAGCAAGGTGGTTTTGGCATAGGACTTGATATCGTCAACTCTGTATGTAAAACCTATGACATAGAGATTTGGATAGAGTCTGTTGTGGGTGAGGGAAGTACTTTTTTCTTGCGCTTCCCTGTAAAAGATTAGTTAAACTTTTTTATCTCTTTTTTCAAATTCACAAGCAAATCGCTCTGTCTTATAGAGATATAACTTCTCAGTTTTGATTTTATAAGTGTATTTGGCGTGATGTTTAAAACTACTTTATCATTGACTATGCTATATATATAAGCTTTTGTTTTTATCAAGGTTAAGAAACTTTTTTTAGTCGGAATTTGAAACTGCAAGATAAGCTCTGTATCCCACATAGGTTTTTCAAGAAGTTTTGCTATATTGTCAGGTTTGACATTTAAAACGATAGAGTCTTCTGAAAGAGAGATGATACTTCCCTCTAGTATCTTTTTGCTCTCTTTTGCCAAAGATGCGTAAATCTCACGATCAGGTTCCACTCGGATACCAGTCCTCTCAACAGGAGAAGAGTCTAAAAACTCTAACTTTCCAAGAACCATAAGGGAGCGTTGTGGCTCAATCTTGACGATAGAAGCTTTTAAGATGGCAGGGATGAGGTCATGTTGTATAAAAGTAAACTTTTCATTTTGATAAAAAGGGAGTTTTATAGGGTCTATATTGATTTGGATGATACCCTCGTTAAAACTTGCTACCTTTACCTCTTCAGTGATAGGAAGACCTTGATAAAAGTTGAAGAGTTTCACCGTAGAGAGTTTAGAAAATATATGTTTTAAGATAAGTTTTTCGTTTTGATTCTCATAAAAATCAAAATCTTTTGTTCCATAAAAAATCTTGTTTTTGGTTGAGAGTTTAGACATAACATAGTATCTATCAAGTCTATCAAGAAGAGATTGATAGTCATCACTCTCATCAAGTAAAGTTATGCCAATCTCCCTTAAATCTACATTGAATTTGAATTTTACTTTTTTAACAAGTTGACTGATGATAGATTTTGCTTGATGGAGTTTACAGTCTCTTAAAAATATCAAAAATGTATCGTTTTGCTGCTGTAAAATAGAGTTAAAATCAGAAAAAGAGTGGATAAAAGCTATCAAATCTTTGAAGAAAAAACCATCTTCGACATCAACTTCATAGTAAAACTTGACTACGCTCAAAGATGAAAAGTGAGTTTTAGAAAACTCTATATTTGCCTCTATGATTCCGCGGTTGAGATAGTTAGTGACTCTTGCTTCTTTTGATAGTGCCATGATGCTTCTTTATTGATAATTTTAAGCTATATTATATCTGAAAAATTACTGTTAAAAAAGAGTCATTTAAAGTGGACATTTTTTATCCAAATTGATATAATTTTTCAAACGAAGAAGGGAAAATATGAGCGAAAAATTTGAGAATGATTTAAAAAAATTATATGAGATTATAGGGCAAAGACAGGTAGAACTTGGAAAGTATTTTGAGATAGTTGAGACTGATACATTGGAGTTTATAGAGATAAAAAAGCAGATAGATCAGTTTTTGGTAGAAATATCTCTGCCTCTTACAAATCAAAATAGATTAGCTGCTATCAGTAGGCTTGTGAGCCTTAGAGATGAACAGCTTGTGCAAGCTTTAAACAAAGAGGGATTTAGTGTTAAAGAGATAGAACAAAAAAGAAGGATAGCTTATCTGTGGGTAAAAAACTTTCATCTTGTGCGCCATGAAGAACTTTTGGCAATAATCAAAAATGAAAATTTGCTAAATAGTTTTTATCAGCGACTTTTGAAGGGTGTGCATGATATAGGTATTGTCCTTAGTCTATGGCAAGATGATTGGAATGAACACATCATCAATACTATAAACCCTAAGTTAAAAAGCTTGTACAAAGAGGAAGTTATAGCATTTTTAGAGAACAATGACTTGTTTGATAAAGATGTAGATGGCAAAAAAGCAGACAGGTCATACTCTGTTTTATCTCAAAAAGAAGAGGGCTTTGAAGTAAAGGCATATGCCGAGTTTTTTGCTGAAGATGTGGCAACTATACTAAAAAAGATTGAGCAACTTGTAACAGATTTGGGTGCATTAGAAGATGAAGATACAAATCAAAAAGAGGCATATATAGCTTACTTTAATGCCATAAAAGAGGCTTTTGGTGAGTGTGATAGAGATAAACTTTTACAAAGATGGGCTGATGTAGATAGGGCTTGGATGCGAGTTACTTCTCCTCTTCAAGTTGGGCATCCACTTGAGTATTATGAAGACCATTATAGAA
>DKEY01000190.1 GCA_002469305.1 Sulfurospirillum sp. UBA6810
CAAATCACATCAAAACAAAACCAATCAAATATTATAGAAATCACTTCAAGTGATATGAATGAAACTTTAAAATTAAAATCTTTTGTCAAATATGACAAATGTTTTACAATAGACGCAAAAATAGTAGATAAAAAATTAACTTTTACTACAAATAATTTTTTAGTGAGTTTAAAAGACCTTTTTTGTAAAGAGATTTTTTGATGTATCTCAAATGAAACAAAAAATAAAAGCAAAAGCAAAAGCCATAGCGCAAAATCCGCAGACAAAACAAGCGCTTGCATCCATGAAACCGGAGAAAAATTTTTGGGGCATAAGCGGGGTAGTCCTCTTCTTTTTCGTTCCTGAAATCATCGCCTATTTTTGGGGTGCAGATATCACAGCATATGCAAAAAACGAACTTTTAACACCGCATGACTTCTTAGAAATACAGTACTATAAAATGTTGGTTATGCTCTTTGAAGAGGGGATGAGTTACTTAAATCTCGCTATCGGTATGGTACTTTTGGTTTGGTTGTTTTTTTGAAGCATAGCATGGTAATAAACTTTAAAAACAAAAAAAGGCATCATTATGGGACTTAAACCAAAGTTAATCAAACCAACCGATTTTATAAATCCGCTTTTGTCAAAAAAAAGCGTAGAGCAAGAGAAGTTTGAGAAATTTCAAAACACTCTTAATGAGCTTTTAAAAGTGAACAAAACAGAGAGTGAAGAGCATCAAAAAAATGCGGTTAGGGATTTTTTGGTTCACTCTTTTGGTTATGAGATAAATACAAAAAGAAGAATTGACTGGGCGATTTTTAAAAATGCCAAAGTTGAAGTGCTTATAGAAGCTAAACGGCTAGACAATCTAAGTGAAATGCTCACCAAAGACGAGCTAAATCGCAAGGCGTTTCATGAAGCAATCCTCTATTTTATGCAAGAGCGAGCTGAGGGAAATATCAATCTAAAGCACATCATTATCTTAACTGCTTTTAGTTGGTTTATCTTTGATGCCAAAGATTTTGACAGGCTTTTTTGGCAAAACAAACAGATAAAAAAGATTTATGAAAACTACAAAAATCCATCTTTACTGGGCGACAAAACAAAAGATTTTTACGAAAATATAGCCAAAGAGCTGCAAAAGCTACAAGCGAATTTGCTTGATGATTTGGAGATAGAGTGTGCTTACTTTAACTTGCAAGAGCCTCGTAAGCCAAAAGATTTGATAGCTATTTACAAACTTTTAAGTCCCGATGCACTTTTAAAAGAGTTCAACCCAAACGATGCAAACAGCCTTAATCGTGAGTTTTACAACGAACTTCTTTACATCTTGGGACTTGAAGAGGTAAAAGATGGCAGTAAAAAAGTCATCCAAAGAGCAAAAGAGCCACAAAACGGCTCTTTTTACGAAAACATAGCAAACAAACTTACCCAATATACTAAGCCAAACGACTTTGAAACCGTTATCAAGCTTATCATCATCTGGATAAACCGCATCCTTTTTCTCAAACTTCTTGAGTCTCAAATCGTATCATGGAACAAAAACAGAGAGTTTAAATTTTTAAATGCTTCTAAAATCAACGATTACGACAAGCTTGAAATGCTCTTTTTTGAAGTGCTTGCAAAACGACCGCAAATGAGAAAACATAGAGAGTTTGACTACATTCCCTACTTAAACAGCTCACTTTTTGAGATACATGAGAATGAAACAAAATACCTCACAATCTCCACTTTAGAAGATGATGCAAAGATAAACTACTACTCAAAAACTATCCTCAAAGATGAAAAAAGGGCAAAAAAAAGCGGACAAACTTCAACTCTCGCCTATCTCTTTGAATTTTTAGATGCGTATGACTTTGGAAGTACAAACGATGAAATCGCCAATGAGTCAAAATCGCTTATCAACGCTTCTGTTTTGGGGCTTATCTTTGAGAAGATAAACGGCTACAAAGACGGAAGTTTTTACACGCCTAGTTTCATAACGATGTACATGGCACGGGAGTCCTTGCAAAAAAGCATTATAGAAAAGTTCAACACTGCATTTTTGATTGAAGCTTCAAACTTCAATGAACTCAAAAAATATTGTGAACTGCAAAGCTACAAAGATGATTTTACGCAAAAAGCAAATAAAATCATCGACTCCATCACGCTTTGCGACCCAGCCGTAGGAAGCGGACACTTTTTGGTCTCCGCACTCAATGAGATTATTTATATCAAATATCAGCTAGGACTTTTCAACTTACGAGGTTTAAAAATCGAGCTTATAAATGATGAACTGCTTGTAAAACTAGAAGATGAGTGGTTTGAATACACAAAACCAAAGGATTTTGAGAGTCCAAACCATAAAGTGCAAAAGATGCTCTTTGACGAGAAGCAACGCATCATAGAAAATCAACTCTTCGGTGTCGATATAAATCCAAACTCATCTCAGATAACAAAACTCCGCCTTTGGATAGAGCTGCTCAAAAACAGCTACTACGATACAAACTATGAGCTTGTAACGCTTCCAAACATAGACATCAACATCAAAACGGGCAATAGCCTCATAAGCAGATTTGACTTAAATGATGAGATAAAGATAAACAACATCAAGCATGAGATAAAAAACTATAAAGAGAGAGTGAGAGAATATAAAGAGAATTTAGGAACAAAAAAAGATGTTTTAGCTTCCATTGAAGAGCTAAAAAGCAAGTTTAGACTAACTCTCAAAGCAGAGTATAAAGTCACAAAAGAGAGAAACCAAAAGTTACGGGAGTATGTCACCGACTTTGGGCATGAGGGTTTGAATGACGGTTTGCTTCTCACGGCTATAAAAAACAAATACGGACATGTACAAAACCTCTTCGGCGAGAAAGCCGATGCAAAAAAACAAGCCAAACTTTTAGAAGAGCTTACAAAACTAGAGGCACAAATAGACGAAATAGAAAAAGGCAAAATTTACGAAGACGCCTTTGAATGGCGTTTTGAGTTTCCTGAAGTTTTGGATGAAGAGGGGAGCTTTATAGGGTTTGATATTGTGATTGGCAATCCGCCGTATATCATGGAAGATGATAATAAATCTGCGTTTAATGGACTGAGAGAAAAACCATGTTATCAAGGAAAAACTGATATTTGGCATCTTTTTAGTTGTCTTGGTTTAAGTGTTTTAAATACAAATGGGCTTATAAGCTTTATAGCAAAAAACCAATGGTTAGAGAGTCAGTCAGCATCAAATATGAGAAAAACAATCTATGAAAACGGAAATATACTCTCAATTATTGACTTTGGTACAAATATGGTTTTTGAAGAGGCAAGTCAGCAAACGATGGTATTTTTTATCAAAAAAGAGACTTCTAACTCAACACACACAATTAATTACAAAAAAGTTATCGGAAATGTTTCAAATGAAAAAATAGCCAAACTCTTATATGAGACAGAAGATGAAAATCTAAAAACTACTACAAAAGAGATACCAAAACTCTACGATGAAAAAGCAAATCTTACATTTTCGAACTCTCAAAACGAAGTGATACTTTCTAAAATAGAAAACCTCAAAAATTTTGAATTTGATGAGAAAAAAGAGATGATTCAAGGGCTTATTGGAGCACCTGATGAAGCTTTTATTGTAAGTGAAGATAAGCTTGATAAGTTCAATGATGATGAAAAAACATATCTTAAAATGCTTCATACAAATACTGGTAAATTTTTTACGCCAAATACAAAGCAGTATATTTTTTATATCTCTGCAAAGAACTTTAAAGATAAAAATATTGATGATTTTCTAAATATAAAAAATCATTTCGAGCCAAATAAAGCAGATTTAATTCAAAGAAAAATTGATTATAAAACTAAAGATAAGCCGTATTTTTATCTTCATAGGGAGCGAGACGAATCATTTTTTAAAGAGGGTGATAAGTTAGTTTGGGCAAAAAGAACACAAGGTGCAAAATTCACTTTTACGACCGAACCTTTTTATGGCACGGCAAATTTATTCTTCATTAAATCAGATAGAGTAAATCTAAAATACATAACAGCACTTTTAAACTCTAAGTTGATGTATTTTTATATGCACGAACGACTCAAACACACAGGCGATTTACTCCAAATAGATAAAAATCAGTTTATGAAAATACCTCTGTTTGTAACAGATGATAAATCAGTAAATGAAATATTGAAATCAGTAGATAAAATTCTAACTCTAAAAAAACAAAACCAAAAAGCCGACACTTCAGAGCTAGAAGCAACCATAGATGCGATGGTTTATAAACTCTATGATTTAAGCGATGAAGAGATAAAGATTGTTGAGGGTGAGAAATGAACATACAAGCCGCTAAATCAGAGTACGAGAACCTTTTAGGCACTATCTCTCAAGCCTATGAAAATGGTCGCATTAAAGCATTCCAAGCCGTAAATAGTGAGCTTGTCAAAACTTACTGGGAGATAGGAAAGTATATCGTTGAGTTTGAGCAAGATGGAGCGAAAAAAGCAACATACGGTAAAAATCTTTTAGAACAGCTAAGTAAAGATTTGACTATCAAACACGGCAAAGGTTTTAGTCGTAGCAACTTGGTACGGTTTAGGCAGTTTTATATTGCCTATCCGATTTGTGCGACACTGTCGCACAAATTGAGCTGGTCGCATATTGTGGAGCTTTTAAAGATTAGCGACGATATGGAGAGAGAGTTTTACGAGAAGCAGACAGTTCTTGAAAACTGGTCTATAAGAGAGTTGCAAAGACAAAAAGAGAGCGGGCTGTTTTTGCGACTTAGCTTGAACAAAAACAAAGAAGATGTTTTGGCTCTTTCTCAAAATGGGCAGATTATAGAGAAGCCGACAGACATATTAAAAGACCCTTATGTTTTTGAATTTTTAAAAATTGCGGAGCCTTACCACATAGCCGAAACTCAGCTTGAGAGCCTACTGTGTGACAACCTTCAAAACTTTTTGCTTGAACTTGGCAGAGGATTTGCATTTGTTGGCAGGCAATACAAAGTGACATTAAACAATACGCACTATAAGGTTGATTTGGTTTTTTACCATAGGATACTGAGATGTTTTGTTTTGATAGATTTGAAAATAAATGAGGTAAAACATCAAGATATCGGGCAGATGAACATGTATCTTGGATACTTTGCAAATGAACAAAATATCGAAGGAGACAATCCGCCCATAGGCATTATACTTAGCAAAGAAAAAGATGAACTTTTGGTTGAGTATGCGACTTACGGCATGAATAGCCAACTTTTTGTACAAAAATATCAACTTTACCTGCCAAACAAAGAGGAGCTTAGAAAAGAGCTAGAAAATGTTTTAAGAGGCGATGAAGAGATAAAGATAGTTGAGAGTGAAAGATGAAAGCACGAGATTTAAAGCATATTTTTTACGAGTGGGATGGGGATATTTTGGTTTTAAATATCTTAGGCACACCCATGGCGAAGCAGGATGCGGTGCTTAAGCCAAAGGGCAATCAGCTCAAAGTGAGTGTAAAGGCACAGCCGCAAAACGGTCGGGCGACGGACTATATGGTGGACTTTTTGGCAAAAGAGTTTGGGGTGAGTGCGTCTGCCATTGAAGTGGTTTATGGGCGGGAAAGTATCCATAA
>DKEY01000058.1 GCA_002469305.1 Sulfurospirillum sp. UBA6810
CATTGATGAGAATACCAAACAAAATATAACAAACAAATGGGTCAATGTAAAATTTTGTTTGGTATTCTCATCAATGGAGTTGATGGCTTTTTCTAGGATTTTTGTTAAGATTGGTTCATCGTTTCTCACACCAAATCCAAGTTCAAAAGATTGTGGCAGTTTTCCCCCTATCTTTAGGACATTGAAGTACTCTTTTTGTATAACATATCCTATGGTTAAGAGACCATCAATAAATCCATATAACTCCCCTTTGGCTACTTTTTCAAGACCATCTTTTATATCTTTGACTTCTATTAGTTGAATCTTTGGATATTGCAGTTTTAAAAGTTCAACAAAAGAATATCCTTTGACAATACCGATTTTTTTATCAAGTATTTCTTCGACACTGGAGATAAAAAATTTATCCATTTTGGTAGCGATTACCAAAGGTACACTAAGATAAGGGGAAGTAAAATCCATATATGTTTTTCGTTCAGGTGTTTCCATAGCCAAAGAAAAGATATCGCACTTTCTTTGTTTCGCATAACTTAAAGATTGATCCCAGTTTGCAGTAGGAATGAGAGTAAATGGTGTATTGATTTGTTTTGAAATAATATTGATATAATCTATACTAATGCCTACCAATTTTCCATTTTTTATCTGTTCAAATGGCATCCAGTTGGGATCAGCACAGAGTTTAATCTCTTTTTTCTGGGACAAATAGAGTTTTTCTTCTTTGCTAAGTGACCCAAAATGGTGAAGCACAAATTCATTTAGTGAAATTTTATTGGGGATAAAGCCCATAACATTGTATAAATCATAAATTCTTTGAAGTTTGCTTTTATCAATTTCTCCCAGCGTTTTTGTTTGCAAAAATGAGAGTTTTTTAAGCTCTTCAGCTTCATATACTAAAGCTTCATATGAAAGCCTTTGTGTATTGTACTTTTTGAGGATTAGGTTGACAGACTCCTCTGTATGGGAGTAGGCATATTGCCATCCTTTTAAAGAAGCATTTTTAAAAGCTTCGACCATTTGCAGGTTTTCACTTACCAATTTTTCACTTGTATATAAAAAATCACTATACATATCAAAGCCATACTCTTTTGGACTGAAGATATTGTACTTGACACCTTTTTGTTTTAACTCAAAGGGAGCTTTTGATATATATGCAGACATGATGTCGGTGTTATCATTTATCAAGTCATCTACATTGTGAGAGTGAGGTAAAAAAGTATAATCAATTTGTTTCAGATGAGAAGAAGTTAGCATAGCCTTGAGTGAGACTTCGGAGGCATCATCTATGGTGGTCATGATACGCTTATTTTTAAAATCAGCAAGAGTATCGATATGCGATGATTGCTTTGAAATTAACACTAAAGGGCTTGATTGAAAGAGAGCATAAAGCGCTATTATTTTTTTATTTTGAGCCCTATCTAAGATAAGGGTTTCTCTGCCGATAGCAAAATCAACCTTATGAGTGGTGACATCCTCTGGTATATCCAGTCCAAATTTAAAAGGGAGTATCTCAACATCAAAACCAGCTTGTGCATAGTATCCTTTTTCTTTTGCGATGTAGTAACCAGCAAATTGAAATTGGTCAAACCAAGAGAGTTGGAGTGTTACTTTTTTGAGTGGTTCCACAGCAAATAATGAAGTGGAGAAAATGGTTATTAAAAAAAGAATATTAAGAACTAGAAATTTTATTTTGATTTTATGTAACATATTCTATCAATCCTTTCCACTAAAATTAAGCTCTTATGTAAAATTTTATCTTAAATGACTTAAATTTATCACGCATAAAGAAACTAAAATATTTATTATTATTTGCTTTATGTAGCGTAAAAAAAGTTAGAAAAAACAATCTAAAGTAGTAGCGATTTTTAGGCTTTTTGTAAACTTGCAAGACTATTGATGATGAGAGCTAAGAGGATGATACTTCCACCAATAAAAACAGAAGTAGATATAACTTCATCTAACCACCACCATCCCCAAATAGGTGCTAATATACTCTCTCCTATGACTAAAAGTCCGACTTCAGCAGGGATAAGATATCTTGTACCAAGACCTATGAACAAACGTGAAAGAGGAGTTATTATAAGTCCTAGAAAAATGATTGGCAATAAGCTAGAAAACTCTACATGTAAATTTACATTTATAAGTGAAAAAAGCGTAAGAAATACACCTCCAAAAGAGATATACCCAAGACGACTTGCATCTTTATGAAATGACAATACACAAAAAAGTGTGGAAAAACTCAAAACACAGCCAAAAGCATAGAGATTTCCTATAAGTGAAGAAGTACCTAAATCATCAGCTAAAATTATGTATAAGCCAATAAAAACTATAAATGTAGCTAAAAATATACGTTTTGGCGTATGTTGTTTTAAAAATATATAGGCTATCAATGCGCTTATGATAGGAGAAGAAGCCAGAATAAGCACAGCTTTTGCAATACCTGCATAATAGACAGCCATAACAAAACAAAAATTACTAATACCCATAAAGAGACCACTTAGAAAGATGCCTTTAAAGTTAGTTGTATAATTTTTTATAAAGTAGGTAGAGCCTTTTGAAAGAAGCATTAAGTTTGCTGATATAAATAGGCAAATACCAAAGTAAAATCCTATGGTTTGAGCTTGTAAATTAGAAAATTTTATAAGAGGGGATTCGATACTCATTAAAACAACACCAGAAAATGTTAAAAGTAAACCTTTTGCGTGCTGTGTCATTTTGAAATCTTAATTTTGAGGTAAAAAAAGGTGGATGGGGATACAGGATTCGAACCTGTGAATGACTGGACCAAAACCAGTTG
>DKEY01000118.1:0-173 GCA_002469305.1 Sulfurospirillum sp. UBA6810
TTATATCAGCGCCTGGTATCAAAACACCACCGACTCCTACTTCGTATGCATTTTGCAAAACTTTTTCTAAATCTTCAATATATTTTTCATCATCTAAATGACAGTGTGTATCTATAATCATTACTCTAACTTTGTGCTATTTCTACTCTATTACGCCCATTTTTCTTTGCATT
>DKEY01000118.1:187-4965 GCA_002469305.1 Sulfurospirillum sp. UBA6810
AAAGAGACCCCTATGGAAGATGAAAATTTTATCACAGTATCATTATATTTGACATGTGATTGAGATATTTTCATTCTCAATCTCACAAAAAATGCAACAGCATCCTCTTTATCTATATTTTTGATTGCAACACAAAACTCTTCTCCACCAAATCTTGCTACGATGTCTGAGCCTTTTGTATTCTCTTTTAGTATCTCTGCTAACTTACAAATGACNNCCATAAGTGTCATTGATATTTTTAAAATTATCTAAATCAAACATAGCAATAGCAAAAGACTTGCCCTCTCGTTTTGCTTCATGAAAGTACTCTTCCATATGTCTAAAAAAATACCTTCTATTGTGAACACCTGTCATAAAATCAGTATTTGCCATATCACTTATAGTTTCAATGTACTCTAATGACTCGATAGAGTTATTGACACGGCAAACTAACTCTTCTTTTGTAAAAGGTTTATTGATAAAATCATTTGCACCTATTTTTAAAAACTTAGAAGATATCATCTCTTCTGAAATTGCAGTCATTGCGATGATGCTTAACTCTGTTTTTGTGTACTCTTCTCTTATCCTCTTGGTAAGTTCAAAACCATCAATCACAGGCATATTAAAATCTGTCAATATAAGTTTTATATCTTTTTCATTCTCCATATAAGCCAGAGCTTCCTCTCCATGTGCAGCTGCATAGACTTCGAACATTTGCGATTGTAATATCTTCTTGACTTCATTTCTAGTCACAATGGAATCATCAACAACCATAACTTTATATTTTCTATTTTTATAAAGTCTCTCTATAAGTGAAAAGATATAGTTCACATCATCTATGTTGCCTTTATAAACATAATCAATAATATCTTTAGCAAGGATATTTTCTCTTGTTTTAGTATCAATATTACCCGTCAAAACGATAGAAGGGATTTTTTTACTTATCATATACTCCACTATTTCGCCATTTGGAGCATCTGGTAAATTCAAATCTAATAATGCTACAAAATAGGTTTTATATCTACTAAGTAAATTTTGTGCTTCTTTAAAATCATGTGCTATATCTATTTCAAAATCTATACTTTTGCCTATTTTTTTTGCTATCAATTTAGATAAAGCTTTATTGTCTTCTACTATGAGTACTCTCATTTTCTCCATAAAATTCCTTTAATTTTCTTGCATGAGCAGCGTTTTAGCAAAGCTAATCGCCTCTTCACTTACATCTTCTCCACTTACCATTCTGGCAAGTTCCAAAATCCTTTGTTCCTCATCAAGTAGCTTTACTTCGCTTCTATCATTGTTTTTTGTAACAAGAAAGTGAAAGTCTGCTCTTGATGAAAGCTGTGGTTGGTGAGAAATGGCAAATATCTGATATCTCTTTGAAAGTTCTTTAAGTACATTGGCAACACTCATAGACTCCTTACCACTTAGATTTGCATCAATTTCATCAAGAATAAGAACACCACTTCCAGATTGTAAGATATCGCTACTTGTAGCGATAAAAGCTAGACGCAGTCTGTTATACTCACCTGAGCTTATTTTTTTTGTATTGACTCGACCAAGCTGTAACTCTATGGCATCAACTCCTCGTTCATGCATGGTAGTTTCTTGCATCAACAAAGAGATAGGTGGCATATAAAGTTGTTCTAAGTAGTTATTTATCTTATCTGTAAGCAAAGAGATAGATTCCCCTCTTCTACTAGAGATAACTTTTGCTTTTTCCTCAAGGTCTTTCAGTTTTGATTTACACGATTTTAGAAGATTTTCTTTCTCAAAACTGATATTTTGGTACTCTTGCAACTCTCTCTTTTTTTGCTCTTTATACTCTAAAATCTCTTCGATAGTTCCATATCTTGATTTTAGGTGAGAAATTTTTTCTATCCTATCCAAAAGAGCATCAACATCGATATCTTCTAACTCTTCTAGTCTCTCTTTTTGCTCTTCTAGCACTGCTCTTAATTCATTCATACACTCATCAAAAAAAGCACTATCTTTTTCAATAAGACTCAATGACTCACTTACAAAATTTTCAAAATTGAAGATTTCATATGCTTTATTGATGCTCTCTTCTATCTTCTCTTTTTTAGAGAGTGAACGCTTAAAGCGAAGTAACTCTTCATCTTCTCCAAGCTTTGGAGAGACTTCTTCTATCTTTGAAATTTCAAAAGAGACAAATTCTTTAAGTTCTTCTATCTTTTTCTCTTTTGCTTCTAATTCATCTAGCTTTATTTTATCTCTCATGTACTCTTCAAAAAGGACACTAAAGTCTATAACTTCTTTTACATGTAAACTATTTTTTGTATCAACCATCGCATCAATTAAACTCACAAGCTTTGCACTTTCAAACTCATTTTCATCTCTTACTGAAAGGTAATTAACAAAGCTAGTAGCTACTTGTGTCATATTTTTTTTCGATACACTTTGTAAATTTACGAAATATCTTGTAGATTTATCTTTGACAAATTTAAAGATATTTGGTTCATCATTTTCTAAACCAAAAGGTTCTAAATCTAGTTTATTTTCGATGGTTGCCTCCACCAATGAAGCGTTGGCCTCACTAAAACCAAAGAGTGATAGCAGTGCTTGCATCAGTACAGATTTTCCTGCACCACTTGGGCCGGTAAATGCCATCAATCCCTCTTTAAATTCTAAATCGCAACTCTCAAAACTAAGCTGGTTCTTGACAAGAAGCCTTTGTATCATACATTACCCCAATGTAATTTGTTTTTTAATACCTCAAAATAATCTCTATCCAATCTATGGATAAGCTTTGCTCCACTTTTTGCTATCTTGATACTGATAGAATCAAAATCTCCCATTTGGTAAGTATCTTGACCATCTACGACGATAACTGTGTCTTTGTTCTCACTTTTAAACTCTACTTCAAAATTCACAGGTAGCACAAGTGGACGTTGTGTGAGAGAGTGTGGACAAACTGGTGTGAGTATCAATGCTTCAGTTAGCGGATATACGATTGGTCCACCTGCTGAGATGTTATATGCAGTTGAGCCAGTTGGTGTTGAGACGATAAGTCCATCCCCATAATAGGAGTTAAAAAGTTCATTCTCGATATAAGCTCTTATGGTAGTCATACCTGAAATCTTTGCTCGTGAAAAAACAATATCATTAAAGGCTACAAGTTTTTCTTGCGAAGATTTTGTATGCAAAGTAACTTCTAAAAGCATTCTTGTATCGATTCGATAATCACCTTCAAAAATTTTATCTATAAATGACTCAATTTCACAAGACTCTATATCTGTTAAAAAACCTAACTTTCCAGCATAAATCCCTAAAATTGGTTTTTTATACATAAAGCTTCTTCGACTAAGAGATATAAGGGTTCCATCTCCACCAAGAGAGATAAGAAAATCTGATTTTTCGCACATAGACTTAAAATCAACACCTTTGCACCCTAAGATATTTGCACTATTTTCTTCTACCAAAAGCTCTACACCATGTTTTTCAAGAGCTTTTTTTATATCCTCATAGTAAATTCTTAGTGTAGTATCATTTGGTTTGCTTATCATTCCAACAGTATTTATGCTATGTAATTTTTCATTTGTGTTGATTATTTTCATCTATATCACATCCAAATATATTAATGCAATATATTATCTTTTCTTTGATTAAGACTCGATTAGCACTTTATAAATTATGCTGTAACTACTTTGTTTCTACCACTTTGTTTTGCCTTATATAAAGCTGCATCTGCTTTTTCTATAAGCTTCTGTTTCTCGCAACTGTAACCTTTTTGTATGCTTGATACACCCGCACTTATCGTGATTTTTATCTCTTCTTGTGTTGCAAAAGAGAGACACAATACAGAATTTTCTATGATTTTTCGAAGACGTTCAGCTAAAACAGTGGCATCTTCCTCACTTGTATTTGGACAGATAATTGCTATCTCTTCTCCACCATATCTGCATAAAATATCACTCTCTCTGACTATATTGGTTAGGGCATTTGCTAGATTTTTTAAAACTTCATCACCACTAAGATGTCCATGCTTGTCATTTACATCTTTAAACTTATCAATATCAAGGAGAATCAACGAAAGATTTAAGTTGTATCTATTTGCTATTTTAATTTCATTGCATATAGACTGGTCAAAGTAGCGACGGTTATTTATTCCCATCAAACCATCAGTTATACTTTCATGCTGTAATGCCGCAATCTTTTTTATATCTTTTGCTGTTTGAAAAGCCAATTTTCCAACCAAAAAAACAAAAATTGCACCAAAAAAGAAGACGATAGGAACTATCAAATTTAAATCATCGACGTACTCTTCTTGCAATAAAAAATCAAAGATATAAAATACATATCCTACAATAAATAAAACTATCAATCCACTAAGAACATTCCATTTATTTTTTAATGCTCCAGCTTCTAAGTGTAAGGTTAGTTTTCTCACAGGAACAAGCCCCAATGCTAAAAACAGTGCCCCAAATAGGACTAAGCTTATTTTTAAAAGAACCGCAACAATACTCATTAGCTTCCTAATCATAAAAAAATATAATGATAATTGTATCAGAAAAACATGCACATATCCCCAAAATTGCTCAATATTTATCTATGCAAATAGTATAAAGCAAAGTCAAGTTATATTTTGGTATAATCTATCCTTTTAAAAAACATGATAATTATCAAAGGAATAAGACGTTGAGAAGTCATTATTGTACAGATTTAAGTGTAGAAAACATAGGTGAAGTAGTTGAAGTATGTGGTTGGAGTAACAACAACCGTGATCATGGTGGTATTATTTTTATAGATCTTCGAGATAAAAGTGGATTAGTGCAACT
>DKEY01000118.1:5057-5232 GCA_002469305.1 Sulfurospirillum sp. UBA6810
GAGGTGAAGGACTTGAAAATCCAAAATTAAAAACTGGTAAGATTGAGATAGTAGTAGAAGAGCTTATCATAGAAAATGCTAGTGAACCTGTGCCATTTGTTATCGGTGACAATAGTGTTGGTGAAGATGTAAGACTAAAGTACCGCTACCTAGATCTTAGAAATCCAAAAGCATA
>DKEY01000168.1 GCA_002469305.1 Sulfurospirillum sp. UBA6810
TTGAAAGTTTTTTTGTCACAGAGAGGACTTGTGCTTGCGTATAAAAAGTTGGGTTTTGAACTAACTTTTCATACTTATAAAACTCATAAGAGAATGAAAGTATAAAAAGACAAAAGAGAGCTATCAAAGAAAAAAGCAACTCTCTTTTATTGAGAAAAAGGGGAACAGTTTCCATCAAAATGATGGGATATCTATTTTCCCCTCTCTTGCATCCATGTTTGAGTCATTGTAAACTATCTCTACAGGAATACCTCCTGCATCAACAAATCTTGTACAAGCTTTTTGAAAAACAAGGTTTGCCACACCAACAGGACCATTTCTGTTTTTGCCTATAATGACTTCCGCATTTTCTTCAGGTTTATCAAAAAAGTTACTCTTGTACTCTTTGCCCTCTGTTCTGGCTTTTTGTTCTTTCTCTTTCTCTTCTCGCATACGATAAACATCATCACGATAAACAAACATAATCATATCTGCATCTTGTTCTATCGCGCCAGACTCTCTTAAGTCACTAAGCATCGGTCTTTTATCACTTCTACTCTCCAAACCGCGGTTTAGCTGAGAGAGTGCGATGATAGGGATACTCAACTCACGAGCGAGGAGTTTCAACCCTCTACTGATATCACTCACTTCTAAGTGTCTATCTCTATTTCCGCTTGAACTCATAAGCTGCAAGTAGTCAATCACACACAAAGATATCTCAGGATGTTGGCTTTTGAGTTTTCTAAGCTTCGCTCTTACATTGTGGATATTGACATTTCCATTATCATCAACAAAAAACTTTTTTTCCCCCATAGTACTAGCAGCAGCATTTAACCTACTCCACTCATCATCAGTCATATTTCCTACTTTGAGTTTTTGCAAAGGGATAGAGGTCTTTGCACTAAGCATCCTTAACATCAACTGTTCAGCTGGCATTTCAAGAGAAAATATCGCAACACCTTTGTTATCATCAAGCGCTTTTTGAGCCAAGTTAAGACAAAATGCGGTTTTTCCCATCGCTGGTCTTGCCGCAACGATAATCAAATCTCCAGCTCCAAAACCAGTTGTAAGTCTATTTATCTCAGAAAACCCACTATCAAGTCCTACAACTCCAGAGTTTCCTCTTTTTTTCATCTCCAAGATATGCTCTATGGTTGCATGAGTCATCTCAGGAGATTCACGAAACTCTTTGCTGCCACTATCTGCTGTTATCTGATAGAGTTTTTGCTGCACCAAATCCACTACTTCATTTGATGGCAAATCCTTATCCACAGCTACTTCTTTTATATCAGCTGTAAGTTTTATCAAATCTCGCTTGATTGACTTTTCACGTATCTCTTCGATATAAGCTTTAACCGATGGTAGTGGATTTGTCGAGAGGATTTCAAGCATAGCTTCCTCATCAAACCTACCACTTTGGTTCAGCTTCTTTTTTATAAACTCTTCATCTATCGGTAAGTCATCACGTTCACACTCTTCCATCGCTTCAAATATATACTTATGCGATGGTAGATAAAAATCTTTAGCTTTTACAACAGCAGCCACATCTTCATAACTAGATGGATTAAAAAGAATAGAGCTTAAAACAGAGCGTTCTATGTTTATATTGTGTAGATTATCCATTGTTTTGCATCTCTTTTGCTGCTTTTTCTACTTCTTCTAAAAATCTCTCAACCAACTCTTCTTCTTTGAGTTTTGCTACTATCTCTCCACTTCTCATAACAAGCCCTTGCCCCTTTCCATAAGCGATAGCAACATCAGCGTGTTTTGCTTCTCCTATGGCATTGACTACACAACCCATGACAGAGATATTGAGAGGTGCTTTTATATGCTTTGTTCGCTCTTCTACCTGAGCTACCGCTTTTACCAAATCAGCCTCGATGCGTCCACATGTAGGGCATGAGATGATGTTAACACCACCTTTTGCAACACCACTATCTTTTAAAATAGCACGGGCAACATTTATCTCTTCCTCAAGCTCTCCTGTGATAGAAACTCTCATCGTATCACCAATACCTTCAAGCAAAAGTGTCCCAAGAGCTATGGAAGATTTGACAGTGGAGTGAAACAGTGTTCCAGCTTCAGTAACACCTAAATGAAAAGGATGAGAAGTGAGAGGACGTAACATACGATACGCTTCAACAGTCCGTTCAACATCGCTTGCTTTTAATGAGACTTTTAAGTTTGTAAAACCTAAATCCTCAAGGTATTTGATGTTATAAAGTGCTGATTCAACCATCCCTTTTGAAGTTGGTCCATACTTTGTATCAAACTCTTTTTCCAAACTTCCAGAGTTCACACCTATGCGTATTGGGATATTGCGTTCACTACAAGCTTTTACGACCTCTTTTACTCTGCTTTTTTCGCCGATATTACCTGGATTTATGCGGATACAATCCACAACTTGTGCAGCGATGAGAGCTAAGCGGTAGTTAAAGTGGATGTCAGCGACAAGGGGAAGTTTTATCTGCTCTTTTATAGATTTGAGCGCGTGTGCATCTTCATAATCAGGAACGGCAACACGCACGATATCACACCCTGCAAAATGAAGCCTTCTTATCTGTTCAACCGTAGATGCAACATCATGCGTCTTTGAAAATGTCATAGATTGTACTGGGATATCAGCATCTCCACCGATAGGAACATTACCAACATATATCTTGTTTGTAGGGTATCTTTGTATCATTTAACTATCCATTTTACTTATATAAAAATTTTTAAATAAGCTTTTTACGGGTTATGGCTCTGTAAAAAAATCAGGAAGATTTTTCAGAGTCATCCCTCGGAAAAATTACAAGGATGTAATTTTGAGAATGATGTAAAAAGTTTATGAACATAAATTTTATGGTTTATTTTGTAACAAGAGATTATACAAAAAAAGATTTAAGAGAAGGATAAAGGATCTACGTCTATCTCCACTGGGAATTTTTTAGCACTGTGTGCAAACTGCAAAAGTGCTTTTATATCGTTTGAACGAAGAAGCATATTGTATCTGTATTTGCCTGCGATTTTTTCTACATCTGCTTTTCCATAACCCACAACTTCAAGGGTTGGAAACTTACATGTAAGCTTTTTTATCTCATCCATAATAGCACTTGCCCTCTCATCTTTTTTGTGTGCAACTAAAACTTTTACTAGCTTTTTAAAAGGAGGATATAACTCCTCTCTAAATGCCAACTCTTCACGTAAAAATATTTCATAATTGTTGATATATTTGCTCCAAAGCTCACTGTTTTTACTTTGGATATAAACTTCGCCTTTGCCACTGCGCCCTGAACGTCCTGCTATTTGGATGATGAGAGAAAGCGCGCGTTCACGCGAGCGAAAATCTGGGATATTGAGGATAGTATCGATACCCATAACGATACTTAAACCTACATTGTGATAGTCATGTCCTTTGGCAAGCATCTGCGTGCCAACTAAGATATCTATACTGTTGTCATTAAATCTTTTGAGTTTGTCTTTAAGCTTATTTGCCGTTGTTATTTCATCTCTATCAAATTTTTCTATCACTGCATTAGGAAAGGCTTCTTTTAGTCGTAAAACTACTTCGGCTGTTCCTATTCTTTTAGCTACGATGTCTTCACATCCACACTCAGGACAAACCTGTGGGATACGTTGTGTATAGTTGCAGTAGTGACATACAAGAGCATTTTTTGCACTGTGTAAACTCATACCCACAGAACAAAAAGGACAAAGGACATTTTGTCCACAATCACGACAAGCGATATACTTAAAGTTTGCACGTGTTGGTAAAAAAACAACTATCTGCTTTTTTTGCTCAAGATACGTATAAATCTTAGAAAACAGTGCCTCACTCAGTTCATTGTGTGCATCTTCATAGGTTATCTTTTTTGAGCTTTTATGAAATGTCTCATCAAGTCTAAAGTAGGGAGTATTTTTAAAACTACTTGCAGAGGGGGTTGCACTGCCTAAAATCAACTTTGCAGAGTATTTTTTAGCTACTAAATGTGCTAAATCTTTGGCATTGTAGCGTGGACGAGAGTTTGACTTGTAGCTATCATCATGCTCTTCATCTACTACGATAAGTCCAACATCACTTAGGGGTAAAAAAAGAGCTGAACGCGTACCAGCGATGATACGAACTTTTCCCTCTTCTATCTCTTCTATGACACTCTCTTTTGCTTTTTTGGTGATTTTAGAGTGCCAGATGGCAACAAGTGAACCAAAGTGAGACTTGAGTCTTTTTTTCATCTGTGGAGTCAAACCGATTTCAGGCATCAAAAGAAGTGCGCTTTTGCCACCATTTAGACACTCTTGCATCGCTTTTATATAGACTTCTGTTTTTCCACTTCCTGTATCACCAAATAAAAGAGTTTTTTCATGAGTATTTATAAACTCTAAGGCTTTTGTCTGTTTGGCTGAGAGTTCAACTGCTAAGCTAACATTTTTTGAAGCCTCTTTTTTTCTTACATGTAAAGGTGTAAAAAGGCCAAGTGCTTCACCAAGTGAACAGATATAGTACTCTGAAATAAATTTGGCAATCTCAAGGGTAGTATTTGAAAAATTTTGGGTTTTTACCTCTTGGATAAGTTCACATGTAAACTCTGGTTTCTCTACAGCTTTAAGTACCACACCCAAAGCCTCTTTTTTGTTAAGTGTAACTTGTACGATAGAACCTACATATAAACTTTTTTCACTCTCATAAGTAAGAGGTGAGAGAGGAGAATTTAGGAGTGAAACTAAGTAGTGCAGTATAGATTACTCCGCTAAATTTTGGCAATTTGTATCCGCGTGGTTACAATCAAAGGTACCAGTAGCAGGAGTATAGTTAAACTGAACATCAGTGCCATTAAGATTAAATTGGTAGATAATTGGATCTGCTGTATTGGCACTTGTTTTTCTCCAATTGCCGTCGCTATTACGTGCAGGAAGTGCATACTCTAAGATATTGCCATCAGCTCCACCAAAGAAAAGTGTAGTTGCTTGGGCTGCAGTCTGTGTTGTATTGCCCTCAAGTACTCTTGGGATAAATGGTGTTTGACCTTGAAGAAGTCTTTGTGACCTTACTAAAGCTATACCACTTCTGATAGCTGAGAGTTGAGACTTGCCTTTGACAAGTACAGCATCATCACGACTCGCTGCAAGTCTTGGGATAGCAACAGCTGCTAAGATACCAAGAACAACGATAACAAATATAAGTTCAACCATAGTAAAGGCTGGAGTAAATCCAGCCTTATAATTGAGCGTTTTTTTCAAGTAATTACCAACTAACTCTGTTTCCTGCTAAAGGAACTGCAGAAGAAGTTACACCTAAACTGTCCATCATAGTTTGCACTATATCAGTATCTGCTTGATTACCACTTGCATTATTATCAACTTCTACAACTAACCATGGTTGAAAATTCCAAGCATAGGCTGTAGGAATTGGATCAGCTTCTGTAACAGCTGCTGCTGCTAATGCATTAGCAGAATTATTTGCATCAACAATTCTAAAAGTTATTGTATCATTTATATTGTCAGTGTAAACATATTCAACATCATTAGCCGTTTTAACCCATCTATTAGTATCTATACTCATAGCTCCTGAAATACTAGCAACTCTTTGACCTTGAAACCAAGAAGGCACTGCATTAATAACTGTTCCTATATCAGTTTTAAGTGCTGCTGCTGTAGCATCATCTCTTGTTGCTGCAAGTCTAGGAACCGCAACTGCTGCTAAGATACCTAGTATAACGATCACGAAGATCAACTCGATCATAGTAAAACCTTTTTTCATGGTTTACTCCTTTTTGTGTGAATTTAGCTGATACACTTATCAACTTTAAGTCTAAATTGTAGTCCAATAAGATTAAAGCTTTGCTTAAACTTTTTCAATCTTTTCTACAAGCTTTTCTAACTCAATATTACTCAAATATTCATCGTAACATTTTTGAACATAAGCCCACAACAAATCCTTTGTTTCTATGTTTTTGTGCGAGCCAAAAGTCTCTTTAAAACACTTTTCAAAATACTCTGAAA